>NZ_JBMEMN010000001.1:0-308124 GCF_049310905.1 Gudongella sp. DL1XJH-153
TGTCGTTATCTTTTTTTGATAACTATTGAAATTACAATATTTTATAGCTATTTTAAAGGGATAAACTTGACACTACCAATGAAAAATGGGAGGTGTCCTTATGAAAGAATCAAATGTTAGAATTGACCAACTTGATAAGATTGCTCATGATTTGGGACTATATGTAAAATCTATCTATGATGATTCTATTCTGAAACGAGGTGAGTTTAGAATAGGTTTATCTGGCGGATCATCCATGGATATTTTTGCCGAGGCTATTTTAAATCAGGAATTATTAGAATCATTTGACTGGAACAGGTGGCATGTCTTTTTTGTGGACGAACGCTTGGTTCCTCCTACAAGTAAAGACAGCAATCATAATAAATCCAGCAATGTTTTTCTTAAATATGTAAACATTCCAGATAATAAGGTCCATACTTATGATACTCATCTGGAACCTTATGATTCTGCCATTGAATATGAAAATGAAATCAGGAAGACATTTGGGACTAAATCCAGTGAGGTTCCAAATTTCGATTTAATAATACTTGGTTTAGGACAAGATGGACATACTGCTTCACTTTTCCCAAATCATCCAATTTTGGAAGAAAGAAAACGACTGGTCACATATCTTGTGGATGCTCCAAAATTTCCACCTATACGTATGTCCTTCACCCTCCCCTTAATAAACAATGCCAGAAATATTGCCTTTATAACGGCCGGCTCAATAAAAATGTCCATCTTGCAAGATGTTTTAGATATTGATTCAATTGAAGCTTTACCTACCAAGATGGTAGCCCCTAAAGATGGTTCAGTACAATGGTTTGTGGTTGAGTAGACTATTTGTATAGGAAGCATATAAATTAAGCATTTAATGGGATGAAAAATTATATATGGGTAAAAGTGTTTAAGGATGAAAACAAGGAGAGGATTAAAATGGAAGTTGGATTGATCGGACTTGGTAAAATGGGATATAATCTTGCATTGAACCTAAGGGACCATAAGCACGAAATCATAGCATACAATAGAAGTTCTGACAAAACTGAAAGCATTGAAAAAGAAGGGATTAGAGGTGTATATAGCATCAAGGAACTTTGTCATTCTTTTAAAGATAAGCGAATCATTTGGATGATGATTCCTTCAGGTGATGCTGTTGATAATACCATAGATGAGCTGTTGGAGTTCCTTAGTCCAGGAGATGTGGTCATTGATGGTGGCAATTCATTCTACAAGGATAGTATCAGACGATATCACAAGCTAAAAACACTTGGGATAGACTTTGTGGATGTTGGTACCAGTGGTGGAACCGACGGTGCCAGAAACGGAGCCTGTACAATGGTTGGTGGTGAGCCTGAGGTTATTGATTATCTAAGCCCCTTATTCAAAGACATATCAGTTGAAAACGGGTATTCATATATAGGAGCCCCTGGCAGTGGGCATTATGTCAAGATGGTTCACAATGCGATTGAATATGGCATGATGCAGGCAATAGGGGAAGGTTTTGAATTACTTAATGCATCTCCGTTTGACATTGACTTTCATAATGTGGCCAAGGTTTGGAGCAACGGTTCAATCATTGAAGGCCTTCTAATGAGAAGTGTTTTAGGTGCTTTTGAAAAAAGTGACAGATTGGAAAACATTCAAGGAATTGTTGATTCGTCAGGCGAGGGACAATGGGCTGTTGAAGAAGCACTGAGACTCAAGGTCTCCATGCCTGTTATTTCCAATGCATTATTCGCCAGGTACAAATCTGTCGATACGGGAAAATTCTCTGAAAAGGTAGTGGCTTCAATACGAAAAGAATTTGGTGGCCATGCCATCCATGAAAAAAGGTGAAGTCATGAAAAATAATTTATTTGTAATTTTTGGTGCAACAGGCAACCTAACCTATAAAAAGCTTCTACCAGCTTTATTTCAGCTTATCTCCAACAAATCATTTTCCGGAGATACAAAAATAGTGTGCGTAGGCAGAAAGGAGCTTACTACAGAAACATATGTTGATGATGCCATTAATAAGGTAACAGAAAAAATTGATTGGGATTCTTTTAGAGATAACCTATTGTATTATAGGATGGACATAGAATCCATTTCTGACTATGATAGCTTGAGAAATTTTATAGAAAACCACTGCCAATTCAACAATTCCAATACTGTATTCTATCTGGCAACATCGCCAGAATTACTGCCAACAATCGCTGAAGGTATCAGTACGTTCAATCTAGCTAAAAAAGGGGACCCCAGCGTCCGTATTGTTTTTGAAAAGCCCTTTGGAGAAGATTTGGCTTCAGCTAAAGAATATAATCAACTTCTCAAACAATACTTTAAAGAAAGTCAGATTTATCGTATTGATCACTATTTGGGCAAAGAAATGATACAAAATATTTTGGTGGTTCGTTTCTCAAATAAAATTTTTGAGGATGTGTGGGGTAGTAATGGAATTAAAAAGATTACTATTTTAGCCAAGGAATCGGAGGGAGTTATTGACCGCGGAAGCTATTATGACCGTTCTGGTGCATTAAGAGACATGCTCCAAAGCCATTTGATGCAAATGCTTAGCCTTGTAGCGATGGAGCCTCCTGAAAGCTTTGAAACTGATGACATTCGCGATAAAAAGGTCCATGTGCTGAGAAACTTAAAAACAGACTTTAATCCCGATAATGTTTTTATTGGTCAGTATAATGGATACAGGAGTGAAAGAAACGTTTTGCCCGATTCAAAGACTGAAACTTTTGTTTATCTTAAGGTAGCAGTTGATACTGAAAGATGGCGAGGAGTTCCATTCTATTTTATTACAGGAAAGCATCTTGATGAAAAAAAATCTGAAATAATTGTTGATTTCCTTGAAAACAGTCACAGTCACAAACAATGGTCAAATGAAAGCGTCCCACCAAATCAACTGATCATTAGAATAGATCCAGAAGATGGAATCACTTTTCAGATCAATACCAAATATCCAGGATTGACACTGGATGTTAGGCCTACAATTCTTGATTACTGCCACAAATGTCAGGCAATTGGGAACTTCCCGGAAGCTTATGAAAAACTACTGCTGGATATTATATCAGGTGACTCTACACTTTTCCCCAGATGGGATGAAATAGAGCATTCCTGGAGATTCATTGATCAAATCAAGTCCTATTTAAAGGATTCAGATCCAATTGAATACAACAGTTTTGAAGAGCTTGATCAGATGATCAAATACAAGTAATTCCAAATAAAAATGATACAAACATCCTTTAACGGAAGTTTGCATCATTTTTTATTGGTTTTGGAAATAAAGAGGCCGCTCTATTTCCTTATGATAATACGCCTTTTATGATTAATCCCTAGTGATGTCTTGGTCTGTATTCTGGTACCAATGCCAGAACATCATGGTCATGCAGCTTGTTGTCAGTTGTTGCGCGAATCCCGTTCACCAGTGCCATACCAATATCATTTTCAGATAATGATAGGTCTTTCAGTACTGTGGAGATAGGTATATCCTGTGGGTATTCAAATTCCTGCAACCCCTGTCTTCCGTTCCTGAAGGTGGCAAACAGCTTGACTTGTACTTTCATAGCCATCAACACCTTTCCTTAGCTTGATAATATTATAACATTGTTGGTATATGCTTTCAATATTATTTCCGTAATATTTTCACTTTTTTCGATATTTCGAAATTTGTGTGCTATTTAATCTTAATCATTGTCACTAATTTTAATCTGTCTAGATACCAGGATGCTAAGCTGGAAACAATCCTCACCCATATATAATCACTCTTACTTATAATGATCTATTCTTTCTTATCTTTGACAGGTTATTTCTATGTTCTATTATAATTACCATAATTCAGACATTCTTATTATAATTTATGACATCTGTAAAATGTCGTTTATATGTCATTAATTGTTTTTCTATATAATACTTTTTGTATTTATCTTGTCAAAAATTTAACTATTCATAATGTTGAGAATTTTCTATGAAATCGCTTGCCTTCTATTACGTTCATGTAGTATAATTTACACATGTAATTCACATATAATTCAAATTATAAGGAGGTTAGTGAATGGGACCAATTGTTGATTTTTTAAACGCAGTCATTTGGAGTAATGCATTAGTTTATCTACTTCTAGGAACAGGTTTGTACTTTTCATTAAGAACCCGATTTGTTCAAGTACGTCTAATTAAGAAAATGGTTACCTTGCTATTTGGTAATGTAGCTTCTGAGACTGGTGTATCTTCATTCCAGGCTTTTGCTCTTGCTGTAGCAGGTCGTGTTGGTACTGGTAATATTGCCGGTGTTGCAACTGCTATTGCTTTGGGAGGACCAGGAGCAGTATTTTGGATGTGGGTAATCGCATTCCTTGGAGCAAGTTCAGCATATGTTGAGGCTGCTTTGGCGCAGGTATACAAGGATGAAGTTGATGATCAGTATCGTGGAGGACCATCGTACTATATCGAAAAGGGTCTTGGTATCAAATGGTTCGCGGTTGCTTTTTCAGTTTCAGTTGTAGTTGCAATGGGATTCTTCCTACCAGGTATTCAATCAAATGCTATTGCAGTTAGTATGCAAAACGCTTTTAGCATTGGACCAGCAATAACTGGTGGAATAATAGTATTATTATTAGCACTTATAATATTCGGTGGTGTAAAACGTATTGGTAGAGTAGCAGAAAAAGTAGTTCCTATTATGGCGATTGTATATATACTTGTTGCATTGGCTATGATGATAGTTAATATTACAGAAATACCAAGAGTATTTGGTATCATTATCGGTAGTGCATTCGGTGCAGAACAAGCATTTGCAGGTATCATCGGTGCTGCAATATCAATGGGAGTTAAGCGTGGTATCTACTCAAACGAAGCTGGACAGGGTACTGGACCAATGGCTGCAGCTGCAGCAGAGGTTGACCACCCAGCAGAACAGGGTCTTGTACAGGCCTTCTCAGTTTACTTCGATACATTGTTCGTTTGTTCAGCTACAGCATTTATGATAATTGTTTCAGGAATGTACAATGTTTATGACGGAGATGCAATCATATTTGAAGGTGCTCCAGGTGTTGAATATGGACCTGCCTTCACTCAGCATGCTGTCGACACCTTTATTCCAGGTTTTGGACTATCATTTGTTGCAGTAGCTCTTTTCTTCTTTGCATTTACAACACTTCTTGCTTATGGATACTACGCAGAAACAGGTGTAGCCTACCTATTCAAGAAGGGTAAAACTAGACACACTGTAATCACAGTTACAAGAATAGTATTCCTAGGATCAGTATTTGCCGGAACTCTAAGCACAGTTGGAGAGGTTTGGGCTCTTGGTGATATAGGAGTTGGATTGATGGCATGGTTAAACGTAGTAGCTATACTTCTACTATCAAAAACAGGTATTCTTACCTTGAAGGATTACGAAGATCAACTTAAAGCAGGTATTAAAGTACCTACTTTTGATCCTGATAAACTTGGAATTAAGAATGCTGAAACTTGGAAAGCAATTAACGCTAGAAAAGCTAAGCAAAACGCAAAAGTTTAGGCTATTGAATTATATGTGTAATTACATGAAGTAAAATAAAGAAATGCCACCTATTTTAAATAGGTGGCATTTCTTATCCAATGATAGATGGGGTCGTTTATATGCTTTTAGTCTGTTGCTACTTAACCTTCTTAAATTCAAAAATATTATTTATGTTCTGTAGTATGTACTTAATATCTCCATCTTCATTTACAAATTTTCCTCTGATCCACTGATGGTCTTCATAAAGAAATGTACTCTCATTTAAGGGCAGTAGTTCGTAAATATTTCCATCATCAGCTGTTGAATAAAGTTTCCCATCATTATAAGTAATTGATAACAAAACATTGTTGAATGAATAATCCCCAGCATATTCCTTCAGTAACTCAACTTCGATTTTCTTGGAATCTGAATCTTCAGGAATTACATAATCATCCTCAAACATTATTGCCTCAATACTTTTGGAAACCGCATCCAAAGCGGTTGTGTCATCATTATTTGTAAGAAATACAAATATTAAATCTTCATCCGGATACTGCAATAGATAAGATGAATAGCCTCCTCCTCCTATGTTTCCACCATGGCTTACAGCTCTATTTTCATTCATTTTCCACACTTCCCATCCATAGCCGTAACCATTGTTGGAATCACCATAATGTGGAGTATACATCATTTCAATGGATTCCTGAGATAGCAGTATACCGTCATTCAGACCCTGGACATACTTATACAAGTCCTCAGATGTAGAATAGATATTACCGCTTCCAATTATCATTGAGAAATTGTATATGAATAGACGGCTTGGATCTCCTGTAGTTCTCCTATATCCAAGTGCCTGGTTTTCAGAGTAGGAACTGTCATTCCCGCACCAAGTACTTTTCATGCTTAGGGGCTCAAAGATATTTTTTTCCAGATACTCACTGTATGATTGGCCTGACACCTTTTCGATTATCGATGCCAGGAGTATATATCCTGCATTGCTATATGAAAAGTCCTCCCCAGGTTCAAATAAAAGCCTCTGGTTACTTATAAACTTAACATTTTCATCCAGTGTTATCTCTCTTGATCCAGAAAGCTTTCCCTCCCTTGCAATACCTGCTGTATGTGTTAAAAGCTGATGGATAGTGACATCGTCTCCTCTATTGTTATCCTCAATAAATTTGGAAACTGTGTCTTCCAAATTCAATTTACCTCTTTCGTGAAGCTGCAGGATTGCTGTAGCAGTAAATGATTTTGTTATTGATCCAATGGGAAAAGCAGTCTCGATGGTGTTCATAACATTATTCTCGTAATCTGACATTTCATAACCTTTATTATGTATAATCCTATCTCCCTTTGCAACAAGTATGCTCCCACTATATTTGTAGCTACTATAGGTATTATAGGCTTGCATAAATTCATCGATTTCAATTGAGTCATCAGTGCCAGATTTGCAACCACTTATCATCGAAGCAAGAATTACAAATATCACTATCAACAATATCAACTTAAAAGATTTTCGTATATTCAAACTATATCAACTCCTTATATCTCGGAAATCAGCTCTTATGCCAATTATAGGACATGTACGCAGTTTTTACAACGTAACATCACACAAATTAACACCCAGGTTTAGTAAACCTGGGTGATTGATTTTTAACTCTTACGCGCTCCTACTAATTTTGCCTTGTAATCAAGTACGTCTTTAATTACCTGGGTGATATTATCAACCTGCAATACCACGAGGTCACCTGGTCTTGCCATGTCAAGTGACGCTTTTGTGGCTTCTTTTTCATCCAAGACCATCGTTATCATATCCTGGTTGAACCCACCCTTTAACAGTCCTTCCTTGACAAGCCTTGCTGTTTCACCTACATGTCTTTCTCTTGGATCTGAATCGCATAGAACTATATGATCATAGTACTTGGAAAGCGCAACACCAAATTCAACTATATCATCACCTCTACGATTTCCAACTCCAGAGGCCATCCTGATTTTTCTGCCCGGCATCAAGCCTTTGATAAAATCTCCCGTCGCAATTATTGCCCCGGTATTATGACCGTAATCAACAACTGCTTTGAATTCACCCATATCGATTATGTTCATTCTTCCTGGGGACTGACCAATTGAAGGGCTGAAACTAACAAGCCCTGCTCTTATTTGCGTCTCATTTAATCCCAAGGCAGCTGTAGCAGCTACAGCTGCCATAACATTTTCAACATTGAATCCAGCATTCCCATCAAAAGTTATGGGTATCTCAATTACACTTGCTACTGTTGAAGTCCATCCTTTTTTTTGAACAATGATGATGCCATCCTTCACTGTTACATTAAGATTCCCTTTTTCGAAATTGGTTTTAAGCTCCGAATTTTCCGGGTCCCTTGAGAAAAGAATCGGATGTCCCTTTGTTTTGTCAAGACAGGAAATAACAAGCGGATCATCGGCATTGAAAACAGCATACCCAGATGATTTAACAGATTCAGTAACTGTTGACTTTAATCGTGTAAGCTCCTCCAATGAGTCGATTCCGCCTTCACCTAGGTGGTCTGAAGTGATATTAAGTAACACTCCAACATCACATTCTTTAAATCCAAGTCCTCTCCGAAGAATTCCGCCTCTTGCCACCTCTAGTACTGCATGGTCTATAGTAGAATCCATCATTACCTTGCTTGCTCCCTCTGGACCACTGTAATCTCCTCTAAGTATTGGAATGTTGTCGATGATTACAGCATCTGTAGACGTCATCCCCACCGTGCTTCCGTTCAATCCAAGGATATGTGAAATAAGTCTGGTGGTTGTTGTTTTACCGTTGGTTCCGGTGACGGCAACAATTGGAACAGAATGGATTGTTCCAGGCGGAAAAAGCATGTCAACGATATTGGAAGCAATATTTCTTGGTGTTCCTTTTGTAGGATTAAGATGCATTCTAAAGCCCGGTGCTGCATTGACCTCAACAACACCTGAATGACCGCTTGATAGTGGACTTTCCAGTGAATCGGCAATTATATCAATTCCTATTACATTTAATCCAACAATTCTTGAAATTCTTTCCGCCATTAATTGGTTGAGAGGATGGACATTTTCAGTGACATCAAGAGCGGTACCTCCTGCACTTAGATTTGCAGTGGATTTAACATAAATTTTTCTACCCTCATCAAGTATACTATTTAGTTCAAGATTCTGACTTGCCAATAATCTTTCCGTCATATTATCAATCTTAATCTGAGTCAGATTCCTTTCATGACCGATTCCTCTTTCTGGATCATTGTTTATATCTTGGATAAGCTTCTTAATGGTATCCTTACCGTTACCAATAACAAATGCTGGCTCCCTAAGAGCAGCTGCAACAAATTTTCCATCTATGACAAGGATTCTGTAGTCAAATCCCACCAGATATTCTTCCACCAGGCATGTTTCACAGATTTTTATTGCTATCCTAAAGGCCGTTACAAGTTCTTCCTTATCTGTAACATTGATGGTAATTCCCCTGCCATGATTCCCTATTAATGGTTTTACCACTACTGGATAACCGATTGTCTCTGCTACCTGTAATGCTTCTTCTTCTGTTTGGGCGGAATTTCCTTCAGGCACTGGAATTCCCAATGATGACAGGAGATTCTTGGTACTTTCCTTGTCATCTGCAATCTCAACTCCCAGGGCAGATGTATTATCCATCATTGTAGCTTGTATTCTTCTTTGATGAATTCCCTGACCTAATTGAACATAGCTTTCTTCATTTAGCCTTAGGTGTGGTATTCCACGCTTGGTTGCCTCGTCTACTATTGATTGTGTTGATGGCCCCAGTAGACTGTTCGCTGCAATTTTTTTCAATTCCAGAATCAATGGCTCTACATCTGTGGTTACTCCCTCAAACAGTTTTTCTACAATTTCAACTGCCATTTCACCTGCCCGTATACCGGTATTTTCATCCACATAGCGATATACAAGATTGTAAACTCCAGGTTCATCCATGGTGAAGGTTTTCCCAAAAGCGACTTCATGCCCTGCAAGACATTGAAGCTCAAGGGCAACATGCTCCACGACATGACCAGCCCAGGTACCTGTTAACAAGCGCTCAAAAAATCCGCCTATCACCCCTGGAGAGCATTTGTGCTCATACAAGCTTGGCATCATCATCGAGATATTATCCTTAAAGCTCGGAACCGTATCTGTTGGTTTCTCTTCAAGCTCTCCTAAATCCAGCTTCATAAAGATGACTGGATGTCTACTGTAGTAATTTGGTCCTCTTATGGCTCGCATCTCAATTATTTTCACTGCTATTCCCCTCACTTTCAATCCGATTGATCCTATCCAAATCATATGGTCTAAGATACTTTTTCTCACACAGGTCATAACCATAACCATTTACAATGGTATGAATTACTAGATTTTCTATTGCGATTGCTTCATCTGAGTCAATATCCGCAACATTTGTATACTTAAGGTGTTGCCCGTCCAAAATAACTGTAATCCCACGACCTATGGCTTTTAAGATACATCCGCCCTTTATGACAATACCAGAATCTTCCCCAATACCTATTCCAATATTGCTTGGATTCATACTTACAATCTGCATCAATCTACTAAACCGTCCACGCTCTATAAAATGCGTATCGATGATTGCATTGTCTATCAATCCAATGCCGATTGAAACATTAATAGTCCCTTTACGCAAAGCTTCCCTGCTATCCCCTCCACAAATCATGGTCTTTGACATGGCACTGGCACCGGCACTGGTCCCTGAAATGATGCAAAATTCCTGTTCATATCGCCTAAGAATTTCATTCTCAATTGGAGTCCCACCCAAAACACTGGTGATACGCAGTTGATCTCCCCCAGTGAAGAAAATAATGTCCGCAGTAGTGATTCTTTTTAAGAGACTAGCATCGGAAGCCTGTTCTCGTGTCGATATATGCATCAACCCGACATTATTCTCACTATCCCTGGTAAAAACCTTGTAATACGCCATACCTGCTTCTTCTGGATAACTACTGGCTGTAGTGATTATTTCAATACTCTTTCTCTTCTTATTTACCAATGACAGGATGGTATTAAAGATTTGCAGGTCGTGTTCCTTGTCCTCGTTTCCACCGATTGCAACCAACAAACCTTTTGGAATAATACGATTTTCATATATATAAGATGAATCCTTACTCATTTTTTGCCTCCTTGTGAATAATTTACTGAAATCATTTGAGTACTCATTACTCATGATTTTTGAACGAATTTGCTAAGAATTCGAATCCTCATATATTCATTATACCCCTTTTCAGTTATACCTGTTGTGAATGATTTAATTTTCGATCTTCCATCGTTCGATATTCCTATATGATGGACTTGTTCAAAATCTGAAATTCTGGAATAAAAAAGAATTGCAAATTATCTGGTCTTCATTTATGGTCTAAAAATAGATAGGATAATAGTTTAATAAATTTGGTTACTATGATAAAATCATAGAGGATCGACGAAATGTTTTATTTATTGTGGAGAGAACCTGACGGGAGGAAGATTAAGATGATACTTACAGCAAAAGCAATGGTTTCAAACTCTGATATGATTAAAAACTATAAAGCTTGCAGAAACAAAGCAGAGGATCTTGGTAAAATATTCATACTAAAAAACAATCAACCTGATGCAGTCTTGATTTCTATCGGAGAATACAAAAGACTCTCAAGTATCATTGAACATCTGGATAACACCCCTGAAAAGGATATTTTGAAGCTAGTGGAATCTCTACCTAAAGAAGACGCTAAGTAGATCAGTAATATGAACCTAGAAGGATATTGAAAAGTTATGTATCATCAAATGAACTATCAAAATTGCCATCTTTAAGACTAATCAAGGTCAAAGATGGTAATTTTGTTTTTTGAAATAAATAATGAAATGAAATTAGATTAATAAAATATCTTTTGAATTAAAAATATATTTTTTCTTCTATATCTTGATACGAATTGAGCTACCGGAACGCATACCTGATTCATATTATTATACTTATTATAATTAGTATTATTATTATATATTTTATTAGTTATATTATTTGCTATATTGTTATAATTGATGTATACTCGTGGAGCAAGATGTATTTAGTAATAGAAAGAGGTGACTGAGATTAATGAATATTTTGATGGAAGCAATTGTATCAAATTCAGATATGATTAAAAACTACAAAACCTGTAGAGATAAAGCTGAGAAATTTGGCAAGATATTTATTTTAAAAAACAATCAATCAGATGCAGTTCTATTCTCTATCTCAGAGTATAAAAGACTCTCAGTATTTCTCGAATACCTCGAGACTCTGGATGGTGAAACTGCAGACAAGCTCATTAAGTCTTTACCAAATGGAGTTAACAGTTAGAGTCTATGCTTTAACCACAAAATATAATATGGATTAAATCATATATATTGGAAGAATCTTTTTATATAAACAAATTGACATTCAAGATCAAGGAAAATTTAAAAAATAATTATTTGGAGGTATTAAAATGGAAAATGTTGAAAGAACTGAAAGTGCAGGAAATATTAAGGCAAAAAGAATCATATATTATATATTGGGAATTCTAGAGATTCTATTTGCTTTTAGACTTGTTTTAAAAGTATTAGGCGCAAACCCTGGAAGTCCATTTGTATCAATCATATATTCAATTACCAATTTGTTCTTGGCACCATTCTATGGAATCTTTAGAATAGCTGTGTCAGAGGGTATTGAAACCCAATCGGTTTTGGAACCCGCTCTTATAATTGCAATGCTTGCGTACGCTGCATTGGCATGGAGTATTGCTAAACTGGTTGACATTATGAGCAATAACAAAGAAGCGAAAGTTTCATAGAATAATCATTTAAATTAGAATTAGGGGAGTGGTAAATTTTGAAAATAATTAATAATAACCGAATAGCATCAATAGCCTTGGCATCAGTGCTTGCAATTATGCTTGTAATACCTACTATAGGTAATGCAGCTGAAGCAGCTGTCGATCTTGGAACAGCATCCTCATTTGCAGTTTTAGCTGGAAGCACAATAACAAATACCGGAGATACAACTATTAGTGGTAGTGCTGGATCAAATGTTGGACTACATCCAAAAACAGCATTTACAGGTGAAACAAGTGCAACAATAAGTGGTGATGTATACTTAGCTGAAGCCACTGCCAGCGAAGCAAAAGATGATTTGCTAACAGCCTATAACAATGCCACAGGCAGAACTCCAACAACTACTATCGAAACCGAGCTAGGCGGTCAAACACTTATTCCAGGAGTATATGATTCTGCATCAGGTACATTTGGACTAACTGGCACATTGACTCTTGATGGAAAGGGTGATCCAAATGCAGTATTCATATTTCTAATGGATTCAACTCTAGTAACAGCAGGTTCAAGTATCGTTTCAAACATAAACAGTGCTACATCCTGTCAGGTATATTGGGTTGTTGGAAGCTCTGCAACATTAGGAGCTAACTCAGAATTTGTTGGTACCATTATGGCATCTGAGTCTATAACAGCAACAACAGGTGCAACAGTAAAAGGACGACTACTTGCTTTAGGTGGAGCTGTTACTTTAAATACCAACACAATAACAAATGATGTTTGTAGTATAGCGGATGAAACAAGCAACAATGGAGATACAACAACTCCTCCAGCTATAATAATTTCTGATGATGATAGAGACGATAGAGATGATCAGGAAGCAGTAGATGAGCCAGAGGCTGTAGTTGAAACAGAGGCTATAGTAGTAGAACCAGAAGCTACAGAAGAACCAGAGGCTCCAAATGAGCCAAGATTACCAGCTACTGGTGCAGCCGCAACGACAGCATTAAGCGGTTTAGGAGCATCATTTATGCTAGCAGGCTTTGCATTGCTAAAGAATAAAAAGTAAATAGTAAAAACCAAGAGTAGAAAGGGAAACCTTTTTACTTTTTTTATACTATACTGTACGATTTGAATATTGAACTATATAAAGGGTATTCTTTAACTAAGTATAATAATTCAAGGAGGAATTTTTTATGGATATAAACTATAAAGTAAAAACCAACAAGAGTTTTGAAAAAGCGATTGAAGATTTAAAGGTAAGTCTAAGTAATTATAATTTCGGGGTGCTATGGGAGCTAAGCTTCAAAGATAAGCTTCATGAAAAAGGGTTGGATTTTGATAAGAATATAAACATACTAGAGGTTTGCAACCCAAAACAAGCAGCAGAACTACTAGAAAAAAATATCGAAGTAGGGTACTTCTTACCCTGCAAAGTAGTAGTATACGAAAATGACAATTCAGTTTTTATTGGTATGATTAGACCATCAATGCTGGTTGATATGTTAAATGACAATAGATTGTCAGATATTGCATCAAATATTGAGAAGGATCTAAAATCTTCCATAGAAGATGCAAGCTAAAACTAATACAGAATCTTATAAATGTTAGTTAATTAACCATACAAATTTGGCTGTCAAGAGGCTTCATTCTTGGCAGCCTATCTATGTAGACCTAAAAACTCATCATTCTACTAATAATTCATCGACAATTGTGATTATCAAAATAGTGCTTATTTAGGAAATGACTTGATAGATTGTTCCTGTTTTTGTATAATTACAGAGTGTGATATTTTATTGAAATTGCTATATTTAATAGCTCAAAGCTACTCAATTAACTGCCTAGCAGGGGGCGTTTATGGATAATAAAAAGAGCAACTACATGAAAAATCTAATGCTCTACAAAAGAATAATCCGAATAGTATTATTCTCTATAATACTTTATATGATAGCTGGTATTAATAATGATTGGTTTATGGGCTTTATGTCTATTGCCGATTACTTGACATGGCATATGATATTCGAATTTGCTAGTGTCTTGGTTTCCTTTTCAATTTTTACTGTATCCTATTTTGTATATGAGGAATCAAAAAAACTCAACATGATCGTTCTTGGCTGTGCTTTTTTAATGATGGGGACTCTTGATGCTCTCCATACCTTCAGTTTTAAGGGAATGTCTGACTTCTTTATAGCAAATACAACTGCAAACAGAGCAACAACCTTGTGGATTCTTTCAAGGACATTTGGAAGCTTTGGTTTTTTACTGGCGGTGTTAATTCCAGACTCGGTTAAGACTGATATCAAGAAAGGTGTATTTGCAGGCTTAACCTTCTCCTTCTCGATTCTGTTATTCTTAATAACTACTTATTATCCCAATGCATTTCCACTTATGCTAATTGAAGATTCTGGTCTTACGATAACAAAAATAATTATGGAGTATATAATTATTTTAATAATGGCAATTACCTTTGCAGTTATAATGTATAAATATAAAAAAACAGCTCAGATCCGTGAGCATCAATTTATGATGGCTCTTGTATTTCTAATCTTTTCTGAATTCGCATTTACCAACTATGGAAGCGTTTATGACGCATTCAATTATATTGGTCATATATATAAAATAATTGCATACATCATTTTATACAAAGCAATTTATATAGACAATGTAAGTGAGCCATACAGGGAAATGAAAAAAGCAAAAAATGAATTAAGCGATTACTCAGATAACCTCAATCTGATTGTAAAGCAACGAACCAAAGATCTTGAAGATGCAAATTCAATGCTTATGAAGGATATCGAATATGCTAGAGAAATGCAGCTTAGTCTTATGCCCGAACATCTGCCCGAGGATAAGTCAGTATCTTTTCATGCTGAATATATACCTGCTGAAAGGTTAAGCGGAGACTTCTATAATGTTATTAAGCTAGATGAGGACAATATAGCAATATATATAGGTGATGTAGCTGGACATGGCGTTTCTGCTGCAATGCTTACTGTATTTGCCAATCAGAATGTAGAACCTCTAAAAGAAGATGAGAATGAATTCGGGAAGGTGGTATCCCCCGAAGCAGTCCTGGATTCAATATACAAAAGCTTTAATGAAACCAATTTTAATGATGAAACCTATATCCTGATGCTATATGGTATCTATAATAAAACGACCAAATTATTCACTTATGCTTCCGCAGGGATGAATGTTTCACCATATGTCATTAAAAACTCAGGTGAAATCCTGGAACTCAATTCCAGAGGTTTTTCCATATGCAAGCTTGGTGATTATATTTTGCCGACTTATGAGAATAGAAAAATGCAAATGGAAGCTGGCGATAAGCTATTGTTGTACTCTGATGGGTTGGTTGAAGCTAGAAATGTGAACAATGAAATTTATGGTCAAGATAAAATGAAAAATTTTCTAAAGAAACATCATTCTTTGGATGCTAGTGATTTAGAGATAGAACTAAAGCGAAATCTATATGATCACATAGGAAGCATCGAAAGACTCAAGGATGATGTAACAATTCTGATTATGCATGTCAAATAAACCCAGGATTTATACCCTGGGTTTTGCTTATGAATAGAAAAAAGCATTAGGGACGGTTATTTTTGCTTAATTTTCTTGGTTAGAACTGTTCGCTCACTCTTTTATTTCAATGAATGTCTGATCGGAATTGTTAATTATGGATTGTTTTACTGGGTTTTCTGGAAATGCTGGTGAACAGTTCAACCTGTCTTCCTGTGAAGGGAGCTCATGTTCACTGCTGAATGCTGCTATTATAGTGATCACGATAATAACCACTATTAGGTATTTCTTGTTATTCATAATAACACTCCCTTTAATCATCCTAATGTAAATTTTTGTTAACAGTCTTCCCTTATTCACATGGATTTCCATCTACTTACTTATTACTTTGTCGATTTGTCATGCTGGATCTTTATAATATCATTAGTTGACACTCAATTATAAAGTTTTTCCCTTTCCAGTAGGATATGTATGGAAAATTCAAAATAAAGCATTGGAGACGATTCTTTCTGCTTTCCAAACAAGTCGTAAAGTCTGTTGAAATAGTTAATTAATTTCAATATGATTTTTGGTGGATATCAACAAAAAAATAATGAAGAAAAAGCAACAGGAACCGTCCCCATTGCTTTTCCCTTGGTGTTAAGGATACAGTGTTCTAATTACTTTAATATTTATATATCCTCCTATTTAACATCGAAACGATCTGACATCATTACTTTATCCCAAGTTTTAATAAAATCATCTACAAACTTTTCCTGATTGTCATCGCTGGCATATACTTCACTAAATGCCCTTAGTTGTGCATGAGAACCAAAAATGAGATCCACTCTTGATGCCATCCACTTCCTTTCGTCGCTCCCACGATCAAAGCCTTCAAATGTGCTTTTTTGATCGTCCATTGGTTTCCAGGTGGTGCCCATATCCAAGAGATTTACAAAGAAGTCATTACTAAGTGTACCCGGTTTGTCTGTCAAAATCCCAAATGGAGCATTACCATAATTTGTACCTAGTACACGCATGCCGCCAAGCAATACAGTCATTTCCGGTGCTGTAAGTTTCAACAGTTGCGCCTTATCTATCAGAAGATCTTCAGGACAAGGGTTTTTGGGGTTCTTCGCGTAATTGATAAAGCCATCTGCCTTTGGTTCAAGAAGTCCCATAGCTGCTACATCTGTTTCCTCTTGTGTAGCATCTGTTCTGCCAGCCACAAAAGGCACTTTTTTATTGTAACCACCTTTTTCTGCAGCCAATTCTATTGCAGCACAACCACCCAAAACAATAAGGTCCGCCATTGATACTTTTTTTTCTCCATTATCTGCATCGAAATTTTCTTTAATCTGTTTCAATGCTGCAATCACTTTTTCCAATTCTTCCGGTTGATTGACAATCCAACTCCTTTGGGGCTCAAGTAGAATTCGTGCACCGTTGGCACCACCTCTATAATCAGAACCTCTAAAGGTTGATGCGGAAGCCCATGCTGTTCTGACCAATTGGGATACACTTAATCCGCTGGATAATATCTCTTTTTTCAATAACTCGATATCGTTATCATCAATCATCTTGTAATCTGCTTCTGGTACAGGATCTTGCCATATAAGATCTTCTTTCGGGACTTCCGGTCCAAGATATCTTGATTTTGGACCCATATCCCTATGGGTCAACTTAAACCAGGCTCTGGCAAATGCATCTGCAAAAGCTTCAGGGTTTTCATGATAATATTTGGAAATCGGTTTATAAATTGGATCCATACGCAAAGAGAGGTCGGCTGTTGTCATGATCGGCGGTTGTTTATAGGTGCCCTGTGCACTTGGGATGTTATGAGCCTCCGGATCTGAAGGTACCCATTGCCATGCTCCAGCAGGACTTTTCACCAAATTCCAGTCATGTCCAAATAAGGTATCGAAATAGTTCATATCCCATTCTGTTGGTGTGGAATTCCAAGGTCCTTCAATACCGCTTGAAATAGTACTGTCCCCTTTGCCGTCACCAAAACTGTTCTTCCAACCTAGTCCCATTTCTTCCAAATCAGCTGCTTCAGGTTCCGGTCCTACATGAGTCGGACTGGCTGCACCATGACATTTCCCAAAGGTATGACCCCCAGCAACCAAGGCTACAGTTTCTTCATCATTCATTGCCATACGTTCAAACGTATCTCTTACGTCTTTTCCTGATGCCACAGCATCAGGAACACCGTTAGGTCCTTCTGGGTTAACGTAGATCAGCCCCATCTGGACAGCCGCCAAGGGATTCTCCAAGTCTCTTTCGCCGGAATAACGTTTATCATCCAACCATTCCTGTTCCTTTCCCCAATAAACATCATCTTCAGACTCCCAGATATCTTCACGTCCACCACCGAATCCAAAAGTCTTGAAACCCATGGATTCCAAGGCACAATTACCTGTAAGAATAATCAGATCAGCCCAGGAGATGCTCTTACCGTATTTTTTCTTAATTGGCCAAAGCAACCTTCTAGCTTTATCCAGATTTATATTATCAGGCCAACTATTCAGAGGTGCAAATCTCTGGTTACCTGAACCCGAACCACCTCTTCCATCACCGGCTCTATAAGTTCCGGCACTGTGCCATGCCATACGGATAAACAATCCACCATAATGACCATAGTCTGCAGGCCACCAATCCTGTGAATCCGTCATCAGGTCATGTAAATCTTTTTTCAAAGCATAATAATCCAGCTTTTTGAATTCATTAGCGTAGCAAAAATCCTTTCCCATTGGATTGACTTTCTCTGAGTGCAGCTGCAGCACTTTTAAATCCAACTGTTCCGGCCACCAATCCTTGTTGGTTGTTCCTTTGATCGGCCTAGTTCCGGTTGCTCCCGTTACCGGGCATCTTCCATGTTCACTCATAGCACATCTCCTTTCATTTCTTTTGAATGTTGTCTAAAATATCCCTGTTTTTTTAATAATCTGTTTTTTAATAATCTGTCCTTTTAGATAGCTCATAAGTCAAATAGCAAAAATGCTCCAATCCATGCAATCATTGTACATTATTATCCTATAAGCCATTATCAACGCCAATTAGTCAAACTTATTTATCAGCCTGAATATCCTAGCTTGTAATGAGTACTATATATGTCTGTCATATACCCTGAATACGCTATTCAAAACTCAAAACCTGAGTGCAAATGATTTAGCAAGTACCGTAAAATACGATATTCTCTCACTTCAATAACCTAATTCAAAACATCTCAATTCAACTATTCAAATGTCGCCAAAACTTTCACAATTGTTGGAACTCTTCCAATCTTTTACATCAAACTAAGTTTAAGTAAAATATCTTTTTCTAAAGCCATTTTGTGATATCATAATAAGGAAAGTAAGTCTGGTTTTATAATATTAGACTAGGTTGTATAAATTGGGGGATATCATGTTTAAAATCAAATCATATTTTAATCAATCCAACAAAGGACCCATGATCATTATCATTTTTATCTTACTATGTTTATATGGGTTTACTATGTCGAGATTCTTAGCCTCTGGACCTTCAGAGGGTTTTAGTCGTGAAGTTGAGATTGGTACAGTTAAGTCGGGAGAAAAAAACTATATAGATAGTCATGTAAGTACTTTAGTTCTATCGGATGCGGAAATACTCGTCACTGCAGTTGATCATCAACTAGTCAAGTTATATAAAGTATCTAGATTAGGAAAAGTCATTGAAGAAGATGTCCTTGATTTGAACTTATTTCATGCAAGAGAGATTTCAACCAGTATAGATCATGAAGGCATCCTTACAATTATGTACCTTGAAGACGATTTATATAAGGTCTTAATTGATTTAGATACCCTTGAATTTAAGCGGACAAGAATTGCAGAAGAAGTGAAATTTTTTTTGAGAAACGGTCAAACCATTGTATTTCAGCATGCTTCTGATCTTTATGGTATGAATGTTGAAGACCCTGGTAAAGTCATGCCATTACTGGCAGGTCCTATAAAATCATATTCGCTGGATCAAGACGAAAGCACAGGCATCTACCATTTGATGGCTACTATCAATAATGCCAATGAAGTGGATCTTGTTTATATTCAGTTCAATGAAGATTTAGAGATTGAAAAAAACTTTCTAATAGAAGAAGGCTCAACCAATACCCATTTAAAATTTATTCGAGATCTCCACGTAGAAGAGGACCTTGTAACCGGTATTTTTGTTTGGAAGGATCCCAGATATGGTGAAAACAATCTGACTGTTCACCGGTACGACATTCACACATCCAAAAAGCTAACAGATTACCGTCGAATATTTTCTATACATGACAGCCCACCTACAATCCTTGATGTAAAAGATGATCAAGTAAAAATATTAATTCAAGAAAGTGTACATTACGGTGTAAACTGCGTAGTGGTTCTTGTGTCTGAAGATCAAGAAACCCAAATTACACCGCTGACAAAAACAAAGAATTTAAGTCTAAGTTCAAGTTACTTTGAATTTGGTGAGGATCAGGGACTGGTATTTTTTGACTTAGTTGATAACAATAAAGTCATTTATTTTGCATCATCCAATCAAGACCTTGTTGAAAAGACAACAGAAGCTCTAACCATTAATCCCACTAGAATTATTGGTATGTTTCTTATGGCAGTGGTCTTAGCTGCATTATTCAGCACTGTTTATTATGTCTTGGCTGTTGGTGTTCTTCCTTTTCTATTGCTTATAATAATGAATAAGTTTTTACCGGATTTTAAAAACAAGGAATATGTTAAAAGTCTTGTGTGTGCAATCCTACACTTGGCGTTAAAGATATCACTTATCTATTATATTATTCACGTAATGGGGACATTTATTTTAAGGCCTCTCACGATAGGTAACGAACCTTATATTTATATATTTATGGTATTCACAAGTATAATTTCTTATTATTTGATGGTGCGTCACTATCGGTGGAACCGAGAATATGAGAGCACAATAACACTGTCTTATTTATATTTTTTATTCTATGAATACATTATTTTTACTTTAGTCGTATTTATTTATATTGTAACCTATATGGTCATTGGTAAAATTTAGCTGATTAAAAGACTCAACATATACTCTGCCATTTCCTTATCGTGAATTGTGAATGGCATAAAGGGTTTCTAGCTCACGGATGGCCTTCTTTCGATATTTGGCCACCATCGTTCTACTGATGTAAATCTTCTAGCTCGTGACATTTAAGTTCAGATATCTTCTACATAAATCTGCATAAAATTCTTCAAAAAATACTAAAAACCCACTGAAATCAGCGGGTTCTATTTTGTATCAAAATTTGGATGTTATAATGGTGGAGGCGGTGAGTGTCGAACTCACGTCCGAAAATCCTTCCACAAGAGCTTCTCCGAGCGCAGCCAGCAATTTAAGATTCCCCCGGCTCATCTCCTACTGACAGGATATGAGTTTCGGTAGCTTCATAAGTTCCGTTTCCAGCTCAAAGCTTTGCCGGACTCGGTTCCCCACTAAAATGACGATTCAATCCAGGTCGTGGGAATCCCGGTTAAATCGAGCGCCTAAATTAGGCTGCTAATGCGTAATTATCGTTTGCGTTTAATTAGTTTTGCCACTTTTTTCGTTGCTTGGCGACAACGGCTCGCTACTCCTGATTCCGTATTCCCGTCGAAACCAAATTCGCCCCCTCTTATTTGCTACATATGAATTATAACATATGTTCGACTTTCTGTCAATTACACCATTATTGGTATTTTTCGCTGGAATGCTGCTGTATTCTTCTTTCGGCGTCTTTTTTAGCCATGGTCTGTCTCTTATCAAACAACTTCTTACCTTTTGCAAGAGCAATCTCAACCTTGACACGACCATCCTTCAGATAAATGGAAAGTGGTACCAAGGTGAATCCCTTTTGCTGGGTTTCACCTATCAGTTTTCTAATCTCACGTCTGTGCAGAAGCAGTTTTCTCTTCCTCACAGGATCTACATTGTGAATGTTGCCTTGTTCATAAGGACTTATATGCATTCCTGTTATAAACACTTCTCCTCTTTCGATGGAAGCGTACGATTCCTTGATATTCACTTTGCCCAGTCTGATGGACTTTACTTCCGTTCCTTTAAGTACAATTCCAGCCTCAAAGGTATCCTCTATAAAGAATTCGTGTCTTGCTTTTTTATTAGATGCTATTAATTTTGTGCCTGTTTTCTTCATTAGTTTCATCCTTTAATAATTTTGTCGTAATTGAGTTTAGCAAATTTAATCCTCTGTGTCAACTTCCTCATTTATAAGCTGAAAGTCAATATTTTTTTTGCCGATATCAGCACCGATGACTTTTATTCTTACAGGATCACCCAATCTGTAGGCTTTCTTTGTTCTCTCTCCAACTATCATATAGTTGTCCTCATCAAAGAAGTAGAAATCATCAACCATATTACTGAAATGTACTAGTCCTTCTATTGTATTCTCAAGCTGTACAAATAATCCAAAGCTGGTCACTGAAGACACCAGGCCTTCGTATTCCTCGCCGATTCGCTCAGCCATATACTGGGCCTTCTTAAGATCGTCAACCTCTCTCTCGGCCTCCTCAGCCCTTCTCTCTGTCATTGAAGTATGCTCGGCTATTTCAGGCAGCAATCCTTCCAGCAGATTCAGTTTCTTTTCACTCAACTGTCCATGGAGTGAATCCTTTATAATCCTGTGTATTTGAAGATCTGGGTATCTTCTTATTGGTGATGTAAAGTGTGAATAGTACTGAGCTGCCAATCCAAAATGAATGCCTGGTTCAGCACTGTATATTGCTTTTTGCATGGTTCTTAAAAGTAATGTTGATATTACCGGTTCTTCTCTTTTTCCTTTGATTTCCTGAGTTAAAATTTGGAAATCCTTTGGATGAAGCTCCTTGCCCTTCATAGAGTATCCAAAATTATGAATGAACTTCTGAAAATCCTCTACTCTCTCACTTTTTGGCTCCTCGTGTATTCTGTAAAGGAAAGGAATTTCCTCCCAGAAAAATCTTTCTGCCACTGTCTCATTTGTTACAAGCATAAATTCTTCAATAAGTCTGTTGGCAATTCTTCTATCCCGCTTTCTTACATCAACGGGCTTTCCATCTTCATCCAGCTCAATATAGGTTTCAGGAAAATCAAAATCAATACTTCCTCTTTTATCTCTGTGTCTTCTAAGAATATCCATTAACTCTTTCATGAGGAATATGTCATCCGCCACTAATGCAAGCTTTTCTGCTGCTTTTTCATCTGTTCCTTCAAGAAGATCCGAAACATCATCATACACAAGCCTTGCCTTGCTATTAATTATTGATTCATGTATCTCATGGTAGACTACTTTTCCATTCTTGTCTATATCCATAAAAACAGTCATTGTCAATCTGTCTACATTAGGATTAAGTGAACATATTCCATTGCTCAGTTCATGTGGCAGCATTGGTATAACCCTATCAAGTAGATAGACAGAATTTCCTCTCTTCAGTGCTTCCTTGTCCAACTGGGTTCCTGGTCTTACATAATGAGTTACATCTGCGATGTGCACTCCAAGTCTGAATTTTCCGTTTTGTAGCTTTTCAATTGAAATTGCGTCATCCAAGTCCTTTGCATCTGCTCCATCTATTGTAAATATATTTAGTTCCCGTAAGTCTTTTCTGTTTCTGATCTCCTGATCATCGATTACTGATGGCACCTTAAGTGCATCCGCCCTCACCTCTTCAGGGAATTCTTCCGGCAGCTTAAACTGTCTTATAATTGACAATATATCAGTGCCCTTATCAGTCAGATACCCAAGTATTTCAATCACAGAACCCTCTGGATTTCTCCTGAACTCTGGCCATTTTTCGATTCCTACCACAACTTTTTGACCGTCCTTGGCTTTTAGTGTCTTTCCTTTAGGTATAAATATGTCATAAGCAATCTTGTGATTGTCAGGAATTACAAATCCAAAGTTTCCACTGTCTTCATAAGTACCTATTACTGACTCATTGGCTCGTTCAAGAACTCTTATTACTTCGCCTTCCTGCTTTCTTCCTTCTTGCTTTCTTCCTTCCTGTCTACCCTTTATCAGGTTGGCTACAACCTTGTCACCATGCATCGCTGTATTCATCGAATCAGCAGGTATAAAGATATCTTCCCCCGGTCTATCCTTTGATATTACAAATCCAAAGCCTTTTTCATTTCCTTCCAATCTTCCAATTACAAGAAACTCAGGATTGATAAGACCATATCTGTCATTTCTAGCCTTTAGTATTAGTCCTTCTTTTTCCATGTCATCCAATATCTTAAAGAAATCTTTTTGCTCCTTCTTTCCAATATTGAATCTGGCAGCAAGTTCTTCTTTGAGAAGCGGCTTGTATTTCTTGCTTTCCATCAGTTTTATAATCTCTTCCCGTAAAATCATCGCAAATCCCCCTTCTTTCAATACTTAGTATTTACCCTCTCTTTGAAAAAAAATGTAAGATATTTTAAATATCTTACATTTTACCTGTTTTCGCGCCAAATTGAGTTCTATTGAACAGATTTGAATCGTAAACATACATATTACTGTTCTTTTCTTTATGTGTTATCAGGGAAATTTCTATCATTCTATTTACCAATGCCTTGAAGTCATAGCCCCTGCCTTCCCATAGGTAAAATGCAATTGAACCTGGAAGAGTATTTATTTCATTTACAAATACCTTTCCACTCTTATCTATTAGGAAATCTATTCTTGCGTTTCCTCTTCCATCTATGACAGTAAATGCTTTTCGTGCCAGCTCTTCTATTTCCAATCTTGTTTTGTCCTCGAGATTAGCTGGTATTGCTCTGTTACATCCAGCGGAATCTGTAGTCTTTGAGTCCTTTCTTACATACTTATCCTCAAATGAAAGTATTTCACTCCAGCCTAGCGGTTCCTCACACTCTGAAACCTCTACTTCAAAATCATATCCCATTACTGCACAATTTATTTCTCTAGGTTCTTCAACAGCCTTCTCAACAATAATCTTTCTATCGTAGCTCGCCGCAATTTCAAGAGCTATCTCGAGCATTTCTCTATTTTTTGCTTTTGAAATACCAATACTTGAACCAAGATTTGAAGGTTTTACAAATACCGGGTATCCAAGTTTACTCTCAACTTCTTGAATTGATCCAATTTTATCGTTTTCCCACTGACTTCTGTAGAACCAAATATAATCAACCACTGGTATGCCATTGGCCTTGTAGACATCTTTCATTACAATCTTATCCATTCCAACTGATGATGCAAGAAGCCCTGCTCCAACGTATGGTTTGTTTACGAATTCCAACAAACCTTGTGAGGATCCATCTTCTCCATTAGTACCATGAAATGCCGGAAAAAAAACATCAACCGTCTCTATTATTTTCTTTCCAAACATCCCCATTTCCTCAGGATGTGTATAAAGGTTACCATCGTTGTGATTTGGAGATAACACTATTCTCTTGGCATCCTTGAAATCATTGTTCTTGTAGCTCTCAAAGCTAAGAAGTGATTTGCCCGTTAACCACTGACCTTCCTTGTTAATATAGATTGCCACAGGCTCATATTTGCTTCTGTCCAAATTTTCAATAATCTGCATTGCTGTTATTACTGAAACCTCGTGTTCAACACTTCTTCCTCCAAAAAGTATACCTACTTTTTTCATTGTGAGACCTCCTCTTGCTATTCACTGTAGTTATCTGGTAGATCATTTTCAAACAAAACAACATCCTTTGCTTTTGTTATTCTGCCTATCTGCTCTGTCGCCTCCTGTAAATTGTTTACAATAAATATGTTGGAAGGATTGAACAATGTATCCATAAGTCCCTTGTAAATCGGCTTTGTTCTCTGTTCTCCCACCAGAATAACAAAATCACATACTTTACCAATATTTACCCCAAATTCATGGTTTGCTGACTCTTCCATCTCACCTAACTCTATCATTCCAGGTGTAACAATTATTTTTCTTCCTTCCTTGAACTGTGAAAGGACATCTAGTGCTGCCTTTGTGCCAACTGGATTAGAATTAAAAGCATCGTCGATTATAATAACGCCGCTTGCTGATTCAATAAGATTTAAACGGTGTTCAATAGGCTCAACTTTTTCAATTCCCTTGCTGATTTCTTCCAATGTAAGGCCAAGTATCTTTGATGCACATGCCCCTGCCAAAAGATTATAGATATTGTGCTTTCCTAAAAGCCTTGTAGTACATCTGATACTGCTTCCTTCTTTATCTCTAAGAGTAAATTCAGAGCCATTTTCAGTGACTACTATATCCTCAGCATAGATATCCAACTTATCAACGTTCTCCAGACCATATAGCATCTTTTCCTTAAAGGTTTTATCAGCGAGTTTTCTAATGAATTCATTGTCGTAATTAAAAACTGCTACCCCGTCAGTCGGAAGCTCCTCAATCAATTCGTACTTTGTTTTCATGATATTATCTATATTCTTGAAAGTTTCTATGTGAACTGGTCCAATTGATGTAAGTATTCCAATTTTAGGTTGTGCAAGCTGTGCCACTTCCCTGATCTCTCCAATTTTTTTCGCACCCATTTCTGCAACAAAAACTTCGTGATCATCTTTTAGGTCGTTGTTTATTACTTTGGATAATCCCATAGGAGTATTATATGACTCAGGTGTGTTCAACACACTGAACTTCTGGGATAGAATTGTCCCTACAATAAACTTTGTACTCGTTTTACCAAAACTTCCAGTAATCCCTACAACACTAAGATCCTCTCTTGTCTTGATTTTATTTTGAGCAGATCTATAGAATCCCATGTTAATATTATCCTCAATTGGCTTCATTATCATTGCTGCTCCAGCAATAATAATAGGTTGATAGTAATATACCCCAGCAATTCCTATCAGGAGAAAGACTCCTCCAACAATTGTATTGTTTGTAATTGTGTAGATCAATAAGCCAGGCAATGCAATAATTACAGCTGACAATATGAAATTAGCCCGATTTAACCTTGTTGCTCTCTGTGTCATAACCAGTGGCTTCTTTATTGTCATTTCCTCTTTGGAAAGACTATATGCTCTCTTCTTATTCATTGACAACCACTTCAAATAGTGGTCAGCCAGATAACCTTCCAGCTGCACCATGTGAAGAAATTCCTTTGTTCTCTTGCTCATTATCTGTACTGAGACAACTGATATTACTAGAAATATAATGATAATCATTAAACTCATTGTTATCCTCCAAATTTATTTGCCAAATACTTATTCGGCTTCAGGTTTGAAAAAGGCTTCCATCACTCTTATGAATCTATTGTAGTCATCCAGATAGGAGTAATGTCCTGCACCTTCAAATACTACAAGACCGCTATCCTTGATTTCCTTTTCCATTATTTCCGCCATATATAGCGGTGTATCCTCGTCTTGGTCGCCCCATATAAGCAAAGTCGGTGCTTTAATGTCTCTGAGAATCGGCTTCAAGTTTTCGTTGACAACTCTTACAAGAATTTTTCTCATTACTCCTGAACTGTTCTGATAATCATCGGAACCAAATCTCTTGTAGAGTTTCTCCATCCTCTTCTCTTTATTTTCCCAAAATGCAAGAGTATTGTATAATTTCTTAAGAAGCTTGAAGCTCTTAACCCTGATGTGATATTTTAATGTCCTCTTAGGTGTAATGCCTGCACTGTCTATAAGCACAACCTTATTTATCAGTTCAGGATACTTTGACGAAATGATTATGGATAGCTTTCCTCCGAAGGAATGTCCTACCAGCGAAAGTTTTCCAGGTATAAGTATGTCGATGAATTCTTTTACAATATCTGCATAACAAAAGGAACCGAATACCTCTTTTGGCTCCTCCGATTTCCCGAAACCAGGTAGATCCATAGCATACACAGTATGATTTTCCTTTAAGGTGTTAACAATAGGCATTACTGTTTCTATACTAGCTCCCCAGCCGTGAAGGACAAGTACAGGATCACCTGAACCAGCTCTTATGTAGTTGATTATAATTCCTTCAATCTCAAGATTGTTTTCCATTCTATTCCATCCTTATTTTTTTCTGTGTCACAACTTAAAATTATATCATATCCAGCAAGATTTATACAGTATTTAAGACAAGAAAAAACCCTCCATAAGGAGGGCTATAAATCTAGAACAATATTCCACCGTATAGTACAAACAACTGTGCAAATACAAGTGATACAATTGTCATAAGTTTTATAAGGATATTCAATGAAGGACCTGATGTATCTTTGAATGGGTCACCAACTGTGTCTCCAGTTACAGCAGCCTTATGAGCTTCGCTTCCTTTTCCACCGTGATTGCCTTCTTCAATGTACTTCTTGGCATTGTCCCATGCTCCTCCGGCATTTGACATAAAGATAGCCATAAGTACTCCTGTTACAAGTGCTCCTGCCAAAAGTCCTCCAAGAGCTTCTGCTCCAAGTAGCAGTCCTACAAATACAGGTACTATTACTGCCAGCAGACCTGGAATAATCATTTCCTTCAATGCTGCCTTGGTACTTATATCTACACAAGTTGCATATTCAGGGGTTGTAGTTCCCTCCATAATACCAGGTATATCTCTGAATTGTCTTCTAACTTCTTCAATCATACTGAAAGCCGCCTTACCAACAGCATCCATTGTAAGTGCTGCGAAAAGGAATGGTAGCATTCCACCAATTAAAAGTCCTGCAATAACAACTGGCTTTGTAAGGTCAATTGCTGTAAGTTGAACAGCTTGTGTGTAGGATGAGAAAAGAGCCAAAGCAGTAAGTGCTGCTGATCCGATTGCAAATCCTTTTCCTATTGCTGCAGTTGTATTACCTACTGAGTCAAGCTTATCAGTAATTTTTCTAACATCTTCCGGTAATTTACACATTTCTGCAATTCCACCAGCATTGTCTGCAATTGGTCCGTAAGCGTCAACGGCTATTGTCATTCCTGCTGTTGAAAGCATTCCTACAGCCGCAAGAGCTATACCGTAAAGTCCTTTTACCGGCTCTGCTGCACCACCTGATGCATAGTATGCAACTAATATACCTATTGCTATTACAATTATTGGGAGTGATGTAGACATCATCCCCACTGAAAGTCCACCTATTATATTTGTTGATGCTCCTGTCTCAGATTCCTTCGCAATCCTCTTTACAGGGCTATACTCAGCTGATGTAAAGTACTCAGTGATCTTAGCGATTGTTAGTCCTACTACAAGACCTGCAATGATTGCGATAAATGGTTGAAATGTTCCAAGTATAACAATACTCAATACTGCTCCAATTACCATTGTCAAAAGTGAGCTTACAAGAGTTCCCTTATCAAGTGATTTTTGTGGGTCTCCGTCACCTCTAACAAAAAATACCCCAACAATTGACGCAAGAATTCCAACTGCTGCAAGACCGAAAGCAAAGAAAACTCCATTGTCTCCGTATGCAATTAGACCAAGTGTAACTGCTGATATTATTGCTCCAACGTATGACTCGAAAAGGTCTGCTCCCATTCCTGCTACGTCTCCCACGTTATCTCCAACGTTGTCAGCGATTACTGCAGGGTTTCTCGGGTCATCCTCTGGAATTCCAGCTTCGACCTTACCTACAAGGTCCGCTCCTACATCTGCTGCCTTGGTATAAATACCGCCACCAACTCTTGCAAATAATGCGATTGATGATGCTCCTAATCCGAATCCGGTTATTATTGCTGGATCTCTAAAAACAATATATGATACCCCAATACCTAAAAGCCCAAGTCCTACAACGCTCATTCCCATTACTGACCCACCTGAGAATGCTACGTTTAGAGCCTTTGTCATTCCACTTTCCATTGCTGCATTAGTTGTTCTAACGTTAGCCTTTGTTGCAACCCTCATACCGAAGAATCCTGCCATTATAGAAAATGCTGCTCCAAATATAAAAGTGATGGCAGTTGTAAGACCAATTAGAAGTGCGAGTACTATAAACAGTACGACAATAAAAACACCCAGGGCTTTATACATTCTTGACAAGAATGCCATTGAACCTTCCTGAATGTATGCTGCGATTTCCTGCATCCTGTCGTTTCCAGGACTAACCTTATCAATAGATGATGCTTTGTACAAAGCAAACAACAAAGCAACCACTCCTACGATTGGAGCGGCATATAAAGCAATACTCATTTTATCTTCCTCCTTGTTATATCGCTGCCAAAGCAACAGCTGAAATCATAAATACTACTGCGGACACAATAGTTACCTTCCTAAGCATTGCCTGTCGGCTTGTTCCAACGCTTTTTCCAAACGTTGAATCAGCACCACCACCGCTGATGGCTCCCAATCCTTCTGATTTACTTTCTTGCATAAGAATACTCGCTACAAGGATAATGCTAGCTATTAGCATTAAAACTGAGAACAAAGTCGTCATACCTACACCTCCTGTACATTTAAAAATATTTAATATTCAAGTCTATAACATTACCATTTTAACATAGGCAAATATTAAAAGCAATGGAATTTGAGTTTATCCATAATTATCTTTTACAGTTTACTTCCTTTGACAGTCAGGGCATATTCCCTTGATTTCAAGGTGATGCTCAATGATTTTAAATCCAGTGCTTTCTCCCAGATATTTTTCATAACCTTCAAGTGGGCATCCCTTTATCGGAATTATCTTGTTACACTTAACACACACCAGATGATGTCTGTGATCCATGTGATTTATCTCATAGGTAGACTTTCCCTCAATGTTTATACTGGATTTTTGAACAAGGCCTTTTTTTGTAAATGTATCCAATACTCTGTAAACAGTTGAGAGATTCATTCTTGTCTTCTCTTTTTTTGATAATACCATATAGATTTCTTCAGCAGTTATAGGCTGACTTTTTTTACTTAGGAAATCGAATATCAGCTGCCTTTGCTGAGTATTTTTTATACCCCTTGATTTGAATAGTTCTCTTATTTTTTCACTGCTCATTCCAAACACCTCCAGTGATCATATCCTGACAAACTTCTTCATTCCAAGGAAAACAAGAAACAAGAATGCATTTATCATTACTATGCTTGCTCCTGAGGGGAAATTGAATATATATGATCCAATAACTCCTGTAATTACTGCAATAATTGATATAATTGCTGAAATGATTATTGTTGACTTAAAACTCCTGGATATCTGCAATGCAGTTACTGTAGGAAACACTATCATGCTTGAAATAAGCATTGTTCCAACAACTCTGATCCCCAGAACAATAGTTATTGACGTCAAGGTTGCTATTAAATAATTCATTCGTTTCGTTCCAATTCCTATCACACTTGCAAAGGATTCATCATGGGTCACTGCAAACAAATCGTGGTAGAATAATACAATCAGTACAATTATTATTGAAGCTAGAAGAATCGATAAATACATGTCTGTCGGTTTGATAGCCAATATACTACCAAACAAGTAGCTGAAAAGATCAACATTGAACCCCCCGGCAACACTTGATATAAGTACACCAAGCGCAACTGAGAAGGAAGACACAAGACCTATTGCTGCATCGCCATGGATTCCTGCTTTTTCATTTAGCTGCATTATAAAAATAGATGCAATTGTTACAATAGGGATTGAAACCAACAATGGTGATGCTCCCAAAAGGAGAGCTATTGCAACTGTTGCGAAACTAACATGTGCAAGTCCATCTCCTATCATTGAGTATTTCTTGAGTACCAGAAAAATTCCCAAAAGAGCACTGCTTAAAGCTATTGCAGTTCCTACTATCATTGCCCTCTGCATAAATGCGAGTCCCATTGCTTCTTTTATCAAATCCATCGTACCCATCAGTTCACCGCCTCTTTATTATGGTGATCGTGAATGCCCTCCACAAAGTTAACATTCATATTGAAATCTTCAGTGCTACCAAAATAAAGTAACTCTCGATCCAATAGCATTATCTTTGAAGAACATTTCTTGATGCTGCTTAAGTCGTGGGAAACAAGTATTATGCTTGTTCCTTCTTCCTCATTTATCTTTCTAATAAGGCTGAAAAACTCTGTTCGTACCTTTGGGTCCAAAGCACTAGTGGGCTCATCCAGAATCAGTAGTCTTGGATTGCTTACCATTGCTCGTGCAAGGAGAACTCTCTGCTGCTGACCACCTGAAAGATCGCCAATCTTATTATGCTTTAGGTGATATATATCTAACCTTCTTAAAATTTCATCTATTATCTTGTTGTCATCTGCAGTAATCCTCTTCGGGAATTTTTTCTTCCCAAGTAGTCCAACAGCTACTATCTCATGTACTTCTCCTGGAAACAATGTATTTCCTGTAACTGCTACCTGCGGAAGATAACCTACTCCCTTATGGACACCGCCTGATCCGTGATAAGTTATACTCCCCTTTGTGACGGGAATCAATCCAAGAATCGCCTTAACAAGGGTAGTCTTGCCTGATCCATTTGCTCCCACAAGACCAACATAGTCCCCTTCCTCAATAACGAAGGATACGTCTTTTAGTACTTGATGCTGTCCATAATATACAGAAAGATTCTCAACCTCAATTAGTTTATTCTTCATATCCCAATCCCTCTTTCAAATTTTCAAGATTATCATACATGATTTCGATATATGTCTTGCCGGAGTCCAGCTCCTCCTTTGAAATATTGTGCGCCCCATGCAGTAGCAACATCTTTACCCCAGTTTCCTCTACAATTACTTGTGCTACCTTTGGGTCAATAAGTTCCTCATGAAATATCGCCATTGCTCCAGTTTCATTTATGGTGTTTATCAAGGCAGTTATTCTTTGAGGAGTTGGCTCTGCATTTGGTGAGAAACCTGTGTAGGGCGACATATGCTCGAGTCCGTATTGTTTAGCAAAGTATCCGAACGCAAAATGGCCTCCTGAAAGAATGGTCTTGGATTTTGTCTTAGCCAATGCTTCTCTTATATCATCATCCAGCTCTTTGAGGTCTGCCTTTAGCTTATCTCCGTTTTCCTGATATTCATCTCTGTTTTCAGGATCAATTTCCACTAGAGACTCTGTTATTCTATTGACCATTATTATTGCCATATTAGGGTCTGTCCAGTAGTGAGGGTCGTAAACCTCCTCTTCATCATCGTGCTCATCTTCATCATCGTGTTCATGGTCATGATCTTCATTGGTAAGGAGTGAAATATCCTGGCTTAAGTCAACTATCATTACATCCTCATCTTCCAAGTTTGATACAATGTTAACAGTCCAAGGTTCCATAAGCTCTCCTGTATAAAGAAAAACATCCGCATTTAAAAGTGCAACCATATCCTGTGGAGTGGGTTCGTATGAATGGGCTTCTGTACCTGTTGGCAATAGATACCTTACATCCACATGTACGCCACCGATTGTTCTTGCAAAATCATACTGCGGAAAAAGTGTTGCAACTATTGAGATTCTATCATTTTCACTTGTATCCTCATCTGGCATCTCAACTTGAGGAGAGTCATCTGTTGGTCGTGCTGGTTCTTTTGTTCTACAACCTGACAAGACTGTTCCGAATATCATTATCACTATTAAAAAAATCATTTCTTTTCTTTTCATACCATACCTCCGTAGTTTCCATTTCTCTTGGTTATTAGATATTTACTCATTCTTTGTCTTTGATACCCAAAGACAAAAAAATAAAACGCAAATGCAAATAGTTTGCATATGCGTTTATTTTACTCTTTTATATTGTGAATGTCAATAATCTATTTCTTTAGGTTATAGAAGGTTTTCAAGCCTTTATAAACTGACATTTCTCCAAGTCCATCCTCAATTCTGACCAACTGGTTGTATTTAGCAACCCTGTCTGTTCTTGATGGTGCACCTGTTTTTATCTGACCTGCATTTGTAGCTACTGCAAGATCTGCAATTGTTGAATCTTCTGTTTCACCTGATCTGTGTGATATTACTGCAGTATATCCATTTGTCTTTGCCAATTCAATTGCATCAAGAGTTTCAGTGATTGTACCTATCTGGTTAAGTTTGATAAGGATTGAATTTGCAACTCCCATATCAATTCCTCTCTGAAGTCTCTCAGTATTGGTTACAAACAGGTCGTCTCCAACAATCTGGATTTTCTTTCCTAGTCTATCTGTTAGAAGCTTCCATCCATCCCAGTCGTCTTCTCCCAGTCCATCTTCAATTGAAATGATTGGATACTTGTCACATAGATCTGCGTAGTAATCCACCATTTCTTCGATAGTCATTTCTCTGCCTTCGCCCTTAAGATTATATGTTTTCTTATCTTCATCAAACATTCCACTGGCAGCTACATCCAATGCAAGAACAACATCCTCACCAGGCTTGTATCCAGCTTTTTCAATTGCTTCCATTATTGTAACAAGTGCTTCCTCATTACTGGAAAGATTCGGTGCAAAACCTCCCTCATCTCCTACAGAAGTACTCATACCTCTAGCTTTTAATACCGCCTTCAAATTATGGAAAATTTCTGTACCCATTCTAAGGCCTTCCTTGAAATTCTCTGCTCCAATTGGCATAACCATAAATTCCTGAATATCAACATTGTTGTCTGCATGCTCTCCACCATTTAGAATGTTCATCATTGGAACAGGAAGCGTTTTTCCGTTGACTCCTCCGATATACTGATATAGTGGCATACCCAATTCGTTGGCTGCTGCTCTTGCAACTGCCATTGAAACTGCCAAAATGGCATTGGCTCCAAGCTTGCCTTTATTCTCTGTTCCATCAATTTCAATAAGAATCTTGTCTATCATTACCTGATCGAAGACTTCCATTCCAATTATTTCATCGGCGATTATGTCGTTGACGTTTTCAACAGCTTTTAATACACCTTTTCCAAGATATCTTGATTTATCCATATCTCTAAGTTCCACTGCCTCATAGATACCAGTTGATGCTCCCGATGGAACCATTGCTCTACCAAATGCTTCCAACTCAGTCCAAACCTCTACCTCAACGGTTGGATTTCCCCTTGAATCAAGTACCTCTCTAGCATAAATATCAGTAATCAAACTCATCTAAATCACTCCATTTCTTAGTTTTATTATTTTTCAATCAATGACGTTCCAGTCATTTCATCTGGCTTTTCCAAACCCATAAGATCAAGGATTGTCGGTGCAAGATCGGCCAAGATTCCTTCTCTCAAGGTTACATCCTTTTCTCCTACAAGTATCAATGGAACCTTATTGCTTGTGTGCGATGTGACAATTCCTCCTGATTCACTGTCTATCATGGACTCAGCATTCCCGTGATCAGCAGTCACAAGTATCTTGCCACCTATTTCCTCCATCAGGAGAACAATTTCACCCATACACTTGTCAACCGTTTCAACAGCCTTGACAGCTGCCGGAATTACTCCTGTGTGTCCAACCATGTCTGGATTTGCAAAGTTTAGGATAATAAGGTCGTATTTATCTGATTTAATTTTTTCAATAACCTCATCCTTTACCTGATATGCACTCATTTCAGGTTGAAGGTCATAGGTTGCCACCTTTGGCGAAGGCACCATAACTCTGTCCTCACCTTCAAATGGCTCTTCCCTTCCACCATTGAAGAAAAAGGTGACATGTGCATATTTTTCAGTTTCTGCTATCCTTAGCTGAGTTTTTCCATTTTTACTTACATACTCACCTAAAGTGTTCTTAAGGTCTTCATTTGTATATACGACATGAACATTTCTGATTGTCTTGTCGTATTCTGTCATAGTGACATAATAAGTGTTTACTCGCTTCTTTCTTTCAAATCCATCAAAGTCCTCATCAACAATAGCTCTGGTTATTTGTCTTGCCCTGTCTGGTCTGAAATTAAAAAAAATAAGGGAGTCATTATCTTCTATTGTTGCAATCGGTTTTCCATCCTTTGTTATTACAGTAGGCATCATAAATTCATCATTTATGTCTTTTTTGTAAGACTCTTCAACTGCTTTTACTGGATCCTCCGCTTTTTCACCTTCGCCAAGAACCATTGCATCGTATCCAAGCTGGGTTCTTTCCCATCTTTTGTCTCTATCCATAGTATAGTATCTTCCTGAAACAGTTGCTATTTCGCCAACTCCAAGCTCTTTGTTTTTATCTTGGAGTTCCGTGACATGCTGACTTCCCACAGTGGGAGGCACATCCCTACCATCCAGTATTACATGGACGTAGACCTTATCCACATTGTGTTGCTTCATAAGCTCGAGAAGCGCATATAGATGAGTGTTGTGGCTGTGAACTCCACCATCAGAAAGAAGACCCATCAAATGAACTGCTGAATTATTGTCCTTAGCATTTTTGATGGCATCCAGGAACTCCTGCTTTCTGAAAAATCCACCTTCTTTAATTTCCTTGGTAATTCTGGTCAACTCCTGATATACAATTCTTCCTGCACCTATGTTAAGATGCCCTACTTCTGAGTTTCCCATTTGTCCTTCAGGCAAGCCGACTTTTATCCCACTCGCCGTCAATGTTGTATTTGGATACTGGGACATGATTATATCAAAGTTTGGTTTTTCAGCAAGTGCTACTGCATTGCCGGGATAATCCTCACCTAGACCGAAACCATCCAGTACCATAAGCATTACTGGTATTTTTGACATTTGTTTCCTCCGATCAATAATTAATTAGCTTTACAAAATCTGAGGACTTGAGGCTTGCTCCACCTACAAGTGCTCCGTCTATATTTTCCATGGACATAAGCTCTGAGACATTACCAGGCTTGACGCTACCACCATACTGAATTCTGATTGACTCGGCTGTCTCTTTACCATACAGCGCCTTAATGGTATTTCTTATTAAAGCACACATTTCTTCTGCTTGTTCACTGGATGCAGTTTTTCCTGTGCCAATGGCCCAGATCGGTTCATAGGCAACAACTGTCTTAGTTGCATCTTCATTAGAAACATTGCTAAATGCAGCTTTAATCTGCTCTGCCACAAGTGAGGTATGAATATTCTCTTCTCGTTGTTCAAGAGTCTCACCTACACAGATAATTGGTGCCAATCCATGATATATCGCTGAAAGTACCTTTTTATTGACGGTTTCATCTGTTTCGTTAAAATACTGTCTTCTCTCGGAATGCCCGATTATTACATAATCCACCTGTACTTCATTTAGCATAGTCGGTGAAACTTCACCTGTAAATGCTCCACTTTCCTCCCAGTGCATGTTCTGTGCTCCTATATTGATATTTGTATACTTGGTCATTTCCTTGGCTTTTGCCAATGAAAGATATGGAACACAAAGTACTGCTTCTACAGACTCATTTAATTTTTGATTCTTTATTTCATCGATTAACTGCTCAGCCTCAGATATTGTCTTGTTCATCTTCCAGTTACCTGCTATTATTGGCTTTCTCAATAGACTGCCTCCTTATTCACTAATTGCATCTATTCCAGGTAGTACTTTCCCTTCAAGCAACTCAAGAGATGCTCCGCCTCCTGTTGAAACGTGAGTAATTTTATCTGCCAACCCAGCCTTTTCAACAGCTGATGCTGAATCTCCACCACCAACAATTGTAAGGGCACCTGATTCTACCATGGCTCTTGCTATTGCATATGTTCCCTTGTTGAAGTTATCCATTTCGAACACTCCCATGGGACCGTTCCATACTACGGTTTTGGCTTCCTTTATTACACTTTCAAATAAATCAATTGTCTCCTGTCCAATATCAAGTCCCATCATATCTTCTGGAATCTTATCTGCTGGAACAGTTTTGAAATTAGTATCATTCTTAAACTCGTCTGCCACCACTACATCCACCGGTAGAACCAAGGCAACTCCACTTTCCTTGGCCTTATTGATAAGTTCCTTGGCAAGGTCAACCTTATCATCTTCAAGAAGTGATTTTCCTACTTCGTAACCTTTTGCCCTAAGGAATGTAAACGCCATTCCTCCACCAATAATTATCGCATTAACTTTGGTAAGAAGATTCTCGATTACGCCTATCTTGTCTGAAACCTTTGCACCTCCAAGTATTGCAACAAATGGTCTTTCAGGATCATCAAGTGCCTTCCCCATAATTGAAACTTCTTTTTCAACAAGAAATCCCAATGCTGATGGAAGATGATTTGACACACCTACATTTGATGCATGAGCTCTGTGAGATGTTCCAAAGGCATCATTTATATACAACTCTGCAAGAGAAGCAAGTTCCTTTGCAAAGCTTTCCACATTCTTTTCCTCTTCTTTTCTAAATCTTGTATTCTGAAGTAGCATTACATCCCCAGATTTTAGTCCGGCTGCCATTTCTCTTACCTTTTCGGAAACTACATTGTCATCATCTGAAAACACCACTTCTCTCTTCAGTAGCTGAGATAGTTTGTTGGCCACAGGAAACAGTGAAAACTCCTTTTTTGGCTCTCCCTTAGGTCTACCAAGATGTGACATCAGAATTACTGCAGCACCATTTTCAAGCAAGTACTCCACAGTTGGCAGCGAACTCCTGATCCTTATATCATCAGTTATATCTCCATCAGAATTCATAGGTACATTATAATCGACTCTTACAAGAACCTTTTTTCCTTTTACATCCATATCCTTTAATGTTTTTTTATTCAACAATAAATTCACCTTCTTTTCTAATGTTTGTCACAATTGATATGCCGGGTCAAAAGACCCGACATAGTTACTACCATTTGTTAGCTACAAGTCTAGTCAAGTCAACAACTCTGGCTGAGTAACCCCATTCGTTGTCATACCATGATACAACTTTTACCATATTGTCTATTACCATTGTTGAATCGGCATCAACTATTGATGATCTTTCATCGCCTATAAAGTCTCTTGATACAAGAGGCTCCTCTGAGAAACCCATTATACCTTTAAGATCGCCTTCACTTGCTTCCTTCAAAATCTTGTTTACTTCTTCCACTGTTGTTGGATTGTCAACTTCAAATACAGCATCCACAAGTGATACTGTTGGAACAGGTACTCTTACTGAGAAACCGTTCATTTTTCCTTTTAGTTCAGGTAATACCAATGCAACCGCTTTTGCTGCTCCAGTTGTGGTTGGAATGATATTCTCCGAGGCTGCTCTAGCTCTTCTCATATCCTTATGTCTCTTGTCGTGAATCATTTGATCGTTTGTATAAGCATGAATGGTTGTCATTAACCCCTTCTTGATTCCAAGCTTATCAAGAATTACCTTTGCTACAGGTGCAAGGCAGTTTGTTGTACATGAAGCATTCGAAATTATATTGTGATTTTCAGTATCGTATTTGTCCTCGTTTACTCCAAGTACAATAGTTATGTCTTCACCCTTTGCAGGTGCTGTAACGATTACTTTTTTTGCCCCTGCATCAAGATGCTTCTGCAGACCCTCTCTGTCCCTGAAAGCTCCTGTTGAGTCTATTGCCACGTCAACTCCCATTTCTTTCCAAGGTAGTTCTGATGGATCTCTGAAAGCTATTACTGGAATCTTCTTACCGTTTACAATAAATCCTTCCTCGTATGTGTCAATTGTTCCCTCGAACTTTCCATAAATGCTGTCATACTTGAAAAGATGTGCCAAATCCTCGATTTTACCAGATGCGTTTATGGCCACAATGTCAAATTCCTCTACATTGTTTTCTGCCCATATTCTGAATACATCTCTCCCGATTCTACCAAATCCACTTAATCCTACTTTTAACGTCATAAAAATTCCTCCTTGATTAATTTAATATCTCTACTATTTTATTTCCCACTGCCTCATCTACAATCAGAGTTATATCCTTTCTGATTGATGATATTGCAATTATTGCCTCAGCTTTATCTGCACCACCAGCAACTCCAATTACCTGGGGTATCTCTTTGTATCTTTCGAGGGATAATCCGACTGTCTTGTATTCCCAAATGTCGTTTCCTTCGATGTCAAAATAGTGACCAAATGCCTCTGCAACAGCTCCATTTTCCATTAAATGAATTATTCTTTCTTCAGAAAGACTCCTTCTGCTTGCCAGTGTATCAGCTCTGCCAATTCCAAAAACAAGAATCCTCATTTTATTTATAAGCTGGAGAGACTGCCTGATTTCATCGTTTGCCTGTAAAGCTTCCAAAGCCTCTCTTTCAAGACCATCGGGTATATAAAGCAACCTGTACATGGCCCCAAGACTTTTTCCAACTTTTGCTGCTACTGAATTTGCCTGAGTCATAAGTTCCTTTCCAAGTCCTCCCCTTGCAGGGATAACAGTAACATTTGGGAATGTTGTTTCTGAGATTACCTGATCTGAAAAAGCTGCCATTGTACTTCCGCCTGTAACTCCAACTATGTCATTTCCTACTATAGTTGCAATCAAACGTCTTGAAGCACTTCTTCCCATTTCCTGTAGAACCAAATCATTGGCTCCAGAGTCACCAGGAACTATTATTATGTTCTTAATCTCCAGAATTTCCTGAAGCTTTTTCCTTAGATTAGGTATTCCTCTGATGCTCTGGTATATATCACCCAACTGATTAAGAAGCTCCTTGCCTTCGTCTGTAACATACATACCCATATTGTCAGTGTTTAATAATTTAAGCTCTCGTAGTTTCTCAACCTCTGACCTGATGGTTCTTTCCTTCATGCCCAGCTCAATCGAAAGTGCTCTTCTTCCTACAGGCTGTCTAAACTCAACCGCTCTTAGAATTGTGTATCTTCTTTCAATTGTCTGGAAACATTCAGGGGAAAGCTTGCCGATTAGTTTTAGAAGATCTATATCATCACCTCCGTTGGACACTTTATATCCCAGTATTTGTTTTTTTGTCCCGCATAGAATAAAAAAATATCCTATAAGCTAATTATATACCAGAGACAGCTTTTTTTCAAGCCATCTCTGATATTCAATACCTTCTTCTTCGGGATGACGATGGAATCTTAAGCTCATCCCTGTATTTTGCAATTGTTCTTCTCGAGACTTCCATACCTCTCTCCTTGAGTATATTGGATATATGCTGGTCGCTAAGAGGTTTTTTTTGGTCTTCGGTATCGATTATACCCTTTATTATTGATTTTACACTGGTTGCTGAAACTTCTCCTGATTCTCCTGAAAGTCCTGTGGTGAAAAAATACTTAAGTTCAAATACTCCTCTTGGTGTCTGAACGTATTTGCCGTTTGTCGCTCTGGAAATTGTAGACTCGTGCATCTGGATATCTTCTGCCACATCCTTAAGCGTTAATGGTACAAGCCTTTTCTCACCATGTATCAGAAATTCCTTCTGATACTTGAGGATTGACTCCACAACCTTGTATAGGGTCTGTCTTCTCTGTTCTATGCTTTTTATAAGCCACATTGCGGAGTTAAGTTTATCCTGTAAAAACTCTGTGGTCTCAGTATCCCCTCCATCTTTTAAAAGACTCCTATAATATTTGTTTATACTAAGTCTAGGTCCGGTAACATCGTTTATAAATATTACATACTCTCCGTCTATTTCTTCTATGGATGCGTCAGGAGTTATATATCTTGTATCTTCTCCATCGCCCCTGAATGTCCTGCCTGGCTTTGGTTCCAGACACCTTATGGCATCCACATATTCCTGGACTTTTTCAGTTGAAACTTCAAGTTCTTTTGCAATTTTACCAATTTTGTTGGATGCTATATCCTCCAAATGATCATTGATAATTCTTTTCAGAAGATAATCCTTTTCCTCTCTAATTTGGATAAGTAGACATTCTTTAAGACTTCTTGCTCCTACACCGTAGGGTTCAAAAACCTGTATTACAGCAAGAACTACTTCTACTTCCTCTTCTGAAACCTCCAGCTGGGATGCCATGTCACTAATTGAAGCATCCAAATATCCATTTGAATTTATATTTTGAATTATATAATCTGCTATCCTGTATTCAGCTACACCAAGACTTATCATATTCAGCTGTTCAATTAAGAAATCTTTCAAGGACGGTGTATAGGACACAAAATTTTCAAAGGAGTATTCCTTTTTATTTCTATCGACTTCTGATCTGTAGCTTATATCATCATAGCTTTCAAGAAATTCCTTCCAGTCGATGTCCTTCTCTTCCTTTAGTGTTTCCATGCTCTGATTATCTTCTAAAGGTGCTTCAAGTTCAAGAAGTGGATTTTCTTCCATCTCTTTTTTCAGATAACTATTCAGTTCAAGACTTGTATACTGGAGTAATTGTATAGCCTGCCTAAGCTCTGGCGTCATAATCAGTTTCTGGCTTTGTTCCAGAGTTAAGTCATAATTCAACCTCAAATGTCCCACCTCCTTTTCTTATTACCTAACTATGATTATATCAGAATCAGGAAGCATTAACAATTCGACAACCTTATTTGATAGTGTAAAATTATTATTCAAATAGTTCATTTGTTTAGCTTAAGATTCTAGATTTACTTAAACAGAAAAAAACCCCGGAATTTTCCGGGGTTAATAGTTAGCAAGGATCTGCTTCACCAACATCATATCCTGCTTTTGAAAGGATCATCAACGCTTCATTTAATTTAGCTTCATTGACCATAACAATTGGTCCTGTGCAGCCCATTCCTGACTCAGCATATACTTTGTTTTTCCAAAGAATCTCTACTGCATCGTCAAGCTCCATAATATCAATTCCGTCGATTGTACCGGTAACTGGTTCCTTTTCCGGTGCCAAAACTTTCTCATCGCTGGTTTCCTTCTTGGTTTCCTTGGTCAGTGCTGCAAGAATTTCTTTGAAACCTGCTTTGTTCACTTCTTCAAATTCTCTCTTTGCAACAGAATTTACTTCTCCTTTTACCAAATCACCTGCATAACTTATAGCATTGGCAACAACCGGTGATCCTGATGCTCTTGAAAGAATCAGGATAAGTCGGTCGTAATTCTCACCAATTCCAGGTCCGTAGCCAAAGCCTTGTGACTCGTAGCTACCACCTGTTGTAAAAGATGAAAACATCTTCATAAGGATATTTCCTGTAAGAGTATCAGAAACCATAACATCTGGTGTGCCTGCAAGCAGGTCGTTCCCTCTCATTACAGCTCCACCATCAGCTCTTGCAGATTCAGTGAAGTTCAAACTGTATCCATTGGCTATAAGCTCCTTAAATGCTCTTTCTACCTGTCTTGCACCATCTACGTTAAGAATTCCAAGAGTAGGATTCTTTACTCCCATTGCTTTCGCGGAAATGATACCAAATACTCCGTTCTTAACCATAGCTTCGACTCTATGTGAAGAGGAAGTTCCAGTTGTAGTTGCTACAAACATTTCCCTGCCTCTTCCTGGTGTCACTACTCTACCAACGGTGGAAACCCCAATCGGGAAGCTGTAATGAAGTGTAACGCAGCCTCCAAGCTCACCTTCGTCCAGCATTTTCTCCATTGTTTTGTAACCTTCTTCTTCTGTTTCAACGACTACCTGCGTAAGGTCAGAGTCAACCTTAGGTCCAATAAGAACGACCTCCACAGTGCTATCTCTTTGCTGTGCAAGCTCAGCACCTTTTACCATGTTTTCAATGCCAAGCTCGCTTCCAAGGGTAGTAATTCCAACTCTGACCCTCTGACCGAACTGGCCTGTTTCCATAGCGTCGGCAATGTCGTTGAATACTTTGCCAATCATGGCTTTTACATTGTTTTCAGACATCATATCACCTCTAACCTTGAAGGAGATGTGAAGCAAAATCTCTCATAGCTTCTGCTACAAGACCTCTGACCTCTTGCTCAGAAACGCCTTTGCTTTCCTCCACTACTCCAGGATTTTTCTCCATTACTATTGAAACTCCATCGAACTGGTTTGTCATTCTTCCAAGGAAAAGACTTCCTTTTCCTATAATCATAGCATTCTTAATCTTTCCTGACTCAATATCTTCCTTTGCAAAACCTACAAAAGGAACTCCTGAAGGTATATGACCCTGCGTAGGAGCCCATCCTTCCATTCCATGCTCTACAATAAAGTCATTAAGAGCAGTTCTCTCAAGTTCGCCTCTTTTTACTCCAAGGGCCGCGATCATTTTATAGTTTGCATTTGGTACATCTCCAGCCCCTGCAGGCTTTGTTACATCAGGATTCTGCATTTCAACTGAATACTTGTCAATGTCAGTTATTTTTAATCCACCTCTATCAAGTGGTTCAGTTACAAGCGAGGTTATTACTGCCTGTGGTGATGAACCGGTACCCACAGTGTGTCTTCCTACCAAATCCGTTCTTAAAATAGGACTTGTACCGTCATTTTCACTTACAAGCACTGCAAATCCCCCGATAACATCTTCAAGAATAGGCAGTTCTTTTTTAACATGGTCCTTTCCATTCATCCCAAGCTTAGCTGTTGATCCACCTGAAACTATCAGAACGTTCTTAAACGTTCCGGCTTTAACCAGTGATGCAGCTGAGATCATAGCATGTGTAGGAGCCGCACAAAAACCTCTTATATCTGATCCGGAAGCCTTGAGTAGCCCCGCAACTTCAGCAATGGCTTTTGCAAAGTTTCCTCCACCTCGTTGGTTCATGTCTCCACAAGCTTCTTCAGAACACTCCAGTACATACTCAATATCCTCAGGATTAATGTCTGTCTTATCAAGTAGATGAAGTGCTGCAAGTACTCCCGAAGCTTTGGATACAAGATTTTCAAAAATTACGTGAGCATTAAGGTTTACATCAACATCATGTGCTCTCTTGATACATCCAATCACTAGGTTGTTCATATAAACAGGCTCTGCTCCCTGCTCATCAATAAGCTTTTTAATCTCATCAATTTCTTCACCTTCTTTAAGCTTTGATACAAGCTCATCACTTACCAACGGATGATTATTTAATTTTTTCTTAACATCTTTTGTGAAATCTTTTGTCAGCTTTACAAGCTCAAATGCATCAACTATCTTAATCAGTCCGATAAACTCATCCTGAGGCATTATTTCTCCAAGCTTACCGTCTTTTGATGAGCCTTCAACCTCTTTACCGACCCATGGCTGAGGATGCTTTCTAAGATCTTCTGGTTTGTTGTTTCCTATATATACCTGGTTTGGCAGGTAGTTTACAGCCTCATCAAAACTTCTAAGACTGTTTGGCAATTTCTTAAGATATTCTGATTCTGGATTTTTATCTCTTTCCATAGTCTGTGTTGTTCCATTGTGAAGTACCATATCCGGTGCGTGCACAAGAACATAGCTTGTTCCCTTTACTACTGAATAACTCAAACGAGTCACCTCCATTAAAAATAGATTTTACAAATGGGTGTAGTATTTACTATCACCCATTTGTAGTCTTTTATTATTTGTCAAATACTGTCTGTCCAGTAACTTCTGTCTCAAGTGCCACTAAAGACTTTTCAACAATTTTTCTTCTTAGCGCTTTTTCTTCATCCTTATCCATTGAAGGGTTACCAAGTGGATGAGGGATAGCTATTGCAGGAACTATTCTGTTTGCTCCTACAGTCAATGATATTGGAACTACCGTACAGATGTGAACTACTGGAATGCCAGCTCTTTCAATTTCCTTAACCATCGTTGCACCGCAACGTGTACAGGTACCTCAGGTTGAGGTAAGAATAACTGCATCCACTCCTTCTGCAATCAGTTCTTTGCTAAACTCTTCAGCAAATTTTTTGGAGCTTCCTACTGAAGTACCATTTCCCACTGTAGAGTAAAAATATCTGTGTAGTTCGCCTATTTTACCTTCTTTTTCAAGATCTCTAAGAACATCTACTGGTAGCACCCTGTCAGAATCATCATTGCAATAAACAGGATCAAATCCACCATGAGCTGTTTCATGTGACTCTTTGGTCAAGTCTGTTACTTCGTCAATATCATACTTGCCGTATTTTGAAGCTGAAGATGACTCAATGTGGTCAGGATTACCCTTAGGTACAATTCCACCTGATGTTACAAGAGCTATCTTGGCTTTTGTAATGTCTTTAATTGCTGGGTTAGGATCAACTCTGTCAAAATTAGGCATTGGATACTCAGTTGTAAACTCCTCGCCTTTCAGCTTCTTAAGAAGCATGTCGACAGCTCTTTCTGACCCTCTTTTTTCAGTAAAGTAGTTCTTTCTGATTCCTCTCTCTATATAACCATCTTCTGAAGGGGAACCAATCTCTTCACCACCTAGAAGTTTTTTGGCAAGTGGAATCATCTTTGCAACTGCATCTTTCATACCAGCTGCACTATTCTTTGTTTCTACAACATACACTGATTTTTTGTACATATCTGCTCCAGGATTTTCGATATACATCCCTGTAAGAGCAGGAATATTCAACTCATTTTGAACAGCTTCAGTAATTGTTCCACATGCAACGCCATATCTTCCAGCGTTGAAAGCTGGTCCTGCAATAAATAAATCAGGGCTATATCCTTTGATCATTTGGAGTACTTCTTTTTTTGCTTCTTCAATATTCTCGCCAAAGTAACTGTCTCCACAGATTACTGTAGCTACAATCTCAGCCTCTCCACCAAATCCAGCCTGTATTGCCATACCAGGTCCTACAGCGCCTTCTCTGACCTCTGGCTTTATGTCAGCCTTTTCTTCACCACCAATACCAGCAAAGAATTGGTTTATATAGTGTACGATTCTAATTTTCGCCATAATATTCCCTCCTCTCCTTTATTCTTTAGGAGTTTAGTATTTGCCATGCTCTTTTCTCATTGAAGCCACTTCTTCCACTATTGCATCCACATCAAGCACCATTTCCATCATGCCGATCTGGTCATCATATACGTCTGCATCTACTGACTCTTTAAATTCTGCCTCTACTGCGTGGTATACCTTAAGTCCCAACGGAACTCCTGCCAATGGTCCTGCGAATGTAGGGTCTCCTGCTGTTACTGTCTCTGCAGCTAATCCTGCTGATTCAGCTTCTGCTCCACCGATTAATACTACAACGTTCTCCGCTCCGTATTTCTCAGTCAGGTCTTTTACCCTCTTTTGATTCTCAAGATCCATTGCTCCTGCAGCCGTTCAGACAAAACATTCTGTTGCTGAAAATACCACTTCTGCAGGTGTGGTCTTTATGCATTCTTCCATGGCTGGGCCTGGAATACCGTCTCTATCGCCAATTACGATTACTTTTGAGCTCTCGTTAAATATTGACATATTGCCACATCCTTTCCTATTATTTATATTCTATTTTTGATTGTTTTAGTATTTGCCGTACTCTTTTCTCATTGAAGCGACTTCTTCCACTATTGCATCCACATCAAGCACCATTTCCATCATGCCGATCTGGTCTTCATATACATCTGCATCTACTGACTCTTTAAATTCTGCCTCTACTGCATGGTATACCTTAAGTCCCAACGGAACTCCTGCCAATGGTCCTGCGAATGTAGGGTCTCCTGCTGTTACTGTCTCTGCAGCTAATCCTGCTGATTCAGCTTCTGCTCCACCGATTAATACTACAACGTTCTCCGCTCCGTATTTCTCAGTCAGGTCTTTTACCCTCTTTTGATTCTCAAGATCCATTGCTCCTGCAGCCGTTCAGACAAAACATTCTGTTGCTGAAAATACCACTTCTGCAGGTGTGGTCTTTATGCATTCTTCCATGGCTGGGCCTGGAATACCGTCTCTATCGCCAATTACGATTACTTTTGAGCTCTCGTTAAATATTGACATTTCTCCACATCCTTTCTATGATTCTTAAATTATATTTGTTGAATATTTATTATCCTAGAAACCTTTTACTGACATTTTATTGAATCCCATTTCGTTTGTAGCACCAGTGATAGCCTGAATCTCAACTGTGATTGTACCATCATCTGCTAAACTTCCATCAAATCCACCTGCAATGATATCAGTATATGCAAGTGTACCAATTACCTTGTCCATTTTTGGAAGAGTAATAACCTCGTTGGCATTTCCACCTGTGACAACTGCATCCGCTGATTTATCTGCATCTGCAAGGGACTGACTTGCTCCATCTCTTCCTGCATACTCATCAGTGATGATTACGGTCTTGATACCTTTTTCCTCGATTTTCTTGCAGTTCATTATTAGGTCTGTATCTGGGTTTCCAAAACCTTCCTGTGATATTACTACACCATCAAGATTCAAGAACTCAGTTAATTTTGCGGTCCAGTTTGATGATCTTTCCTTATCAGCAAGATAAACATTCTCGTTGGTTATTATGTTACCAACGTAATTGATTTCTTTACCGTGAGCTGCCAATAAGTCATGAACAACTGGGTTGTTCAGATGGTGGTAAGTTGTGTTTTTATCACAAGCTGATACACAGTTACCACTAACTATTGCTCCATCCATTATTTCAGTTGGATAAAGAATTGTTGGAACGATCTGCTTAGCATCTACACCATATACATATGTGTCATGCAATAGTCCCTGTGTCTGAAGCATATGAACATATCCTACCTTTGGAAGGTCTGGATACTTCTTCATTCCATCGACAAAATTATCAGTTTCGAAAACTTCAACTTCATCTGGTGTCAATGATTTTGCTGTTTCAGCAATATATGCCGCTGACTTGAAACCTGCAAATCTTACAGCCTTTTCATGATCATGTTGCTTCAATCCATCAACAGGCTCACAATTTACCACTATGTTGATCAGCTTTGAAAATGGAGTATACTCTGCTCCAGGTCCAGTCATATCAACTATTCCTTCCTGGAATCCTACAATTTTTCCAGTTGTCATTACTGAACAACCTTTTAAGACGTTGGTTTTTCCAGAACCTACAACATCAACCTTCGATAGTACTCCCGGGAATACTCCTCCAGGTCCTTCAACTTTAACCCTTGGCTCAACTACGTCCTTAACAGGTGTAATCCTTACACTCTCACCTGGCTTGGCAATATCCACATCAACTGATTTAATATGCTCATCTTCCATTACAAGTTCAATTAACTCTGACTTGTTTATTGTAATAACTCCATTTTCCAGTTTAGTCGAATCACCGAATACTACATCTTTAATTAGTACTTTTCCTAACTCTAGACGCATTTGCTTCACCTCCTCAAAATATTGGTTGTTATCTAGCGAAACTCTCCAGTTTTTTCAAACTAGCAGAATTTCTCTATTAGCTCTTTTACTGACTTTGTTGTTGCTTCATCTCCAACTACTCCATCTACTCTTTCGCCATTCTGATAAATTGCAATTACTGGTAGTCCAAGTACTTTTTGTCCAATTGCCACTCTTCTAGCTTTTGTTATATCAAGTGATGTGAACTTGATCTTGTCACCATGCTTCTCTTCAAGTTCGTGAATGTGTGGCATAAGTGCCTTGCATGGCTCACATGAAGGACTCCAAAAATCTACAAGAACTGTTCCTTCTGCAGTTAAAACCTCTTCCTCAAAATTCTCTTTGTTTAGTTCTATCATAATATCCCTCCTATTATCCGAAATTCTCTTCAATATATTTTTCTGCCTGTGTGGCTGCAATAGCACCATCAGCTGTGGCAGTTACAACCTGTCTCAAGGATTTTACTCTGTTATCACCTGCAGCAAATACTCCTGGTACATTTGTTCTCATATTGTCATCGGTAACAATATATTCATTTTCCATTTCAACAAGTCCTTCAAATAGCTTGTTGGCTGGATCGTACCCAATAAAAACAAATACTCCAAATGTTCCGTCGTCTTCATCTGCATGAATTTCCGTTTCTTCGCCAGTCTTCACATTTTTAACTGTCATAGTTTCAAGAAGACCGTCTCCCTTTAGATCCGTTATTACTGAATCCCATAGAAAATCAATTTTTTCGTTCTTAAATGCTTTTTCCTGAATCGATTTTGCAGCTCTCAACTCATCTCTTCTGTGAACAATTGTAACCTTTCTCGCGAATTTGGTAAGGTACATTGCCTCTTCAACAGCAGAGTCTCCTCCTCCTACAACAAATACTTCCAGATCTTCAAAAAATGCACCATCACATGTTGCACAGTAAGATACGCCTCTTCCTGTAAGTTCTTTTTCTCCGGGACATCCTATGTGCTTGGGTACAGCACCTGTAGCTACTATTACTGTCTTGGCCTGATACTCTTCATTCTCACCCTTTAGGATTTTAACCTTTCCTGTTACATCAACACTTTCAATCGTATCCGTTATTCTCTTTGCTCCGAATTCTTCTGCCTGTTCAACCATTCTTGAAACAAGTGATGGTCCTGTAGCATTTTCAGCAGATCCAGGATAGTTGGCAACTTCATCAGTTGTAGCTATCTGTCCACCAGCAGCTTCTTTTTCGATTATCAAAGTGTTCATTCTTGCTCTTGCAGCATATAATCCGGCTGAGAGTCCAGCTGGTCCTGCTCCGATAATCACTACATCATAAATCATCCATTTCCCTCCTTCTAAAAATATCACTAGGTCTTATCCCTATTGTATATTCTGCAAAAAAAAACAGAATAAATAGACCTTGCCTACTTACTCTGTTTATTGACCTGAGAGATTCTTCCACTTCATCATAAAAAAATGGAATTGCTCCTTCGGTGTAAAAGACGCTTTCCAGAGTTCTGTCCGGCAGCGGTCCTGTTGCCTGAGAGGTTCGCAACAGAGGGGCTAACTCTGTTAATTACTCCTTCGGCGCCACTAATGTGGTCTCTCCCGCTACTATCATCCAGAAATGTTCAGAATTTTCCTAATTATTTTGTTACGTTTTTAACAACCCTGACAAGCTCATTATACTCTATTTAATTGTACATATCAATAGTCAATTTACACTTTTTTATAAAACATTATCCCTTAAATTTATCGAGGACATACATGGCAATATTTCTTGAATGATCAGACATTCTTTCAAGGTTAGATATACCATCTAGAAATACAATCCCAGCTCCGGTACTACACATCATCTTGTTAAGCCGGTCTATATGGTTAGTTCTGTTTTTTCTCTCAAGTCTGTCCACTTCATCCTCCAATATCAGGACCTGTCTGGCTAGTCCCTCGTCTGTGTTTTTATATGATGTTAGAGATGATTGGAATGCTTCTGTACAGATGCTGAACATTTCGTCCATTTCCTCAATAGCCTGTGGAGTAAAGTACAAATTATTATCTGATTTATATTGTGCAAGCTCACTTAAGTTTTCAATATGGTCTCCAACTCTCTCGATATCCCCGATGATGTAAAGCATTGCATTTACATCTGAATGCTGTACATCTGAAAGAGATGCATTGGAAAGTCTAACCAGATAGTCTGTTATTTCTCTCTGAATCCTGTTAATCACTCTCTCTCTTTCAAGTATTGAATCGATCAGCTCGGTTTTGTCTTCTAGCATTACAATTCTTGCTGCTGCAAGGTTCTCAAGTACCAAATCTCCCATTCGTAATGCTTCTCTAGTTGCTTGTCCAAGAGCTATTGAAGGTGTCTCTATTATACGTTTATCAAGGAATTTTGATTCTGTGATTTCATATTCATCCTCTCCAGGAACCAATTTTTCAGCAGCCTTTACAAGAAGAAGTGCAAAAGGAAACTGTACAATAAGGTTTATAAGGTTAAATGAGGTATGTGCATTTGCAATCTGTCGTGTAACATCTCCTGGTGAAAGATACGTCACCAGCCATTCTATTGGATACCTGAATATAGTCATAAACATTATTGTTCCAGCCAAATTAAATAAAAAGTGAATAATTGCTGCTCTCTTTGCTGTCTTGTTTGCACCTATACTTGATATCATTGCCGTAGTTGTGGTTCCGATGTTTTCACCAAAAAGTATTGGAAATGCAAGGTTCATGGAAATCAGGCCTTCCCCTGCCAGAGCCTGCAACAGACCAATTGAGGCAGAACTACTTTGAACTATTGTTGTAAGACCAAGACCAACAAGCATTCCCATAAATGGATTATTCAAGCTTACCATTACATTTGTAAAAGCAGGCAATTGAGCCAAAGGCTTCAGCCCATCCCCCATCATATCCATACCGATAAACAATATACCAAAACCGATAAGTATTTCAGAGTAGGTCTTTGCCTTTTTATTTTTTGCACCTATCCAAATTGCAACTCCAATTGCTACAGCAAGTGGTGCAACCTCTGTCAATTTAAATGCAACAAGCTGTGCAGTAACCGTTGTTCCAAGGTTTGCACCCATTATTATACCTACCGCCTGTGGCAGAGTCATCAACCCTGCATTAACAAAACCAATAACCATTACAGTTGTGGCACTACTGCTTTGCACTGCAATAGTTACAACTACTCCAACCAATACTGCCATCAACCTATTTCTTGTGAGTCTTTCTATCATTTTTTTAAGTTTGTTTCCAGCAGCTTTTTCAAGACCATCACCCATGGTATTCATACCAAATAAGAATAATCCCAGACCACCTAATACCGGAAGAGCCGTATCCATTCTGTGTTTCCCCCTTTGTCTCTAAAATTTAGGAATAAAAATCAATTATTGCCAAAGATATTCTATGCATCACTCAAGACCTGGATAATCCAATTGTCTTAATGCTTCATATATTATTATATTTGCTGAATTCGATAAATTCAATGATCGAGCGATGTTCTTTTTCATCGGTATTCTTATTGCATGTTTAATATTTGCATTGATCAAAGACTCTGGCAGTCCTTTTGTTTCCTTGCCAAAAACAAAGAAGGAATTGTCACGGTACTGAAACTCTGAGTAATTCTTCTCAGCTTTTGTTGTTGCAAAATAAAAATCACCATCTGGGTTTTTCTCCACCACTTCCTCAAAACTATCGTAATACTCTAGCTTAACCAAAGGCCAGTAATCAAGACCAGCTCTTTTCAAATGTTTGTCAGTTAGTGAGAATCCCAGCGGTCTTACCAAGTGTAATACAGCCCCTGTCAACGCGCATGTCCTGGCTATACTCCCAGTATTATGCGGTATCTCAGGCTCGACCAATACTATGTTTAGAGCCATCTTTACCCTCCAATATTCTTCAAGTCTAAAGTACGAACTTCTCAATTGCCTGTGCAACACCATCGTGATTATTATCCTCTGTTACATAATACACTTTCTCCAGCACAGATTTTGCTCCATTGCCCATCCCTACGCTGATTCCTGCAATCTCAAGCATAGATAAGTCGTTTTCATTGTCACCGATTGCCATTGTGTTATTCAATGAAATATTCATCAGACGACAAAGATGCTCAAGGCTTCTACCCTTCGATACGCCTTCTTCCATTACCTCTAGATTATTTGTCCAGCTCTTTGAAATTGAAATGCCTTCAATTGAGCCAAGTCTTTTTTTAAGCTGTATCAACTTGTCCAGATCATTGTCTATAAAAAGAAATTTGAAAACATCTAGATCGACTCTTTCAGCAATATCTCGGATGCTTTTGTAAATATCAACATCGATAGATTGTCCGGTGAATTTACCGTTGGAAGATGAATAGTAGTCTACAATCTCTTTAACATAGGTTCTGGTAAAGAAAGTATCTTCATTGTAAAAATGAAAGTACACTGACATATCATGTCCTATTTCCATTATTTTTTCAAGCTTTTTTTTATTAATTGGCTTTCTGTATATATCATTTCCCTTATTATCAACTAAAATAGCTCCGTTGCAAGCTGCTATATAGCTATCAAGGTTCAATAAATTTGCATAATGCAATGCAGATTTAAGAACTCTTCCTGTTGCAAGTACCACTTCAACATTCTTTTCCTTAGCCATTGCTATAGCCTTCTTAGTTCTTTCTGTTAGCTTGTTGCTGCTGTTTAATAAGGTTCCGTCCATGTCTATTGCGATTAATTTTATATCCATGTGATTCCTCCTGACACAATTAATATATCACAACGGAGTTGAAAATAAAATATCAAAAGCTCCCCATCAAAGTTTAAGACCGGGAATTTTTATCCCGGTCTAGCATATATTACGTTAATTTTCTAAGTAATTGTTCCATCGATTCAACAATAACAAGTCCGTTTTTAATCATTTTATTTAGGATGGCTGTTGCTGCACCTCCGGTGTAATCAAACTCATCGTACTTTCTCTCACTTAGGTAGACCACTTTCTTTCCTGTCTCCAATGCATCTGCAGCCATTTGAAGGTTTTTCAGGTTACCACTTCCAATAGGTACATTGGTCATAACAACAAAATCTGTATCAGATATCATCTCCTTGTTTTTCCTTTCTGCTTTATCGGAAATCCCTGAAAATGGTTTTTCTTCTGCTACCGGGATCTTAAGACTTTTTGCATACTGCCAATCGCTATCTCCAGCATTTAGTACCCCAAGGGTAAGCTGATATCCTCTTTGGTAAAGGACATTAATTAAATCCTGACCAGAGCCTCCTCCTGATATTACGTGAATCTTTATGTTCATCTCGCTACGTATTCGCTTGTTAACTTCAAGGGGTATAACTGAAATATGCCCTGTATATCTATTTCTCTCAACTGCAGCCCTCATGCCATAAGCCTGCAGAATATTTTCAGTTGTGATAACATCCTCAGGTGTACCCTGGCTTATAATACTGCCTTTTTTCAAAAGCAGTATTCTGTCTGAGTATCTCGTAGCAAGATTGATATCATGGATTACAAGTATAATAGTAATACCCTTTTCCTGATTCATCTTCCTCAGTAGATTTAAAATGTCAATCTGATGATTAATATCCAAATGTGAGGTGGGCTCATCCAGTAGAATTATCTCAGTATTCTGAGCCAGTGCCTTAGCAATAAAGACCCTTTGTCTTTCACCACCGGATATTTCAGTTATAAGTCTGTCCCTTATATCAAATGTATTGGTCATCTCCATGGCTTCATAGATAAGTTCTTTGTCTTTTACATCTTCTTTTTCAAATCTACCCTTGAATGGATGTCTACCCATTGAAACAACTTCCTCAATGGTAAACTCAAAATCAAGAGTTGTATCCTGCGGAACCAAAGAAATCTTTCGTGCTATTTCCTTTCTCTTGTACTCCTCAAGATTTTTCCCCAGAAGTTCAACCTGTCCAGATTCAGGTATGTAAAGGCCATTAATTGTTTTAAGCAGTGTTGACTTCCCAGAACCATTTGGTCCAATTATGCTTATAAATTCTCCACTGTCAGCTTGGAAGCTTACATCTCTAATAACAGGAGTAGAGGAATAGCCAAAGACAATATTCTTTGCATTTACTGCCATCATAATATCACTACCTTATCCATTAAAGGGCTCTTTTCTTGCTTCGTAGAAGATAGATAAAGAAAGGCCCTCCAAATATTGCTGTTATTATCCCTACAGGAATTTCCATAGGGGAAATAACAGTTCTCGCTATTGTATCAGCAAATACCATAAATATACTTCCCACTATAGCAGATGAAGGAAGTAGAATTCTATGATCTGGTCCAACAATCAGTCTAACTATGTGGGGTATGATTAAACCAACAAACCCTATTATACCACTTATGGATACTGCCATAGATGTAATAAAAGTTCCAAGAAGAAGTATATACACCTTTGTCTTTTCAACATTCACTCCAAGACTTTTTGCAGACTCCTCTCCTGTCAGCATTATGTTTATATCCCTGGCAAAAAATAATGTAATCGCCATTGCAATGATCATGGGTATCGAAATTGATGTTATTGGAGTCCAACCTTTTCCAGATAGGCTTCCCATAGTCCAATAAATGATTTTTGTCATATCCCTATTATATACTACCATTAAAAGTGATGTTATTGCAGTTAGAAACTGTCCAACTGCAACACCTGCAAGCAATAGGGTTGTAACTGGTACTTGATTTCTGATCCGACCTATATTATACACCAGTGTCACAGCAATTAACGCCCCGATAAACGCCATCACTGAAATCCCTGAAAAGCCAACAAAAGCAACATTCAATCTAAGTATAATAGCGATAGCTGCTCCAAGAGCAGCACCTGACGAAATTCCAAGAATATATGGATCAGCCATTGGATTTTTCAACAATCCCTGAAAAGAGGCTCCAGAAATTGACAACCCGGCTCCAACAATCACTCCTAAAAGTACCCTAGGAAGTCTTACACTCCATATTATGGAATGCTGAGAATCTGTAATTGAATCAGTCCCAATAAAGCTTGAAAGTCCTGGTATCTTAGATGCCACAACTTTGTAAACATCAATTGGATTAATACTTGCAGATCCAATTGTCGCTGTAACTCCAATTGTTATAACAAGTAGTATAATCAGTATCAATAAGGTTATACCATAGGATTTAATCCGGATTTCTTCCTTCACATTAATCACAGCCTTACTTAATTGTTTATTTCAGGATGGATAGCTTCAATTATCAATTTAAGTGCATCAATTATTCTTGGTCCGGGTCTTGACATTATATTGCCGTCCAACAAATACACTCTATCATTCTTAATGGCATCTATTTCACTATATCCTGGTCTTTCCTTTATAGAATCTGCTGTCTTCTCGGGAAGGTCATTGGCGGTGATGTATACCTGTGGATTTCTCTCTATAAGCTGTTCAAGATCAAATTGTGGGTACTCGCCATCAGCATCTGCTGCAACATTTTCACCACCAGCACGATTTATGAGCTCATCTACAAATGATCCCGGTCCTGCAGCCATAAGTGGTTCATGCCAGATTTCATAAAAAACAGTTTTTTTATCCAGTCCTTCTATTTTCTCGGCTAACTCAGCTTCTTGTGATGTCATTTCTTCAACAAGCTCTTTTGCTTCATCTTCATGTCCTGTTATTTTTCCTACCTTTATTATTGTGTCATACACTTCCTGGAGACTCTCAGGCTCAAACCCTGCAATCTGGATACCAGCTTCAAGGAGTCTCTCGTTTTCCTCAGTTACGCCGTCCCCATAGTTAATAACAAGATCCGGTTCAAGTTCAATAATCCTTTCAAGATTAATTCCATTAAAATCTCCGATTTTTTCAATATCCAAAACCTCTTCAGGATAATCGTCATAGCTAGTTACTCCTACAACCTTGTCTCCTGCACCTACTGCAAATAATATCTCAGTGTTACTTGGTGCAAGGGAAATTATTTTTTCCGGAGGATTCCCAAAGTTTATGGTATTTCCAAAATCGTCCTCTATACTCAGTACAGCATCCCCAACTTCTTCTGATTGTTCTTCAGGCGTTTCAGGCGTTGAAGGCGAACTGCAACCTGACAACAAACCAACTGCCAACATCATTGCCAATAAAATAAGAATTCCTTTTTTCAAGTTTATCGCTCCTTTTTTTGCATAAATTAAAGCCCATCAAGAGATGAGCTATTCTTACAAATTGCATACATCCCTCCCTCCGAGGTAAAGCGCTTAGTAGATGTGATAGGCAGATATCCTGACTTACGGTTCATCCTCGGTTCAGCTCCTTCCCGGTTTCCCAGTGGCTTATTGCTGACTTCGTTCCCGTTTACAGTAGCGGGGGCTGTAGTGGATTTGCACCACTTTCCCTTTTAAATCTCAAATGTGAGATACCTATTTCAAATATTATTTGTCTTTATGATATCAGAACAGGATGACTTAATCAACCAGTTCCATTTTATAATTTTCTGAAGGTGTTATCTACTTCTTTTTTATATGAAATATCTGGCAATCCAAATTCCCAGATTCCAAGGAGTGATTGGTCTGTTGTAATAATACCCTTGTGCATAATCACACCTGTGTTCTATCAAGAACTGTACCTGCTTATCAGTTTCAGGACCCTCAGCAATGGTTTTAAAACCCAGATTATGTGCCAGAGTAATGATTGTGGATACAATATCCTGGTCCTTTTTGCTTTTTTCTATTCCATGCACAAATGATTTATCAATTTTTAAGTAGTCGATAGGTAAATCCTTTAAGTACTTCAATGAGCTGTAACCAGTACCGAAGTCATCTATTGATACTTTTACTCCCAGTTCTTTCAATTGAATCAACTGGTCTATTACTATATCAGAATTTGATGCAATTGATTCAGTTATCTCAAGAACTAAAAGCCGTGGATCAATCTTTGTATTTTCCAATACTTCCTGAATCACCGTTATGAAATCCATGTGATAAAACTGATGAGCTGAAATATTAACTGATACACTCAAATCACCCAAGCCTATCTTGCTCCATTCATCAATCTGTCTACACGCAGAATCCATTACCCAATTCCCGATTTCAATAATTAGACCGCTATCTTCTGCAACTGGTATAAAATCATAGGGTTACACCGATCCTAGAACGGGATTGTTCCATCTCAGAAGGGCTTCAACCCCATCTACCTCTCTTGAATTCATATCAACCTGAGGCTGATAAACCAATGATAATTCTTTGTTTTTAATGGCATTTTTCAAATATGATTCCATTCTAGTCAATTTATCATCATGTTCATTTTCAATAGAATTAAACATCACAACGTTGTTACGACCATGTTTTTTTGAGAAATACATTGCATTGTCAGCTTTTTTGAACAAAGTATCCATATTGCTGCCATCATCAGGATAGATACTTATCCCTGCACTGGATGATATGTTGATTTCCATCTCATTAAATACAAAAGATTCCTTGAACAAATCCCTGATCACCTGAGCCAATTGATATATTTCATCCAAATCATTATGTTTCAAAATTACAACATATTCATCTCCACCATACCTGAATAGTTTGGAATCTTCGGGTATATGGGTTGTTAATCGCTGTGTAACAGCCTTTAATAGCTGGTCTCCCATTTCATGCCCCTAGCTATCATTAATTGTTTTGAAACGATCAAGATCCATCATGAATATGGCAAATTGTTCCTCAGCTTCAATCAAATAATCAATATATCTATTTAGAGCATACAAGTTAGGCAGCTTGGTCAAGTAATCGTTAAAGGCCATATCACTTAATGCCAATTCAGCTCTTTTTTGCATTGTTATATCTTTACCTATGCAATGAATACCAATTATTTCATCATCAATAACAATAGGAATAACTGTTATATGCAGATCAACTATTCTTTCTTTTCTATCGTACATAGCTGTTTCATATTGAATGGATCTTCCTTCCAATACCTTTAAAAACTGATTCATGGTGTATTCCTGACGTTCTGGTACAATAAATGGCAAAAAAGGCTCCCCAATAAGTTCATCAGCTGTGTATCCCATCAATTCTTCAGTAGCTCTATTAACCGATGCAAACCGTCCTTCCAAATCATATGTTATGACAGCATCTACATTGTCCTCAAAAAGTGATCGATACCTTTGTTCATCTTCCTTTAACTTCCTTTCAGTTTCCTTCTTTGCAGTAATATCCCGTGCAATTCCAAAAGCGCCAATTATCAATTCATCCTCAATAATCGGTATTGAGGATACCTGGAAGCAAATAATCTCATTATCACGATTGTGCAATCTAATTTCAAATTGTGAAGCCTCTTTTCTCAATACCTTTGAATAAACATCTTTAGCAATTTCTAAATCATCTTCATGGATATATTCTGAGTAATGAGAATTTATTAATTCATCTCTGGAATACTTCAAATATCTTTCACTTGAGATACTAATATTAACCACATATCCCTCTTTATCCAAAAGATAATTCATATCAGGACTGATTTCAAAAAGAGCTTCATATAATTTTTTTTGACTCTGGGCAAGTATATTTGATTTCTCTTTCCCATTACTATGATTGTTCTCGGATTTCTTATTCATATAGAAACTCTCCTCTTTATGACTCAAAAATCTGAAAGGGTATATCAGCAGTTATTCAGCTGCCTCCAGCTCAGAAAGATCCTCATTTGGCACAGACATATCCTCACTATTCTCATCATTAACAGGATCACTATTCTCTGGAGATACATCTATTATCGGTATTTCTGGTTCTGGGTTTTGAACTTCCTGGGCTGGTACCTGAGGAGTCACAATCGGTTCAGGACCCACTTTGTAAATATAGTCTCTCTCCCTATAATAGTCATGTGATATCTGTTCTGTACTTACTATTTCTCCATTTCTTGTTATTGATTTAAAGGCATTTACCTTATACCCGTTTCTTCCTTCCTGTACCATTTCCCTCGTTCCAGGCTGGATTGTGTCATCAAGATTCTCATGTACCTTGTATGGTATTGTTGCAACATAGCTTGTTGAAATATCAATGGAATAATCCCTGTTATCCTTGTCACCGTAAATATAGAAGTATACTCTGGTACCTTCTACCTTGCTGTCAATCATTACAGGATAATCAAAGTCATTCCTAAATACCAGATCCAGATAACCTGTAGCAACAGCTGCATCAGTTCCTCTCGGAACATATCCTGGTGCTATGGAATGGGGACTTCTTTCAATAATTTTCATATCAGCAAGAAGGAGTGCATTGTATAAAGTAGTTGACGTCTGGCATACTCCTCCACCCATTCCAGGGATAAGCTCACCGTTTTCAATTACTGGAGCTTCCTGATACCCATATCTTGCCTGTCTTGGACCAGTTGTCTTGTTGTAGGATACTTCCTGACCCGGCATTACAAGCATCCCTTTAAAGGATTCTGCAGATAATCTTACATTGTGGCTTCTTCCCGCTGAGCTTCCTGCAAAACTGGTAGAAAATTCTCCGATAACACCATTGATTTTTTTATAGTATTCTTCCTGAATTTTGGGTTCTTGTGTTATCACGGAAATTTCCAAACTCTCAACTGTAAGGATTTCTTCCGAAACCATCTCAAGAGATTTCTTGAAGGAATCTCTGTCGAGATACTTTCCTTGAACAGGTTTTATGATTTCAAACTGTCCTGACTGAAAACTGAACTGTGCATCAACCGGTTCAATCTCAATATCCTCGGCGATTACGTCAAGGACGCTATCGGCATTTGTAGTTTTTATAGTTGGGGACAAAGTATATACCTTTGGATTTGTCTGGAGATCTCTTATTGTTTGAAATCTTTGTATTACATTCCCTAATCTTCCAACACTAAATGCCTTCATGGCTACCTCATCGTAATTGAAATCCAGATCAATATCTGACATATTCATAGAATATATTGCACCAGGATATCCTTCCACTGTAAGAGTTATTTGCTTAGTTTCATGTACTTCCTTGGACTCCTTAAGCTTCTGAATCCCATCCTCCAATGTCAATCCACCCATTGGGATTTCATCTATTATAATTCCTTCATAAAAGGTATCCTTTGCAACATAGCTGTCCAGATAATAGTAGCCTCCAAGACTTGCTACACCGAAGACCGTTAATACTATTATTAATATTTTGATTCCTTTTTTCACTTCCCCACCCCGTTCTTATAATAAAGACAATAAACATTAACAGGACAATCTTCACAAAGTGGTTTTCTTGCCTTACAAACCCTTCTTCCATGAAAAATCAACTGATGATGTGCCTTTGTCCATCTTTCTTCAGGTATACTATTCATTAAGTCCTTCTCTGTATTTTCAACTGTCTTTGATGCAGCGAGTCCAATTCGATTTGATACTCTGAACACATGGGTATCCACAGCTATAGCTGGTATTCCAAAGGCATTGCTCGCAACAACATTTGCAGTCTTCTTACCAACACCAGGCAGTTTTATCAGTTCTTCAATAGTATCTGGAACCTTTCCTTTATGCTCTTCTAGAATTATCCCACAAGTAGCTACTATATTCCTACTCTTGGTTTTGGAAAGTCCGCAACTCCTGATCCTTCTTTCAAGGGCTTCTACTCCAATTCCAATGTAATCTGAAGGCTTCTTCAATTCCTCGAACATCTCTTCAGTAACCTTGTTTACTCTGACATCAGTGCATTGAGCTGATAAAATTGTTGCTATGAGAAGTTCGAAAGGGTTATTGTAATTCAATTCTGCTTTTGCCTCAGGATACAGGCCATCTAGTATTTCAAGAACCTTGCTTTTTTCAATCTTTGTAAGTCTTTTCCTCATGTCATTCTCCTATAGTATTTCAATCTCATGGGAAACTATTTCCACTCTTCCATCCAGGTCCACAAACCTTATTACATTATTTATTATGCTTCTTACATGGACTGTTTCATTGGATACACAGGCAAACCCGATAACAGAAGATTGCCATGTATCAAAATAATCCACTTCAGCCACAGATATATTGAATCTGGATTGTAGTCTTCCAAGTAAGCTCTTGATCACCTGTCTCTTTTCCTTTAGTGAATAGACTTCAAATATATGCAATTCAACTGAACATGCACCAATTATCATAATTCCACCTCTTGTTATCTATTTCTTAGTCTAATAGTATACTATTTCAGACATAAAGAAAAGAGGGGAGATTTCCCCTCTTTTAAACACCACTATAAAATATCCATCTCTTTGCCAACTTGTCTGAATGACTCCACGGCATTGTCAAGCTGTTCTCTGGTATGAGCAGCTGTTACCATACATCTCAATCTCCCAGTTCCCTTTGGTACTGTTGGAAAAATGATACCTGATACGAATACTCCCTTTTCAAGAAGTCTCTTGCTGAACTCCATTGTCTTGGCTTCATCGCCAATTATAACTGGAGTTATTGGTGTCTCACTGTTTCCTGTATCAAATCCAAGTGAACCCATCTTTTCCTTGAAGTAAGCTGCATTTTCCCAAAGCTTGTCAGTGTATTCAGTTGATTCCATAAGCATGTTCAAGGCTTCTGTAATTGGGACTACTGCAGCTGGGGGAAGCGATGTTGAGAAAAGAACAGGTCTTGCTCTATGGCTTAACCACTCATACATGGTCTTTGAACCTGCCACATATCCACCGATTACTCCTATTGCCTTTGATAAGGTTCCGATTGTAAAGTCTACTCTTCCATGAAGCCCGAAGTGATCGACAGTACCTCTTCCACTTTCTCCAAGAACTCCTGAACCATGAGCATCATCCACATAGGTCATGGCGCCATATTTTTCTGCCAACTCGACTATTTCAGGCAGTTTTGCAATATCTCCATCCATACTGAACACACCATCAGTTATAATAAGCATATTTCTGTATTTATCCTTATTCTCCTTTAGCACCCCTTCAAGACTCTCCATGTCAGAGTGTTTGTAAATTGTCTTTGCTGCTTTTGAAAGTCTTGCACCATCGATAATGGATGCATGATTCAATTCATCCGATATTATCAAATCCCCTGCCTCTGTAATTGCCTGAATAGTACCAGCATTACAGTTAAATCCTGATTGATAAATAAATGCTGCTTCTTCCCTTTTGAATTTAGCAAGTGTCTCCTCAAGTTTTTCATGAATATCCATGTTCCCAATAATTGTACGAACAGCACCTGAACCTACTCCATATTTTTCAACTGCTTCAATTGCTGCTTTCTTCATTCTGGGATGGTTTGCAAATCCAAGGTAGTTGTTTGATGAAAGGTTTATAACCTTCTTTCCATTTAGTATTACTTCTGCATCACTTGCAGATCCCATTACAGGTAGCTTTCTGTATACGCCTTGATCCTTGAGTTCCTGAATATTCTCTTTCAGGAATCCCAAATCATGTACATTTGACACTAAAATCCCTCCTTAAAAAATTTAAAACATAAGCTTATGTGTTAAAACGACATTTGCTATTCTACCATATTTTTTAATATCCTAGAAGTATAAGGTTCCAAAAGTTCTACATTCTTTTTGTCTATTGTCTCTATTATGTCAATATAATTCCGAGCTCCAATATTCTCCAATGCAATTACTGCATTTCTTAAGAGCACTGTCTTTCCTCTCCAGCTTCCAGTCATATCACCGTATTTCTCCTTGAACTCTTTTTTTGACATATGAGCAAGCTCTTTTATATCTATGACTCCTTCTGTCTTTGAAGGGGAAAATTCCTGATGTGATGATAAATGAATATCCTTGTTCTTGGGACAAACAGACTGACAAGTATCGCACCCATATACTTTTATACCCATTCTTGATGATAATTCTTCAGGTATTAGTTCCTTGGTCTGAGTCAAATAAGATATGCATATCTTGGGATTAAGTATTCCAGGAGCCTCCAAAGCACCTGTTGGACAGGCATCCAAGCACAAAGTACAATCACCACATTGACTTTCCATTTGATAATAATCAATTTCCAATTCCAAATCAGTTAAAATATAACCGATAAAAATAAATGATCCATAATCAGGATTGATTATACTGCAATTTTTGCCGTAATACCCAATTCCAGCTCTGTATGCGAGCTCTCTGTCTATCAATGGGCCCGTATCGACAAAGAGCTTATAATCAAAGTCAAAATTCTTCTTCATTTCAGTAACAAGTGATTCCATTTTGTCCTTAAGTACAAAATGATAATCACTACCCCATGAAGACTTTGAAAGACTTCCCTTGATATCAACTTTGGTTTTATGATTATATTCAAGGTTATATGAAATCCCAATCACAATTATTGATTTACAACCCTTCATTGTTTTTCTTGGATCAAGTCTTAAATCCAGGTCATCTTCCTCAAATTCTGTTGATCTTTGAGCTTCAGATCTTTTTTTCAGCTGCTCTTCAATCCTTTCAAATGGTCCTGGATGAGTGAATCCGATTATTTCTATCCCAATGTCATTTGCTATTTCAACAACTTTATCCTTATGCATATTAATCCCTCCATCTACAATTATACCAAATAATTAGCCGTAAACCCACTACTTGTACAACTGATATTGTGATATAATAAACCTTAATGTAAAGGAGTAGATTTTATGTTTAATCTTAGAAAAAAAGCTTTTAAGAGATTTGATTTTATATTACTGGCAACAGTCATTCTCTTGTGTGTATATGGACTAGTAGTTATTTATTCTGCAACTTTGAGTATGGAAAACATAAGGTTTGTCAGAACACAGGGAATTGCTACAATTATTGGATTGGTTGCGATTCTGTTTCTGGTATTCTTTGATTTTCAGTTTTTAGGTAAGCTCTACATACCAATTTATCTGATATCTGTTGCCATGCTTGTGGCAGTGCTTTTCATGGGTGTCGGTGATGATCAATGGGGTGCACGTTCCTGGCTTTATATTGGCTCCTTTGGATTCCAGCCGGCGGAGTTTGTTAAGGTAGGATTAATAATATCCCTGGCAAAGTATATGGATATTCATAAGGAAGATATTAATTCACCTTTTGTATTGCTAAAGATTTTGATTTTTGCCTTTATACCAGTTGCGTTGATATTGATTCAACCAGATGCCGGAACGGCTATGGTATTTGTTTTCTTTATTGCTGCGATGCTATTTGTAGCGGGAGTAAAATGGAAGTATATTGGAATCGCAATGACTATTGGACTCTTGAGTCTTCCTGTTCTATGGTCCAGACTGGATATTTTTCAAAAAAATCGAATCTTCAACTTTTTAGACCCTGAAAGAGATACCAACAACACTGGATATCAGGCTATTCAAGGAAGAATTGCAATTGGTAGCGGAAAGCTTTTCGGAAGAGGACTTTTTCAGGGAACTCAAACGCAGTTCAACTATATCCCTGAAAAGCAGACGGACTTTATTTTTGCAGTTCTTGCAGAGGAGCTGGGCTTTGTCGGTGGAAGTATACTTATACTTCTATATTTCATAATGATCAACAGAATCATAAGAATTGCAAGAAACAGTCCGGATAAATTCGGGTCGTTTATGTCAGTCGGCTTAGCTGCAATGTTCCTTTTCCATATATGGGAGAATGTTGGTATGACAATAGGTTTGATGCCAATAACAGGAATACCTCTTCCATTTATGAGCTATGGCGGAACCTTCCAGTTGATAAATCTTATTTCCATTGGTATTGTTTTAAGTGTTGGATTGCACAGAGAAGGACTGAGCTTTGAGTAAACAGGAGAAAATTTCTCCTGTTTTTTTTATTAGGAATAGAAAATTACTATTTATTTGAATTGTGAGATTTTCGTGTTGAGTATCAAAAAAGTAACCTAAATTTTTTTGATACTTTTTTTATTTAGTACCTTGCATTATAAGGTAGCGTATGATATATTATAGCTGTGAAAGGAGATTAGCCATGAATATACAATTCAAAAAAGGAGTTCTTGAGCTTTGTGTTCTCACATTGCTGAACAGAAAAGATTATTATGGGTATGAATTGGTTGAAAACATCTCTCGGTTTATCAAGATTTCTGAAGGTACCATCTACCCTCTCCTAAGAAGATTTAGAAGTGACGGTTATGTAACGACATATCTGGAGGAATCCCAAGAGGGTCCTCCGAGAAAATATTATAAACTAACAGAGAAGGGACAGGATGTACTTTTAGTACTTCAGGAGGAATGGGATAGTTTTGTGAATGATGTCAATTTATTGTTAAGGGGTGTGTCTGATGACAAGGAATGAGTACCTAGGTTCTGCGTTTAAATAATCCAGAAGTCTTAAAACTTAGTGATAACAACAAGTTTAGCAATATTCGCTTTTCACCCATTGGGTGAAAGGAAATTCAGATTATTTAATGTTTTTTGACTCTCATAATGGGTATAAATATAACAATGAATGTTGTATGAAAGGAGCCCAGAACTATGATTAATAAACTTGATTTTAATGCAAAGAATCTTACTTCAAATGCAGGAATCTTTTTGCTTCTTGAAGAAGCAAAAAACAATGGTATTTTCGATATGATTGAAAATGATCTCATTTTTGATAACCAATCCACCAATAGAATCAAAATGAATCACATAAAAACAATGCTTTGTGGACATTTTATTGGGATTGATAAGTTAGAACGTCTTAAGTTACTTCAAAATGATCCTTTGGTTAAGGAATTTGACATATCTGTAAAAATGCCCAGTACCGTATCAAGATTTCTATCTTGCTTTACATATAAGACAACGCAAATGTTTCGAGATATCAATTTCAAAGTGTTTAAAAAGTTACTTTCTAAAAGTGGATTAAGTTCAATTACAATAGATATTGATAGCAGTGTCATAAATGTAGAAGGTCATCAAGAAGGTGCTACCAAAGGTTATAACCCTAAAAAAGTAGGAAATCGCTGTTACAATATTCAATTTTCTTTCTGTGATGAACTTAAAGCTTATATCACTGGATTTATGAGAAGTGGTAACACCTATACTGCTAATGGCGCTGCAGAAATGATAAAGGAAATAGTAGCTAACATCAAAACAAATGATTTAGAAATCTTATTTCGAATGGATAGCGGATATTTTGATGAGGAAATAATACAGACAATAGAATCACTTAATTGCGAATATTTGATTAAAGCTAAAGCCTATCCTACTCTCACTACAAAAGTGACAGATTCCAAGAAACATTTTGTTGAAGGTGAAGAAGGTAGAGAGACAATAGAACTATTTACCAAATTAAATACTTGGGATAATGAAAGAAGATTTGTAGTTTCTCGTGTGATCAAACCCGAAAAAGATAGAGTTCAATTATCAATTTTGCCTGGTGCAGAGTACCTGTATTTTTTCTTTATTACCAATACAGATTTACCTTCAGAAAAGGTAGTCATTACCTATGAAAAAAGAGGTAATGCAGAAAATTATATTAAAGAAGCCAAATATGATATGAACGTAGGGCATCTTCTGTTGAAATCATTTTGGGCAAATGAAGCAGTATTTCAAATGATGATGCTTTCATACAACTTGTTTTTATTGTTTAAGTTTGATTTTTTAACAATCACTGAATACAGGCAACAAATTAAGACGTTTCGCTTAAAGTATGTGTTTCTTGCAGGAAAAATCATAAAAACTGCAAGGTCTGTAATCATGAAAATAGGTGAAACCTACCCTTATTGGAAAGTGTATGAAACTGTTTGGTATAACCGTTCATGAATGATAGTTAATAATTGTACTGCTAACATTAGCTTCGTAAAACACTATGAGGTTTATTTACTATGGTGGTGTTTTGGGGGAACATATATTATTACAGAAAACTTAGAAAAATTATTCAAAAGAAGGTTTATTTATGGTAGAATATAGTAATCGGAACTTAAATTCTTCGTAAATTTGATGAAATGTAATTATGAATCAGTTTAACGCAGAATTTAGGTGCTAAACTGATTAAGGATAAAGTAAAGAGAGGTTATGATGAGTATATTACAGGCAATTATATTAGGCATTGTTCAAGGTTTGACAGAATTTTTACCTGTGTCCAGTTCAGGACACCTGGTTTTGCTTCAAAGGCTTTTTGGCATTGAGGAAGGTACCTTATTTTTTACAATTATGGTCCATATGGGCACTTTACTGGCTGTAATTGTCATATTTAAAAAAGATATTTGGGATATGTTGAAGAAACCCTTTCAAAAGTTAAGTGTTTATATTGTTCTTGCAACCCTACCGACTATTTTTATAGCACTGCTACTAAAAGATTTTGTAGAATCTGCTTTTGATACAGGCTCAACCCTAGGCTTTGGTTTTATCATTACCGGTAGTCTACTATGGCTTGTTGAGTCTAAAAAACCTGGCCATAAAACTTTAAAAGAAATGAAACCTAGACATGCCATTGTTATGGGTATTGCCCAGGGGGCTGCTATTTTTCCAGCGGTCTCAAGAGCGGGTTCAACCATAGCAGGTGGTTTATTTGAGGGACTAGACAGACGTTTTGCGGCTAAGTTTTCTTTTTTAATGTCCATTCCAGCCATTTTAGGATCTTTGGTATTCCAGTTTAAGGACTTAGCCGAGATTGAGACCCTAGGGTCCTTAGGACCCATTGTTGCAGGGACCCTTGCTGCAGGGATTTCTGGCTATTTTGCCATTAAATTGATGATGGAACTCATTGCTAAAAAGAGTTTGAAGATTTTTTCTGTCTATGTTTTCATACTAGGGGCCTTTGTATTGGTTGATCAGTTTATACTACATAGATTTTTATAAGATAAGGATAAAAACAAGATGGGCATTTAAGCCACACCTTGTTTTTCTTTTTTTATAAGATAAAAGATACAAATTATTATGCCAACGACCAAAACAAAAGATACAATGAAACCACCTTCTGGACCAAAGTCCCCCCCATTGAGGAGCGTCTTTTCATTGGGTGCAATGCCCATAAGACTGCCACCTTTGGCTGAAGTGCCGCTGACAAGAAAACCATAGACATTACCTTGAAAAAAGTTCCAAGCGCTGTGGAGACCGCAAATGCCTAGGATACTTTCTTCATATAAGCTGTAAAGGGCTGCAAATAAACCGAAGAGGCTTAAATTCATAATGGGAATCCATCCCATGCCAGGGTTACCTAAATGTAGTAAGGAAAATAGGCATGAAGATATAAAAACACCAAAGAAGAGATTATAGCGATAAGTAAGTTTAGGCAGTATAAAGCCTCTTGTTAATACTTCTTCTGCCCCTCCTTGTATGAGCCAACCTACAAGCATAATAAGAACGGTTGGTAGGGCGGAATAACCAGAAACTTGTATATGATCAGCATTTAGCTGACCACTCTTAGATAATAAAATTAATAGGGTGGTCAGGCTGATCATGATAAAGCCTATTAAAAAGCCAAAACCATATTTGACCAATGGCTTTTTTGCTTGAAAGCCTAGGGTCTTAAGGCCCCTGTGTTCCATGGTTTTAACCACAAACCAGATGGATAAAACCATGACCATGAAGCTGATACCCAAATGAATGCTGGAAAACTTTAGGACTTCCATAAAATAAGTTGATGGCACAGTGGCACTGATGGGGTCAAGGGCGATAAAAAGCAAGGATGAAAAAACAATATAAACTGCGGGTGTTAATAGAAATATATCTATGAGTGACCATAAGCCCTTTTCGTTGCGTTGATTTTTTGCTGTAAGTATTAAATGATTGGATTTCATTTTTTGCCTCCTAATTTTTATTTTAACACATGAAAAAAATTTATAAAAGAAAGATAAGTTTAGGCATTATATTTTTATGATGGTTAAGTTTATGAATCAGGGGTATGCAGAAGGTGTTTATTGTAGTATACTAGTTTAGTTACTTGAAAACATACGAGATGTGAGGAATTATGGAAAAACAAAAAATTTTAAACGTGGCGGTAATTGCCCACGTAGACGCAGGTAAATCCACTTTGGTTGATGCATTGTTATCTCAAAGTGGTGTCTTTAGAGCCAATGAAGCAGTTGTATAATACTCTTTTTCGCTAGTTATCAATGTTATTATTGAATAGTTTTGGCAACTGATGTATAATTGCTAGATGGTTTTAATACTTTTCATGTTAAGAAAGAGGTGAGATATATGGATAGTGGTCCTGAACATAGTTGTTACAACCAAAATTTAATAAAGCACCTTAATCCTATCTATATGATTACCTTTATGTATACTTGATTATATCTTGTATTAATCCCGTATACTAAGTTTACTGTGAGAAAAAATGCTTGAGACATGTAATCATAAAGATCGCTTTTGTGTGCTCACATTATTCTAAGTATTGAAAGGAGATTATTATGATCAAGTATTTTAAAACACTCAATGAATCTTTAATCCAATTAAATGAAATTCAAGATAACATCTGGATTAATATGATTAAACCAACAGAGGAAGAAATCAATATAATAAGTAATTCATTTTCAATTCCACAAGACCATTTACGAGCAGCTCTTGATGAAGAGGAACGATCAAGAATAGAAGTAGATGAGAACTGTACGCTCATTCTAGTAGATGTTCCATTTTTTGAAGAAAATGATGGATCAAAGATTTATACAACATTACCTATGGGAATCATTTTATCAGGTGAAAATATTATAACAGTATGCCTAAAGGCAATCCCATTACTAAATGATTTCATGTCTGGTAAAATTAAAAGTTTCTACACTTTCAAGAAAAGTCGATTTATACTTCAATTACTTTTCAAAAATGCAACTTATTACCTTCAATATTTGAAACAAATTGATCGCATGAGCCTTAATATTGAACGTGAACTGCATAAATCTATGAAAAACAAAGAATTAATTCAACTTCTGGATTTAGAGAAAAGCTTAGTTTATTTTTCTACTTCTTTAAGAAGTAATGAAATTGTTCTTGAAAAAATGCTCAAACTTGATGCAATTAAAAAATATCCTGAAGATGAAGATTTACTTGAAGATGTTATTATTGAAAATAAGCAAGCTATTGAAATGGCCAATATCTATAGCAATATTTTAAGCGGAATGATGGACGCTTTTGCTTCTATTATTTCAAACAATCTAAACATTGTAATGAAGTTTTTAACCTCAGTGACAATTGTACTTACTATTCCTACAATGATTGCAAGCTTTTTTGGAATGAATGTACCTGTTCCTTTGTCTATGCAGCCTTATGCGTTTATTATAATAATCGCAATTTCTTTAGGGTTATCAACTATTCTGGCTCTTTTCATGGTAAAGAAAAAAATGTTTTGACATGTTGAAAATTAATACTGATTATGATAAATTCATATTATTGGGAATGAAGTTCTCCCTAAGCTTAGCTTGAACCGCAAATTTGCTGATGACTTCTGTGATTTTTTATTTTCACAGACTCATCAGCTTTTTTATTATAGGGTCAATTCCCCTGAGTATTTAAAAAGGCTTAGATCTTATCTTGCTGAATTAAGCGAAAGTGAGTTGAGAGAAGTATTACTTGACTACGAAGAACATTTTAATATTGGACGAGATAAAGGTAAAACGGATGATGAAATATCTGCTGAACTGGGATCTCCAAAAGAAGTGGCAGAAAGTATACTAAGCACAATTGGGCCCGAAGAAAAGGCAAACCCAAATACCGCTACAGCAAAACCAGCAGATGACGGTGTAAAAAGGTTTCTGATTATCCTATTATTGCTGGGACTTAATATTGTATTCCTGGCAGGACCAGCGGTGGCAGTGCTTGGAGTTATTGTAGGAATCTTTGGAGCTGGTATAGGTTTTGTTGTCGGTGGAGTGGGGTTAATGATTGGTGCTCCCTTCACGAGTTTTATGGCAGGATTTGTCCCTGGAATGCTTACTTCTTTGGCTTTCGGAATCGGTTTAAGTGCCCTGGGCGCTTTGGTTTTTATATTTGGTATTTATCTGAGCAAACTATTCTACAGGCTCGCCTCAATGTATATTGAATGGAATAAGAAGGTTATAAATAGTTAGGAGGGAATTAAATGGATTTAAAAAGATTATCCCTAATACTTGCAGGAGTAGTACTTATTGCATTTGGGGTGGGAATATATTCTCTTCTTTATATCGACGATTTCAATATTGACGATATCGCAGGAGAAGGGGGAATAGAAATAACTAACAACGGAGATACTTTTGAAATTGGTTCTGGAGGAATAATGATTAATGAGAATGGTAAATCTGTTTCAATCAATTGGGATGGAATTGAAGTTGTTGAAGATGGAAACAAGACTGTAGTGGGAATTCGAGACATAAGCTTTTTTGAACGCATCAATATTTTCTCCAATCTGAAATCATATGAAGCTGATGAGTCAAAAAGTACGAATCTTTCGGAGAATATCGACTCAGTTTCAATTCATAGTACATTTGCAAACACTCGAGTTTATACATCAGATAATGATGAACTGATTGCTTCCTTAAAGGGAAGTTACAAGTCAAATAGAGCTGTTTCACTTGATATTCAAGATATCGGTAATAACATTAAGGTGTCAGTTACACCAGAAACCGGTGGATTCACGGTTTCTCAGTCTAATCTTCAATTGGAGATATACTTGCCTTCAACCTTTGATGGAAGCTTGGATTTTAAATCTTCCTCTGCTGATTTTGAAGCTGTACTTATAGATGCAGATGTTGCCAGTATTGAATCGAGTTCCGGAAATATTAGAATAGGTCAGATCTTGGCATCAGAAACCAAAATTGTATCTTCTTCAGGAGAAATTGAAATCATTTCATCAACTGGCAAAATTTCAATAGCCAGTAGCTCTGGTAATATTACCTTTAGTCCAATTGTTCCATTGGGTGATATTAGAGTGACCACCAGCTCCGGAAATATCCGCAGCGGTCCATTAAAAGGGCTTCCGCTTGAAGTGAAGGCAACAACTTCCTCAGGAAGAATTTCCTATGAAGGTTCCGCAAAATCAATACAAAATGATGGATACAATCTTAGGATGACTCTGGAGGAAGGCTCCTACAATATGGACCTTGCAAGCTCTTCAGGTAATATAACACTTTTTGAATAGTATAGTTAATGGGATGACAATTGTCATCCCATCATTTTTAATCAATAAAAGTTACCTGGTTCTTATTTACAATAGCATCCTCTTTTTTCTTATCCTTAAGGAAACACGATCTGCATAAAGGCTCATACTCCTTAGTTGCACCGATTACAACTCTTTCTGTTTCCTTGGTTTTTCTGTGGCTTACCCAGGCATCTGTTCCACACTTAACACAAACTGCATGATGCTTGGTCAAATAATCAGCAATTGGCATAAGCTCTTTTAGTATTTCAAATGGTTTGCCCGAAAAGTCTATATCCAGTCCCGCTACTATAACCGTTATGTTTTTACTTAGCAGTGAATTGACTCCCTCCAGGATTTTGTCAATGTTTCCTCCTAAGAATTGAACTTCATCTATTGCCACAACCTCCGGATTTACCTTTTCACAATGCTTCAACAAGTGATCTATGTCATCCACAAGAATAGCTTCAAGAGAAGTCTTATCATGTGTTACAATTTCAGATGTTGGATATCTGTTGTCCACAGATGGTTTGTAGGCAACAGTTCTGTACCCAGCAATCATAAATCTCTTTACTTCCTTCTCTAGGCTTGATGTCTTGCCTGAAAACATGGATCCCGTGTGTATTATCAGTTTCCCTTTGTATTGATGCATTTATGTCCCTCCTTATACTTGGCCTTCTTATTATATCAATAATTTGATCAGAGTTAAATGCCTACAGGCAAAACAATAGTGAATTTCGCAATAAAAAAGCACACCACCAAATAATAGTCTTTTATCTAGCATTTGTGGTGCACTTCATAATTAGCCTGCAATATTTTTAGTGATTTGGATTTTTAAATGAACAAGGTATTTTAACCAAACATTTTCCGAAAACACTTTAATCTCGCAAATACTCGAATTTTTTAACGTTTTCTGTAAGCAATTGGTAGCCTGTAACTCTTTCAAATCTCTACATCCAAAGCTCTCTTCCAGAGACTATCCATACTATCTCTTTTTTAAAGTTCAATACGTAATCTTATACTTACCTGGCTATTGCTTTCTTCATCATAGCTACTCTTTGTGTTTTGTTACTTCTATTTTCATAATCATAACGGGCTCTTTCGGCATATCGTTTCTTCCAACAGGCAATTCTGCTATTTTATCCACAACATCCATTCCCTCGAACACTTGACCGAAAACTGTATGCTTGCCATCCAGCCAGTATGTTCCGCCATTCTCCTTATATGCTTCAATAACATCCTCTGAAAAACCCTTTTTCTCACCAAGTTTTTTCATCTGATCGATTATACTGTCCTCAATATCCTTTTTCTGGACAATGAAAAACTGACTACCGTTGGTCTTTGGTCCTGAATTGGCCATTGACAAAGCACCACGTATGTTTCTGTAATCTGAACTGAATTCATCTTCAAATGGCTTTTTCCAAATACTCTCTCCACCACGCCCAGTGCCATCAGGATCTCCGCCTTGAATCATAAAGTTGTTTATCAATCTGTGAAAACTAATCCCGTCGTAGTAACCATTTTTAGCATGTGTTGTAAAATTTTCAACTGCCTTGGGAGCCACTTCTGGAAATAGTCTTAGTTTAATTTCTCCGTGATTTGTCCTTATGATAGCAATTTCTTCGTTATTCTCAGGTTTCTTTAGTTGATTAAGCATGTTATTACCCCCATTATTTGTTAGTTATTATCAATCTTACCATTTTCTAAGTTTACTGACTCAACTCCCATTATCCGATGTATCTCTTCATCGAGTATTCCGATGTCGAATCCCATGGGTTTCTTAATGTAAAACTTGATTTCTATAAGGCCAGATGGGTCGTCATCCTCGTTTGTAATATCCTCTATGGTAATATTTCTGATACTGATACTGTGACGTCCGAAAATAACCCCTATATCTCCTATAAGCCCCGATCTATCCAAGGCCTTTACTGTTACCATCCTGTTTGCTCCCCTAAATACATTTTTCTCAACTTTTGAGAGAACAACAAGTGATATCAGGACTATCATTGCAGTAACAACTCCTCCAAAATAATATCCAGATCCAATAGCCAAGCCTATTCCTGCACATACCCAAAGACTGGCTGCAGTTGTTAGACCTCTGATGGTGCTACCAGTTCTTAAAATTGTACCTGCTCCCAGAAAACCAATTCCGCTAACTACCTGTGCAGCGATTCTTGCACGGTCTGCAGGTTGGGGAATTGCATACATGGATACAAGCATAATTAGTGTTGATCCTACACTGACTAGTATGTGGGTCCTGAATCCTGCTGGTCTGTTGCTGGCTTCTCTCTCAATGCCGATAACACCCCCTAGAACAGCAGATATTAGTAATCTTGCAAGTATTTCTGGATAGGCTAACATACTGTACCTCCCTGATATGTGTCCTTACTCTAAATTTTACTCTATAAATGGTATTTCATCAACTCAATATGGTATAATTATCTTGAGGTGTTACTTTATGAACAGCAAAATCACTTGTTCCATCTGCGAGATGGCATGTGAAATAACTATAGAACAATATGAAAATTCAACAATAATCAGTGGCAATCGCTGTGGTAGAGGATCTCAATTGGCTGAAAAGCATTTGACAAATAATCAAAAAATTGTAACAGGAAGATGCCTTCTATCTGGTGGTCAAATGAGTAGACTCCCTGTTTCAACAACCAAGGAGATTCCAACTGAATTAATAGACAAAGTTCTTAAAACAATTCAGAAAACCGCCGTAGACGCTCCTGTTGTTCGAGGCCAGATAATAATTAGGAACATCCTCAATACTGGAGCAGATGTAATTGCTCAGAGAAAAGCACTTTAGAAGCCTGATATGAATCAGGCTTCCTTTAGTTTTTGAAGCTCTCTTTGATACCATGCAAATAGAATTATTCCCTTTAAGATACTGCTTCCACTTATTGCCCACCAGATCCCTGACAATTCCAGAAATGTATATCCTGAAAGCAATATGGCAGCAGGTATTCTCATTGCGTTTAATGAAATTCCTGTTATTGTTGGAGGGATTGTCTTTCCAAGCCCATTGAAGGCGCCTGCAGTTCCAATCTCAATGCTCATGAAAAATTGTGACAAGCCTAGAATTCTTAGATATATTATTCCTTCAGCAATTGCTTTTGGATCATCCGGCGTGAAAATTGTAAACAATGGTCTTGCGGCAAAAATTAGAAGGAGTGAAGCGAATATACCGAATGTTCCAAGTACCTTTATACCCTTGTAATACCCTTCCTTGATTCGGGAAATCTTGTTTGCACCATAATTCTGTCCAACAAATGCAGATATGGCTGCTGCAAAACCTTCTGATGTCATCCACGATATGGACTCTATCTGAGAACCGATTGTCTGAACGGCGACGGCAACAGGACCATAGCCTGCAATTATCCTTGTAAGAACAATACTAATCATAGCATGAATGCCCATTTGGGTTGATGGCGGAAAACCCAACTTTATGATTTTCTTAACCTTGTCCATATCAGGAATTGAAAATAGCTTAAATGTGGAATACAAAGAATTAATCCGTTTTCCAATAACTAGAAAGATCATCGTTACTACCATCTGAGATGTAATTGTAGCAATGGCAGCCCCTTCGATTCCCAACCCAAATGTGAAAATCAGTAAGGGGTCCAGTATCATATTGGCAACCAGACCGATGGTATTGACTTTAAATGGAGTCATGCTATCTCCAGAGCTATTCAAAGTTGTGGAAAGCACCGGATTTAAAAAGTGAAATATTATTCCCATACCAATTATTTGCAGATAACTTTCAGCCATACCGATTACTTCGAGGTCTCCCAGATTAAAGAACCCAATAATCTGCTTATTATATGTAAATAAACAAAAACCATAGACCAATCCAATTATAATGTCAATCAACAGCCCTGCTGTTATGTATTCTCTGGCGGATTTAATATCTGACTTCCCGTAACTTTGGGATACACTTACACCAACACCAATCTGCGTTATCATAATAAGAGCAGCGCCAAGCCATAGAAAAAATCCCCCTATTCCAGCCGCTGCAACTGCTTTTGTACTCAGTCTCCCAAGCCACATGGCATCTGTTAAACTATATGCCATTTGAATAAAGGAGGTTCCCATAATAGGCAATGCCAACCTTGTCAGAGTCTTTATAATATTTCCTTCAGTTAGATTAAGCTCTCTTCTCATTGTAAACTCCTTGTACTACAAATTATCCTTATCATTCTACACTATTTGCTTGTGTATTACAATATTGAAGGATAGCCTAAATGGCTATCCTTCTGATTTATGCATATTGTTTTATTATCTCAATTACCAATTTAGCTGAGTTTTCAAGATCTGTTATGTGAAGATGCTCTTCAAGTGTGTGTGGCTTTCTTTCACCTACGCCTAAGTTTATTGCATCTATTCCATTGGCGTTGAAAATATTTGTGTCACTTCCTCCACCCGATTTTGAAGTCCTTGATTCAAAATTCAAAGCTAGACAAGCTTTTTCAACAACCTTTACCAATGGGTGATCTTCAGCAATTTTAAATGCTCCATAAGCATTTTCAACGCTTACTTCTACCGAACCACCGAACTTCTCCGCAGCTTCTTTACAGCATTTAACCATGTGATCAGATTGCTCCTTAAGTTTTTCATCGCTGAGACTTCTTGCTTCAGCAAAGAATTCAACAACCTTTGGAACAATGTTGGTTGGACCCTCCGATTGTATTGAACCAATGTTTGCAGTGGTCTCATCGTCTATTCTTAGGAGTTTCATATTTGAAATAGCTTCCCCTGCCATCTGTATTGCACTTATACCAGTTTCAGGAGCTACTCCTGCATGAGCTTCCTTACCAATGAATTTGACATCAATTTTGTTTTGTGCTGGTCCTTGGACTATTATTGTTCCAGGATCTCCACCGCTGTCCAGAACAAATCCCTTTTTTGACCTGATACTTGAATAGTCCAGATTTTTCGAACCAAACAAGCCACCCTCTTCAAATATTGTAAATGCAACTTCAATATCTCCGTGCGGAATATTGTTTTCATGTATTGATTGAATTGCTTCAACAACTGCTGCAATACCCGCCTTGTCATCACCACCTAGGATAGTCGTTCCGTCAGAGTAGATGACACCATCCTTAATTTGAGGTTTTACTCCTTTTCCAGGTGAAACCGTGTCCATATGAGCACTGAAAAGGATGCTTTCACCTTCAGTTGTTCCCTTAAGTAATCCTATCAGATTACCTGAATTGCTTCCAACTTTTTCACCTGCATCATCCATTCGAACTTCCATTCCCAGCTCTTCAAGCTCAGATTTCAATACAATTGCAAACTCTCTTTCCTCCATTGTAGGACTATCAACCTGTACATACTTAAGGAATCTTTCAAGCAGTCTTTTTTCATTTATCATACAATTCTCCCCTTTCTGCTTTTGTATTTAGAAAAAAATGAGGCTTTAAAGCCTCATTTTTAGTCAAATATTATACGTGAATCATTGCTCCTGGTCCCAATGGCAAGCCCAAGTAGAACCATATTACCATCATCACCAGCCATCCAATCAGGAATACTACTGAATAAGGAACCATTGTTGCGATTAGTGTTCCAAGTCCACTTTCCTCATCATATCGCTTGGCAAATACAACAATCATTGCAAAGTAACTCATAAGAGGTGTAATAATATTTGTTGTTGAATCACCTATTCTGTATGCAGCCTGTGTAAGCTCAGGGCTCAATCCAAGTCTCATCATCATCGGAACAAAAACTGGCGCCATAATTGCCCACTTTGCCGATGCAGATCCCATAAACAAGTTAAGGAATGCCGATATAAATATAAATCCGATAATCAGTGGAAGACCTGTAAAGCCAATACTCTCAAGGAAGTCTGCTCCCTTTACAGAAAGAATTGTTCCAAGGTTTGTTCTTCCAAAGTAAGAAACGAACTGAGCTGCAAAGAATGCTAGAACAAGATATGCCCCCATGCTCTTCATAGCCTGAGTCATTGACTCAACCAAATCATTACTGTTCTTGATTTTACCTATTGTCTTACCATAAACTGCTCCTGGAATCATAAATACAAGTAGAATCATAAAGATTAGTCCGTTGCTCATAAATTCATTTATAGTCATAACGCCATCAGCATCTGGTGTTCTCAAAAGTCCATTAGTTGGTACTGTAAGGGCCATCATTATGATACCAAATATTAGAAGTGAAATCCCTGCATTTCTAAGGCCTCTGTTTTCAACATCTGAAAGCGTCTCCTTGTTTGGCTTGTATGAACCAGTATACTCTCCAAGGTTAGGTTCAACAATTTTCTCTGTTACAAAAGTTCCAAGGAATGTCAATAGGAATGTTGATACTATCATAAAGTAGTAATTCGCTGTTGGCAGAATCTCATAATCCATCCCTGCACTTCTTAAAGCTTCATTTGTAATACCTTGTAGCAATGGATCAAGCGTACCTATAAGAAGGTTTGCTGAGAAACCAGCTGATACTCCAGCAAATGCTGCTGCAAGTCCTGCTATTGGGTGTCTTCCTGCTCCTGCAAATACAATTGCTCCCAATGGAATTACGACTACATATCCAGCATCAGAAGCGATATTTGACATGATACCTGCAAATACTACAACTGCAGTTAGAAGTCTTGGGTGAACATTACTTAGCATTTTCTTAAGTGATGCATTGATCAAACCTGACCACTCTGCTACACCTACACCAAGCATTGCTACAAGTACTGTTCCAAGTGGTGCAAATCCTGTAAAGTTTTTGGTAGCACTATTGAAAATATAACGCAAACCATCTGCTGAAAGCATATTAACTGCAGAAACGGTAGTCTCAGCTCCTGCTCTTGCATCGTAGAATGTTACATTAACTCCTGCCTGTGCAACGAAAAAAGATATAACTACTACTGCAGCACTTAAGATAACAAATATGATTGCTGGATGTGGAAGTGCGTTGCCTCCCCTTTCAATTGCCTTGAGAATCCCACTGTTAGCGGATTTTTTTGAATTGTTATTAGACATCTTTCTCCTCTTTTTATGTTATTGTGCCTTTACATTATATATATCAATATATTCATTGTCAACTTTCTACACAAAAGTGATAAATGATTAAAACACCCTGTAATCTACTATTTATGCCATTTTCTTTTTTTCATTGTTCGCAATAATATTCATAAATGTATTTTATATTCTGACAATTTCCGCTAAAAAAACATCCGTCAATATTGACGGATGTTCGATTACTATATTTAGTTAGTCCTATGCCAGATAGAGCTCTATTCCAATAAAATGAGAAATACTTGCCGCCAATACGAACAGATGCCAGATAGCATGATTGTAGGGTATCTTCTTAATGCTGTAAAATACTGTACCCACAGTATATAGCAACCCACCAGTTAATATAAACGCAAAGAATCCCCATGATGTCGCTTCAATGATAGCTTTAATTGGTATAATTGCCATCCATCCCATTCCTATATATAGAATCAGAGATAAAACTTTATACCTGTCGAATTTTCCATATGTTGCTATCTTGAAAATTATCCCCAGCAATGCAACCAGCCAAGTACCCGAGAGAATCCAAATTCTCATCGATCCTTCAAGAGTAAGCATAACAACAGGAGTATAAGTACCTGCTATGAATAAAAATATTGAGGAATGATCAAAAACTCTCATTATCTTCTTGATTTTTTCTTTTCTAAAACTATGGTAAAGTGTGGATGCTGAGAACATTATTATAATGCAGGATCCATATATCCCAAAAGATACAGCAGCTGCAAGACTCTCTTTAGCACTTGGCGATATAAGTAAAATTATCAGTGCAACAATGCCGAACAATATTCCCATACCATGGGTAACCCCATTCATTATTTCTTCACGAACAGTATAGAACTTAGACATTTTATTTCACCTTATCTTTCCTCTTCCTGGTCGGTTAGAATCACCGGACCGTCTTCAGTTATAGCTATAGTATGTTCATACTGGACTGACAAGCTACCATCTGTAGTTCTTGCAGTCCATTTGTTTTCATCCAGTTTCATATTCCATTCACCGCTGTTCACCATTGGCTCTATTGTAATTACCATCCCCTCAACAAGTCTTGCGCCTCTACCAGGTTTCCCATAATGTGGAACTTGTGGATCTTCATGCATGTCTTTTCCAATCCCATGGCCAACAAAATCTTTTACAACTGAAAAGCCATTGCCCTCAACATGTTGTTGAATAGCATGACCAATATCTCCTAATCGATTCCCTGGTATAGCCTTCTCAATCCCAAGATATAGTGATTCTTTTGTCACATCCATTAGCTTCTTTGCCTCTTCGGATATCTCCCCCACTGAATAACTCCATGCTGAATCAGCAAGCCATCCATCATATCTAACGACCATATCAATTGATACTACATCCCCGTCTTCTAGTTGTTTATCTCTTGGAAATCCATGACATATTTCATCATTGACTGATGCACAAGTAGCAAATGGGTAGCCATGATATCCCTTCTGTTCCGGGAAAGCTCCTCTTGCTTCCAGGTATTCTTCTACAAATTTATCTATCTCTAGTGTGGTTATACCCGGTTTTATTATCTTTTTGATCTCTTTATGAAGACTTGCGAGTATTTCGCCAGCTTTTTTCATCTTCATGATCTCATCATTGGTTTTGACTATTATCATCTGCTTCTTCCTTTCCTTTTGTCTTATTGTACATTTCGATTAATTCTTTAAATCTCTCTGTATGTCTGATAGCATCGAAATCCTTATCCCAAATAACCCATTTTAGTAACGGCGGATGCATTCCTAGGGATATTTCGATATCATCAATTGCCATTTTAGAGTCCCCTAGCATTGCTCGTGAGCATGCTCTATTATAGTAGAGATCATGAGCTTTTGGATTTGATTCAATACCTTTTGTTAGAATTTCTATTGCCTCATTGTATCGGTCTTTTTCAATAAATATTGCTGACATATTCAAATAAGAATAATGGTATTTTGGATTCAATCTTATGGCTATATCGTAGTGTTCAAGTGCCTTGTCAGATTCACCTAAAGCTTTCAGCACTACTCCCATGTTAAAATGTGACATAAAGAAGTCATTCTTTGCATTAAGACTTCTCTTTATAAGCATATATGCTTCTCTGTATCTGCCATCTGCTTCAAGCATGGCACCCAGATTGTTAAGAGTATATGGATGACCTGGCTCAAGGTGTAGAATCCTTTTATAAAGCTTTCTTGCAGTTTCTCCTTCACCTTGGATATCATACAGATTGGCAAGATTATACATACTCATTGTGTCATTGGAGTCCAACTTCAAAGCAGTTTTATAATTACTTATGGCTTCATCGAATTCTCCCCTATCCTCCTGAATAACTCCAATCTGATAGTAAGCATCATGGTATCCGGGATTTATGTCAATTATCTTCTTATAATATTTCATTGCATCTTCTACTCTGCCCTTTTCGGTAAGAATCACGCCAATATTGAAGAGAAGAAGACTATTGTCATCCTTGGTTCTGGAAAACTTAAGAGCTTTTTTGTAAAAAGAGAGAGCCCTATCTACTTTTCCCTCCAAATAGAAATCCTCAGCCATTAATCTATAGTTTCGCATCTTTCTATTCATTTTACTCTCCCTCTTAATTCTAACATATCCTGAGAAAAAAGTAGAGGTTAACCTCTACTTTTAGTCCTTACAGTTCATATTTTCCAATAAACATGTATTTCTTACCCTTTACTTGCTGTGGTCTCATATCTAAATCCCATTTGTGCTTTATACCCTGAGTCTTGGCAAGTTCTTCAAAGTAGTACATTGCAATTCCCGCATCAGTATAGCAAAACTCTCCGTTCATCTCTTCAATAGCCAGTTCTACATAACTGTCGTGGATTATGAATCTCCAAGGTTGAAGATTCTTGCTTGATGGTGCAAATCTTATATAGAACAAGAGATCTCCCAATCCTCTTTCTTCAAGGAAATCAACATCTGCTGGCTTTGCAAGGCTTTCGCGGAATGCTATCTCTTCTACGCCAAGTCTTTCACTGAATTGTTCATGAACAAATGGATTCTTTGGTTTTGGATAGCCAATGGCAAGCAGATAATCATTGTCACCTGTATTTTCACCAAATATTGCTTTCATCCTTTCCATGTCTAAATTATTAAGGCCTACCCAGCATGTTCCAATTCCCATATCATTCAATCTAGTAACTATTCTTTCCATATAATATCCACTATTCAGCTTTTCTTCCGGACCATGTGACTTCATATCCAAAGCTATATAGTGAGGACTCTCTATCATAACTCCCGAATATCCACCAACACCCTTGAGACTGTCAAATATTCTCTTTCCGAACTCATAGAGTTTGACTTCCATGTTGCTTCCCTTTACTTCATCATTAATTTCATCAATAACTGCCTTTACATTTGCAAGGTCTTTTTCAGTAACACTCTTCTTTTTAAACTCCCTCGTTGATTTTCTGCTTTTTAAAAAACTAGTCATATTCATTTTTCATTCCTCCTTGTCTGGTAATGTAATATTGTTAATTGCATTGTTTGTCAACTGATACCAATGACAAAAGCAATTCTATCAACTGCTTCAATAAAATAAAAATGTATAACAAGACTTGCTAATACTCCTAGAATCATTCCTGCTGCAACATCCGTTGGATAATGAACTCCCAGATAAATTCTGCTTACTCCAATCAACAGAGCCAGTAAAAAAATAAACAAAGTCAGCCGTGGCATATTGACTGCAATCGTTGTTGCAAGTGAAAAACTGGCGGTTGTATGACCCGATGGAAACGAGTAATCTCTTAAATCAATTCCGAATGTATGAAGTTGTTCGATTATCTTGTAAGGTCTTTCCCTACTCATTAGCTTTTTCAATGATTGTACAAAAATCTGCCCAAAAAATAAAGCCAGTATAGCCTCCAGTCCAAGCAACTTGGTGTTTTTATCCCCTAACAACACCAGCCCTGAAGCAAATATCGAGGTAAACACTGCACCACCCAAATCAGTTATCCTGAGCATAAATCTATCCAGATAAGGATTTTTTATCCTGGCATTTATCAACTGTATAAAATGATCATCAAACCTTTTAAATATATTTCTCAAAGTATTCACCTCATTTAAGCTAACACAATTATATTACATTGTTACCCGATAATAAAGGGTCTAATATCAGTTTACTACATTATTCCTCATTTTTGTGTTAAAATTTAAGTTGTAGATTATAGGAGGTATAGTATGAGACTTAGTACAACACAAATAGATGCAATAAATCATAGAGATGGACCAGCACTTATCCTTGCAGTGCCTGGATCTGGCAAAACAACAGTAATCATCCACAGGACTCACAAGCTTATAAGAGAATCTGCTATAAAGCCTGAAAGAATCCTATCCATAACATTCAGCAAGGCCTCAGCAATCGATATGAAAAGACGGTTCACTTCAGAATTTCCAAAAGAAATTTCAAATCCCGAGTTTTCAACCATTCACGCTTTTTGCTTCAGAATTATACGCGATTACTCAAAAAAAAGGAATGTTTCTTTTCGCCTGATTGAAGACGATAAAGAACCTCTTAACAAATACAGACTAATCAAGGATATTTATCAATCATTGTTCGGCTCAACCATTACAGAAGAAAAAATGGAATCATTCCTAAGTTATTATGGATATGCAAAAAATATGATGATAAAACCTGATAAACTACTAAAAACAAAGAAGATTGAATTGGATGAATTTAGGGAAATGTACAGGCTTTACGAGGAAAAGAAAATAAATGGCAATCTCCTTGATTTTGATGATCTTCTTACAATGAGTTACCAGCTTCTACTGGACAATCCCAAGGCTTTGGAATACTACAGTAAAAAATATGACTATATTCAGCTTGATGAAGGTCAGGATACCTCGAAAATCCAACTGGAATTATTGAAGCTTCTGGCATCTCCAGGTAACAATCTCTTCATTGTAGCAGATGATGACCAATCCATTTACGGGTTCAGAGGTGCATATCCGCAGGGACTTCTTGATTTTCAGAATATTTTCCCTGAGGGTAGATTATTTTATATGGAGAAAAATTTTCGTTCTTCTAAAAATATTGTAAATCTCTCCAATGATTTTATTAAACAGAATATATCAAGATACAAAAAGAACGTTTCCACTGACAATCCCTACAGCAAGGCAGTTCAGGTGATTAGGTTGAAATCCTCTGAGGAGCAGTATGGATATATTCTTAAAAACTTCAGAGACAATCCTCATAAAAAGGCAGCAGTTCTATATAGAAATAATCTATCTGCACTGGGCCTGATGAATTACCTGGAAAAGAATAATACAGACTTTTACATGAGAGATGTAAAGTTGAAATTCTTTAACCACTGGTTAACCAAAGATATTTACAACTTTATGGATCTTTCAGCGGATATTTGCAATATTGAAGTTTTTGAACAGATATTTTACAAGATGAAAGGATATATATCCCGAAAGATGGTAAACTGGCTTAAGGGAAGGCATATTGAAAAGAATGTATTTAAAGAACTTCTGAAATATCCAGGATTATCTGACTTCTACAGAAAGCAGTTATTGGAGCTTGAGCTGGATTTTAAAAAAATTCAGAAGATGGCACCAGCACATGCAATCAGATATATAAGGTCAAACATAAACTACGATAGTTATATCCATGAAAACTCATTAAGGTTTGGCTACACATTTGAACAATTGAAGGAAATGCTTTATTATATGGAGTTAATAGCTGCTGAAACAGGTAACTTTAACCATTTTCGTAAAAGAATGAGTGACTTGAGGGATCTGATGCTTCAATCCTCAAAAAATTGGAGCAATCTAACCCTGTCAACTGTCCATTCAGCAAAGGGCCTCGAGTTTGATTCAGTGTATATAATTGACCTTGTTGATGGCTCATTTCCTTCAGCTTCAAGCGTTGAAGCGATGGAAAATGGTGATAGTTCATTGTATGAAGAGGAAAGAAGATTATTCTATGTAGGAATGACCAGAGCAAAAAAATCTCTCGACCTCCTTTGCTACAATACTATGGATGGCCACAAGGCAAGTCCTTCAGGTTTTCTCTCTGAATTACAAACTTTTTCTAAATAAAAACAATAAAAGCAAATAAAAAAATAGTCCCACACAAGTGGGACTATTCATCACTTATATCGTATTCTTCTATTCCTTCCGTATCCACTTCAAAAACTTCATTCTCCGGCAGTTCGTAATGTCCTGATGTAAATGGAACTCCGTCAATCGAGATATATACCTTGTCGGTATCATAAAATTCACCAAATGTGTTCACTATACTATTAATAAGCATCCATTCAGGATATGAACCTGCATTCCAGCCTGGAATTAGCTCACTTGTGAAATCTACTTTGACCGTCCAAGTTCCCTTGTCTAGGAAAACACTGTTTATCATGGTATCCTGGGATATAACCCGAGTCAATCCCTCTTCCACTGGATTTTTAAAAAGATCTTCGAAAATATTCTCCAATTGATCATTTGTATTGAAATTGAATATATGATCCACGTATCTTAAAGTAATTTCATTGTTACTTTCCAGTGGATAGTACAGCCGTATGTCTTTTTCGTAAGGGCCTTCAATTATATCGCTTAAAAGACTGCTTATCTCGGTTTCACCATCAAAGTACAAAACAGCTACCATACCGATATCTTTAGCATAATAATTTTTCTGCAACCTGTCTTCATCAAGATAGGTTGTAACTTCAAGTGCATTGAAGGTTCCATAGGGTGTCTCAATCATAACATCCAATCCAGTAATCTCTCTGATATAGCCTTCTTCAAGCTCCCATGAATTCCCTTTCTCCAGAGGTTCCTTTAAAAGCACATTGTTTTTGATACCAGATGTGGATAGTATGTTCTCAGTGTGGTAGAACTCTCCCTCCAGATATATCTCGCGTACGGAATCTGCTGTTCTTTCAACTATTCTTACTGTTTCTGTTCCAGGGTTTATATTCCTATACTGACCTCTTTGACCATTTTCATATTCAAGGAAAACACTTTGCTCTGCAAATTCATTGCCACGACCCTCATACTCATACAACGAATCGTGAATAAAAGGATAGTAGTCATTTAAGGATACTCCGTTGTCACCTGCCTTGCCCTCATCCTGTACTTCCTGGCTGTCACTTATAGGTGTACAGGCTGTAGCAAATGCTAATGAAAATGCAACAATCAATACTCTAAGCTTAAATCCATTTGACTTTCTCACTTTGAATCACCTCTTCCATATACCATTCCTTGATACGATTATATAACATGTACCGTTGGAATAATTTACGAATTCTTTACAATAACCCTCACTTGGGTGCTAAACTACAAAAGTTCGATATCTGCATCGCACTTGTAGATTACATTCTTTCGTTCAACAATAATAGTGATTCGTCTAGAAAGATACTCATCATCCTTAATATTAAGAATCAATTCCCTATTTGGATTTATGGCAACCGGATTTCCCATTCTTCTTAGCATCGACAGATCGCCTGGTGTATCACCATAAGCATAGCTCCTCACAAGATCAACCTGATGCTTTTCAATGATTTCATCAAGCACTTTTTTCTTGCTTGCGGAGTCCCACATCCTTACAATTTCTCCTGTGTAGCAATTGTCAGAATCGACCAGATACTTTGTACCTCTGTATTCTGTTACTCCATACTTTTCAGCCATTTTGGAAACAAGAAAATCAGGGCTTCCTGATATGAAAAATACCTCATGTCCCATTTTCTTATGCCATTCTATCTGTTCTCTTGAGTATTTGTATACCATATCCCAGTTTGACTCTATAACGTGATTTGCAACAAACTCAATATGCTCTCGCTTTATTCCCTTTAATTCCTCCAGATATACCCCTGCAAGGATTTCAAGATACTCCTCAAAATCAGCATACCTCTTTTCCCAATCCTCATATGCTTTCTTTACTTTTGTATACCAAACCTCAGGATTAATTATTTCAAAAGCAATCAGCTTTCGAAAATGCTCTATCATAAGAGAATTTCTGAATATGGTTCCGTCAATATCAAAAAAAGCAGCTGTTTTTTTCATCCTATCCCTCTTTTCCCTGTAAGTACTTATAATGTCTTTTATTTTAAAGAAAAAATCATATTTACTGGATTATGATCAGTATTCTCAAAATCTGTATCTACATTATTAACAGATATTATTTCAATATTATCTGATACCAGGAATCCATCAATTACGGCCTTAAAATTATAACCATCCTGATAAGGTTTTTCCAGGGTTCTTACTGTAGGAACCCTCGAATCCACTGCCCAATAGTATGTTTTTACATGGTAATCATCAGGCAGGTTCTTAAGCCAGAAGGGCCACGGTTCACTGGATTCAAATGTCATTGGATCAGTCCCTGGAAGATTATGATTCCAATCCCCGCCTGCTATTAAGTAGTTTCCTTTCTCATACTCAACCTCGAGATGCTTCTTTAGATACTCCAGCTGCTGAAGCCTTATAATGCCACCTTCGTCAAAAGCCGATAAATGAAGATTTATCAATACAACTTCCTTGCCGTTTGTGGCTTTTAAACGAGATTCTGTAAAGCATCTATCCAATTCAAACAATCTCACAGGCCACTTTTCTTCTCCCGGAAGCTGAAACCTATTGGCATCAGTGATGTTATACCTTGAAAGAGTCATGACTCCCGATAAGGCCTTGCCCATTGGATTAAGCAAGGGTACAGGTACCCAGGGTACCTTGTAGTTGATTCCAAATGAATACCCGTAGTTTGGATAATATGTTTTAAGCAACTCAACCTGGTCGATTCTGTGGCTTCTGGAAGAATTCTGGTCAACTTCCTGCAACAGTAGTATTTCTGCTTCGGTGATATCTAAAGCATCAATCACAGCATCGATATTTGCCTGAACTGACTCGGTACTTTCTGCCCTAGACCTCTCACCACCATCTGCAAAGAAATCCTGTGTCTTATCAAGGCCTGCATATCCAATATTATAGGTTGTAATAGAAATATTCTCTCCTACTGGCATCTCCTTAAGTTGGTTGTTGGAAATCGACAAAGTTTCCTTCTCTTGTGGCTTAAAATCAGTTATAGATATGTAGAATAAAAATGACGCAAATAAAAGGACTATGAAACTGGCTGCTAATATTATCACCTTGAGCACTCTCATATGATCCTCCCTTCACGTCATTTGATAGTTTTACATTTTTCTCTTTGAATAAAAAAGCGTCAATGATCCTGGTCCAACATGAGCACCAATTGCTCCTCCTATTTGGTTGGTAATGTAATCATTTACTCCGTATTTTTCAGTAATCATTGCTTTCAGTTTGTCAGCAGTTTCCAGGTCGTCTCCATGGGTAATGCAAAAGGTTGTATTAGAAAGATCTGAATCAATATTCCTTTCTCCAACCAACTCAACCATTCTCTTAAGTACCTTGTTTTTTCCTCTAACCTTTTCCATTGCAACCAACTTGCCATCTCTTACTTCCAAAATTGGCTTTATATTGAGCATTCCTCCAAGTATGGCATTTGTTCTTGAAATTCTTCCTCCCCTATATAGATATTCGATATTGTCTACAGTAAATATGTGATCCACATTCTCACTGTAAAATTCAGTTATCTTAATTATCTCTTCCATTGAAGCGCCATTCTTGCGAGCTGTCCCCGCTTCGTAAACTACAAGTCCATATCCACAAGATGCTGCCTTGGAATCTATTACGGCTATATCTGCATCGGGGTACTTTTCTTTTAATGTCATTTTGGCAATTGAAGCTGACTGGAAAGTAGCTGATAATCCTGATGAGAATCCGATGTATATGATTTCATGACCATTCTTAATATGTTTTTCAAATGCATTTTCAAAAGTTATAGGAGTAATTTGAGCAGTTCTGAATACTTCTCCATCCCTCATCCCTTTGTAAACTTCCTCAGGATCTATGTTAACCTTGTCAAAATACTCTTTTTCTCCTTTTATTAATACTATTGGAAGCTCTTCAATCTCAAGTTCCTCAAGTAGTGTTCTAGGCAAATCACATGCGCTGTCACATAGTATCTTAATGCTCATTATAACCCCTCCATTTAATTATGCTATTTCTGTATTTCTACCCAATATACTAATATTTTAGCACATTTACCCATTTTTTGATATTAATGGACACATTTCTTTAATAAAAGGGTACAATAGAAACGGAGGGATGTATATGGAAAATTTAGCAAACAGATTCTTAAATTATGTAAAATTTGAAACTACTTCAGATGAAAGTTCAGTAAGTGTTCCAAGTACTGAATCCCAATTGAAGTTTGCCAGAATACTGGCTGATGAGCTCGGTAAAATTGGAATGTCAGATGTAAGCTTGGACGAAAAAGGTTATGTGATGGCAACACTTCCAAATAATACAGAGAGAGAGTTGCCCGTTATTGGCTTTATAGCACATATGGACACTAGTCCTGATATGTCAGGAAAAAATGTTAATCCTCAGATATTCGAGAACTTTCAAGGGGAAGATCTTGTATTAAACAAGGATAAAGGAATTATACTTTCTCCCGATGATTTCCCTGAGCTTAAGGAAAATATAGGCAAGACAATAATAACTACTGATGGAACAACTCTTCTGGGAGCGGACAACAAAGCAGGTATAGCAGAGATTATAACTGCAATGGAGTATTTTTTACAAAACCCTGATATTCCCCATGGTGAAATAAAGGTAGGCTTTACTCCAGATGAAGAAATCGGTAGAGGAGCAGACCATTTTAATGTTGAAAAGTTTGGTGCTGATTTTGCATACACTGTAGACGGTGGTCCCGTGGGTGAACTTGAATACGAAAATTTTAACGCTGCATCTGCCACGGTCAATATTCAGGGACGAAATGTACATCCAGGTTCAGCCAAGAACAAGATGATTAACTCATTACTGATTGCACAGGAATTAAACAGTATGCTACCCGTTAATGAACGCCCCGAATACACGGATAATTATGAAGGTTTCTTCCATTTGATGAGAATTAACGGAACTGTTGAAGAAACTGAAATGAGTTATATAATAAGAGATCATTTTAAGGACGGGTTTGAAAAAAAGAAGAATCTTATAACTGAAATTGCAGACTTCCTAAATATAAAATACGGAGATGTCATAGCTCTTGAAATCAAAGACTCATATTATAATATGAAGGAGCAAATTGAGCCCGTTATGGAGATAGTTGAACTTGCCAGGGAAGCTATGGAGGATCTCGGTATTGAAGTCCGTATCAAGCCAGTCAGAGGTGGAACAGATGGCTCAAAGCTTTCATACATGGGCTTGCCTTGCCCAAATATTTTTACTGGAGGATATAACTTTCACGGTAAGTACGAGTATGTAACTATAGAAGGCATGGAACTTGCTACAAGGACAATACTTGAAATAATAATTCTTGCAGAAAAAAGACCTTTGATTTAACCAAAGGTCTTCACTATTTGATTGATTCAGGATACTTCATTCATAAGTTGCTTATATCCTTCTACCAATTCATTTACGATTTTATTTTCAGCAGTTGGCAACTCGATGTCATCTATCCAAGAAACAGGAAGAACTCCTACACTCGTGCCAGAGATAAATAGCCCTTCGAGTTTATCTAACTCATCTCTTCCTAGTCTTCTCTCCAATACGGGATATCCAAGCTTCATGGATAGTGCAATTATGTGTTTCCTTGTTATTCCAAGCAGAACATCTTCAGCAGGAGCTGTGTAAAGCGTATTGTTCATTACATAAAACATATTGGATCTGCTTCCTTCCAGTATATGACCTTGCCCATTTACCAAAAGCGCCTCAAAAGCATCCTTATTGTTCATGGCATTCTTTACCCGTTGTCTGAAATCACTGTGCTGGACCTTGGCATTTGGATTTTCCCGCTGGTGCTCAAACAATATGACTTTAATTCCCTCGCGATAGTAGTTTTCAGGAGGATAGAAGCTTTCTACCGCATATACCAGAAAGATCTCTACTTCTGACTCATCAAGTGTATATAAAATCTTGATGTTGTTATTGTCAATATTATTAGCTTTTATCAACCTCAGCACCTGACTTCTTATTTCATCTCTGTTATAGGGAATCCTTAAATCTGCCAACTTGGCTGAACCGAACATTCTTTCAAGATGATCCTCAAGGAACATCGGATTACCTTTTACAACTCTTACTACCTCATAGATAGCAGGTCCCGTAATTCTATCAAATACTGTCGATTCTTCAACCTCCATCAATTTACCATCAACTGAAAGATATTTAAAAATTGCCTCTGGTTTCATTCTGGATACCTCCTGTGAGTTTAAAGTATTGGCGACAAAAGCCTTGAAACAGATTCCTTGATCTTGATTGTTCTTGATCTGTTTTTGTAAGTTTCCATAGTTATCTCTTTACAGTTTTCGAGATCATGAACAAATCTTTCGGCGAGTTTATTATTTGTATCTCTATCATATATAAACGCATTTACCTCAAAATTGAGGTTAAAACTTCTGATATCAAGGTTTGCGGTTCCAACTGACGAAACTGAATCATCTGTAATCATAACCTTTGAATGAAGAAATCCTCTCTCATAAGTATAAAATCTAACTCCAGCTTCCAGCAGTTCTCCAATATAGCTTAGACTTGCCCAAAAAACAAATGGATGATCTGGTTTATTTGGAATCATAACTCTGACATCAAGTCCAGATAAACCTGCAATTCTAAGGGCTTCAAAAATACTGTCATCAGGAATAAAATAAGGTGTCTCAATGTACAATCGTTTTTCGGCATTATTGATCATTTTTAGATAGCCGTCTTTTATACTTGGCCATTTAGAGTCTGGTCCACTGCTTACTATCTGTATGCCTACCTTGTTATCTTCCTCTTGGGTTCCAATATAGCTTTGGCATCCATTTATTTCTTCACCAGATGCGAATCTCCAATCCAAAAAGAATTGCCATTGCATGGAACTGATTGCAGAACCCTTTATTCTGATATGAGTATCCCTCCAGTATCCGAACTTGCTAGACAATCCAATGTATTCATCTCCAACATTAAAGCCTCCAATATATGCCTCTTTTCCATCTACAATACATATTTTTCTATGGTTTCTATAATTTATCCTTACGTTAAATACTGGTATAAATGGTGGGAAAAAGAACACAACCTCTCCACCAGCTTCTCTTAAAACATTGGTTATTCTCCTACCTAGTCTTCTGCTTCCCATTCCATCAATCAGAAGCTTGACTTCAATGCCTTCCCTGGCTTTTTGAGCCAATGCTTCCATTACAATGTTTCCCATATTGTCATCGTTGAATATGTAATATTCCATGTGGATATATTCTTCAGCTTTTTCTATGCTTTCAAGAAGAGCTTTGAATTTATCTTCACCACTAAAATATAGATCAACTTCGTTGTCTGATGTGAAAACAGAATTACTGCCCATCAAGTGAAGCTTGACTATATCATCATAGGCTTTGTATTCAGGATTTTTTTTCAAAAATTCTCTGGTGCTGAAATTTTTTTCTTGATCTGCTAAAAGGATATCAAAACAATCATCCTCATTGGCTTTTGACATGAACATTTTTTTCTTTGACATATCCTGTCCAACAAAAAGGTAGAGAATGAATCCTATTACAGGCAAAAAAAGCAGGACCATAAGCCACAGCCATGTTGATGTAGGGTTTCTTCTTTCAAAGAAAACCAACACCAAGGCCAGTAGAATATTGATCCATATAAGATTGCTAAATATGAACATGTAAGATGAAAACAGACTTTCCATTTCAGTCTCCCCAATTTTTGCTCTTTAAATTATTTTTTTGATTTATGTCGCTTATTGGTTTCCAAAATTCTCTTTCTGATTCTGATATTCAATGGAGTAACTTCAATAAGCTCATCATCCTCAATAAACTCCAATGCCTCTTCAAGAGACATAATCTTTGGTGGTGATAATCTTAGAGAATCATCTGATCCAGAAGCTCTAACATTGGATTGTTGTTTTCTCTTTGTGACATTGACTTCAATGTCTAATCCTTTAGGATTTGATCCAACAACCATACCTTCATAAACATTTGTTCCTGCTCCTATGAATAATATACCCCTTTCTTGTGCGGAATACAAACCATAGCCTGTAGCTTGACCGGTTTCAAAAGCTATTATTGAACCTGACTTTCTTCTAGGAATATCGCCCTTGTAGGGTGAGTATCCATCAAATATTGTATTCAATATTCCATTTCCCTTTGTATCCGTTAGAAATTCCTGCCTATATCCAATTAGTCCACGTGCCGGAATTGAAAATATTAGTCTGGCATATCCACCAACTGGCTCTGACATACTTATCAGCTCGCCTTTTCTTTGTCCAAGCTTATCGATTACAGCTCCCACAAACTCACTGCTGACATCTACTGTTACCTTCTCCATGGGTTCATGCTTGTTTCCATCTACGGTTTTATATAAAACCTCTGGTTTTGAAACCTGGAACTCGTAACCTTCTCTTCTCATGTTTTCGATCAATACCGACAAGTGAAGTTCTCCTCTTCCAGATATCTTGAATGAATCCGTCTGGTCTGTATCTTCAACCCTAAGACTTACATCTGTCTGTAGCTCTTTGTAAAGTCTGTTTCTGAGCTGTCTTGATGTTACAAAATCTCCTTCAGTTCCAGCATAGGGACTGTTATTGACTGAAAATGTCATTGCAAGGGTTGGTTCTGATATCTTCACAAAATCTATTGCTTCAGGTGTATCCAGATCACAAAGTGTATCTCCGATTTCAAGGTCTGCTGGACCAGAAAGTGATACTATGCTACCCATTGTTGAACTTTCAACTTCGATTCTGTTAAGGCCTTCAAATTCGTATAGCTTGTTGATCTTTGCCTTAACTCTTCTTTCGGGCTTTGCAGCATTTACAATAATTACTTCCTGATTGGTATGAATGACTCCTCTTTCAACTTTTCCTATTCCTATACGACCTACATACTCGTTGTAATCAATAGTGGAAATAAGTATTTGAGTCTCACCTTCAGGATCACCTTCAGGAGCTGGAATATACTCGACTATTGTCTCAAACAAGTCCTTCATGGTATCTGTTTTAACTTCAAGATCAAGTGTTGCAGTTCCTTCTTTGGCTGAGGTGAATACAAATGGACAATCAAGCTGATTGTTGTTTGCTCCAAGCTCTATAAATAAATCCAGGATTTCGTCAATTACTTCTTCAGGTCTTGCTTCTGGTCTATCAATCTTGTTAATTGCGACTACAACTGGCAATTCAAGTTCCAGTGCCTTCCTTAAAACGAACTTTGTCTGTGGCATTGATCCCTCAAATGCATCTACAAGGAGTACTACACCATTGACCATCTTTAAAACTCGTTCCACTTCTCCTCCAAAATCAGCATGTCCAGGAGTATCTACGATATTGATCTTGATGTCCTTGTAAGTTATTGCAGTGTTCTTAGCAAGAATCGTGATTCCTCTTTCTTTTTCTATGTCATTCGAGTCCATCACTCTCTCTTGAATAACCTGGTTGTCTCTGTATATACCTGATTGCTTGAGAAGACTATCAACCAAAGTTGTCTTTCCATGATCAACATGGGCTATTATTGCTACATTTCTAATATCATTTCTTTTCATAAAATTATTACAAATCCCTTCTATAAATAAATTATCATATGCTTAACTTTATAATATTATCATACTTTTGCAAAAAACACAAAATTTTAGTATTATCTCGAATTTGGGATAATACTAAGGTCAGAATAAAATCTAATATTATTAGTCCTTAAACAATATTCTTTATTGATACAACCTTGTTTCTGTCTACATAAAACTCATCTGAAAGTCCGTTTACCAAAACAAGTCCTCTTCCCCACGACTTAAGATCTGTAGATCTGTATTCTTCGGGATCGTAATCAATTCCCCTACCTTCATCTTGCACTTCTATTGTTAAAGTTTTACTGTTCATCTTTAAGGTTAAACTAATGCATTTTGAGGGCACGCATTCGTTGCCATGGAGAGCTCCGTTGACAATCAGTTCATTGAGAATAACCTTAATATCAAAAATCAGGTCATTGTCGGATATTAAATTGTCGAGATTGTTTACAGTCTGGTCGATAAAGGACTTTATGGTTTCCAAATCACTGCAGACTGTGCCCTTGTAAATATAATTCATAGCTATCACATCCAAATTATCTAGTCTTATGTATTCTACCCATTCTAAAGTATTATAATCTAATATAACGGTTACTTTTGTATAATTTAAATGTTTTATTTTTGATAATATATGGTATAATTAAGTAATTAAGTAAATTCATTAACGAAAGGAGAATGCACAATGGACAAATGGGTATGTGGACCATGCGGATACGTTTATGATCCAGCTGAAGGAGATCCAGATGGAGGTATAGCTCCTGGAACAGCTTTTGAAGATCTTCCAGAAGATTGGGTTTGCCCCGTATGCGGAGCAACTAAGGACATGTTCGAAAAAGAGTAATAGTACTTACAAAGAGCCAGTGATAATCACTGGCTCTTTTTTTATTTAAATTATGTCGTCTTGTTGACTAAGCATAGGCTCGAAAATTTCCCAGAGTTTGTCTACATTGAGCTTCTTGGAGGATGAAAAAGGTACTACTATGTCATTTCCCTCTATCTCCAATTCTTCCCTAATTATTTTCATATGTCTTTCCCACTGTCCACGTGCTATCTTGTCTGCCTTTGTGGCAACAATTATTGCATTATAATGAAAACTTTTGATCCAATGATACATGTCCACGTCTTGTCCAGAAGGCTTATGTCTGATATCAACCAAGAGCACTACGGCTTTGAGATTGTCTCTTTTTCTTAGGTATTTCTCAATAATGTCTCCCCATTTTTTTCTCTCTGATTTTGATACCTGTGCATAACCGTAGCCTGGCAAGTCTACAAACCTAAAATTCTCATTAATCAGATAAAAGTTGATAGTTCTTGTCTTACCAGGCTTTCCACTTGTCCTGGCAAGGTTTGTTCTATTTAACATTGCGTTAATAAATGATGATTTACCAACATTTGACCTCCCGGCAAATGCAAGCTCGGGAAACCCGTCTTCAGGGTATCCCTTCGGAGCAACTGCCATTGCCTGAAGATCTGAACTAATTATTTTCATCGCTGTCACCCTTTTCCAATGCATGTTCAAGAACCTGATCCAGATTTTCCACTAGTACAAATTCCATTTTTTTCTTGATTTTATCTGGGATTTCTTCCAAATCCTTGTTGTTGTCAAAGGGTAGAAGAACCTTCTCTATTCCCATCCGATGGGCAGCAAGCAATTTTTCCTTTATTCCACCTACTGGCAATACTCTACCTCTAAGAGTTATTTCACCAGTCATTGCAACTTCTCTTAAGATAGGTCTTTCTGTCAATGCTGAAATAACAGCAGTTGCTATCGTTATTCCTGCAGACGGTCCGTCCTTTGGAATAGCTCCCTCAGGTACGTGTATATGGATATCTACATCCTTGTAAAAATCAGGTGATATTTTCAATCTCTCTGCATTGGCTCTTACATAACTGATGCCAGCCATTGCAGATTCCTTCATTACATCTCCCAGCTTACCAGTGAGTTGAGTCTTTCCAGTACCTTTCATGGATGTAACCTCTACCGATAAGGTCTCTCCGCCGACTGCAGTCCATGCAAGGCCATTGGCTACTCCAATCTGGTTCTTCTCTTCAAGTTTGTCATATCTGAATTTCTTTGTTCCAAGATATGTTGTAATATTTCCTGCATTTATCGTTACAGATTTCTTGTCATCTTCAACTATTTTTTTTGCAGCTTTTCGGCATAGATTAGCTATATTTCTTTCTAGATTTCTGACCCCGGCTTCTCTGGTGTAGTAGTTTATTAAAGCTCTTAGGGCTGCATCAGATAATTTGAGTTGCCCGTCTTTCAAGCCGTGTTCCTTAATCTGTTTTGGAAGAAGATAAATCTTTGCAATCTGTAGCTTTTCTTCCTCCGTGTATCCGCTGATTCTAATAACCTCCATCCTGTCCAAAAGAGCAGGAGGTATGGTTGATGTTGTATTTGCGGTAGTGATAAACATTACCTTGGATAGATCAAAAGGCGCTTCAAGAAAATGGTCTGTAAATGTTGAGTTTTGTTCAGGGTCCAATACCTCAAGAAGTGCACTTGCTGGGTCTCCTCTAAAATCACTTGCAAGTTTGTCAATTTCATCAAATAAAAATACCGGATTTCTAGTTCCTGATTTTTTTATTGAACTTATTATTCTACCTGGCATACTTCCAACATAGGTCCTTCTATGACCTCTGATTTCAGCTTCATCTCTCACTCCACCCAGAGACATCCTGACAAAATTTCTATTCAGTGACGATGCTATTGAGCGAGCAATTGACGTCTTACCAACTCCAGGAGGACCTACAAGACACAATATTGGCCCCTTGATTGAGTTTGTAAGCTTTCTTATTGCAATAAACTCAAGAATCCTTTCTTTTACATCCTGAAGACCATAGTGATCATTGTCAAGTATTTCTCTAGCTTTCTTTATATCTATTTTCTCCTTGGTTTCCTTGTCCCAAGGTAGTTCTACAATCCAGTCAAGATATGTTCTTATTACTCCAACTTCTGCTGAATGTGGTGAAGTCTTTGCTAACCTTTCAACTTCTTTTAGTGCCTTTTCCTTGACTTCCTTTGGCATTTTTATTTTCTTGATTTTTTTCTGGTACTCTTCAATTTCTCCAGAAAAGCTATCATCCTCTCCTAGCTCCTTCTGAATTGCTTTGATTTGTTCCTTAAGATAATAATCTTTTTGTACCTTGTTTATCTGTTTTTTAACTCTTTGATTGATCTTCTCCTCAATTCTTAAAAGTTCAATCTCTTTTTGTAGAATCTCATGAAGGCTTTCGAGTCTTTCAAAAAAATCAAATGACTGAAGAATTTTCTGATCATCCTCCTGTTTAAGGAAAATATATGATGCAATTACATCGGCAAGCCTGCCTGGGTCTTCAATATCTGATATTGTATACAAAACCTCTGAAGATACCTTTGGATTTAGACTGATATACTCCTCAAGATCTTCAACAACCAGTCTCATTGCAGCTTCTAGATCCTGGCTCTGTTCAAATTCTTCGCTTTCATAGCTGTATACATCAGCAACAGCCTCAAAGTAAGGCTCCTCTTGACTCATGCTCTTAACCTTGCCTCTGTTTATTCCCTCAACCAAGACTCTAATGCTCCCACCTGGAAGCTTTAGCATCTGTTTAACCTTGGATATTGTTCCAACATGGTAAAAATCATCAAAGCCTGGTTCTTCAACCTTTGGATTTATCTGAGTGCACAACAGGATCAGTGAATCATCCATCATTGACCTTTCAAGAGCTTGCACTGATTTTTCTCTCCCAACATCAAAATGTATTACCATATGAGGAAAAATTGATATTCCTCTCAATGGTATCAAAGGTAGTTTTTTCTCTTCTATTAAATAAGGGTTATTCATTTTCGTCCCTCCTTAATGCAAAATAAAAGCTCACAGTTGTGAGCCTTTAAGATGCAGATTCCTTACTGCTATTTTCTTTTGTCCTACTTTTTTTCTTGTCTGAAAGCACAAGAGTAGGCTCTGTTCCATTTTCAATTGTATCTTTAGTTATAATGCATTTTTCAACGTCTTCTCTCATAGGAAGCTCATACATTATATCAAGCATTTTTTCTTCAATTATACTTCTTAAGCCTCTAGCACCTGTTTTTCTCTCAATTGCTTTTCTGGCAATGATAGAAAGTGCCTCTTCTTCAAATTCAAGCTCTATGTCATCCATGCTAAATAACTGAGTATACTGCTTAACAAGAGCATTTCTAGGTTCTGTAAGAATTCTAACTAGAGCATTTTCGTCAAGCTCTTCCAAAGTTGCCACAACCGGTAATCTTCCAACGAATTCCGGTATTAACCCGAATTTAATTAGGTCCTCCGGCTGGATTTGCTTTAGAAGCTCTCCAATGTTTTTCTTCCTTGACTTGACTTCAGCTCCAAAGCCCATTGTCTTTTTACCCACTCTTGACTGAATTAGATTATCAAGGCCATCAAATGCTCCACCTACTATAAACAGTATGTTAGTGGTGTCAATCTGAATGAATTCCTGATGTGGATGCTTTCTACCACCTTGAGGCGGTACATTTGCAACGGTTCCTTCAAGAATTTTAAGCAAGGCTTGTTGAACTCCTTCACCACTGACATCTCTAGTGATTGAAGGGTTTTCTGTCTTCCTGGCTACCTTGTCTATTTCATCTATATATACTATACCCTTTTCTGCCTTCTCAATATCATAATCAGCAGCCTGAATAAGCTTTAGGATTATGTTTTCAACATCCTCCCCTACATAACCGGCTTCCGTCAAGGAAGTCGCGTCTGCTATAGCAAAAGGCACATTCAAAATTCTAGCCAATGTCTGAGCAAGAAGTGTTTTTCCTGATCCGGTTGGTCCGATCATCAGAATATTGCTTTTTTGCAGCTCAACCTCTTCTGTTTTTGATGCCTTTTTATTTATTCTCTTATAGTGGTTATAAACTGCCACTGCAAGATTTCTCTTAGCCCTCTCCTGCTGAATTACATACTCATCAAGAGTCTCTTTTATATTTGAAGGTTTGGGCAGATCACTCATTTCGTAATCTTGGTTATAATCCACGAATTCTTCGTCAATTATCTCCTGACACAACTCTATACACTCATTGCAGATGTATACATTCGGACCTGCTATAAGCCTTTTTACCTGATCCTGTGGTTTCCCGCAGAACGAGCATCTTAGTTGCTTGTCATCATTTTTTGCCATGGAATCACCTCTTATTTCTTTCTCTCCATAACAGCATCGATTATTCCATACTCCACAGCTGCTGCAGCACTCATATAATAATCCCTGTCTGTATCTTTTGCTATTCTTTCCAGGGGTTGTCCAGTTCTTTCAGACAATATTCTGTTTATTCTTTCCCTGATTTCAATTATCTTTTCTGCCTGTATCCTTATATCCTCAGCTTGTCCTTGAGTTCCACCCAAGGGCTGATGTATCATAATGTCTGAGTTAGGCAGTGCGAACCTCTTGCCTTTAGTCCCCGCCGCCAGTAGGAATGCTCCCATGCTTGCAGCTCTACCGATACATATTGTAGTTACATCCGGCTTTATATACTGTATTGTATCATATATTGCGAATCCTGCACTTACAGATCCACCTGGGCTGTTTATATATATCTGAATATCTTTTTCAGGATCATCAGCTTCAAGAAACAACAGCTGAGCAACAACCAAGTCTGCCACTGTATCGTTGACTTCTGAACCAAGAATAATAATCCTATCCTTTAACAATCTCGAGTAGATATCATATGACCTTTCGCCTCTGTTAGTCTGTTCTACAACTATTGGAACCAATGACATATTAAATCCTCCTAATCAATATACTTAACTTTATCCTTCAGCAACTCCAAAACCTTGGTATTTGATATACCCGCTTTAAGGAAACCCAAATCTCCCTTTTTCATTTGTTCAATGAAGTTTTCCTTGTTTTCAACTTGATTGTAATGTTCTGCCAACTTGTCCAGCTCAGCATCAATATCTTCATCTGTTACCTGAACTCCTTCAGCTTCACCAATTGCTTCAAGAACAAGATCTGCCTTGACTCTCTTCTCCGCCATTGGTCTGAAATTCAATTCAAGATCATTCATTGTAGTACCTGTCAACTCAAGATACTGATCAATCTCAAATCCCTGATTTTTTACTCTGTGTTCAAAGTCTTTGATTTCATTTTCAACTTGTGACTGTATCATCGATTCAGGAATCTCAACTTCTGACATTTCAACAACCTTGTCTACCAAATTGTTTTCTGTTTCGATTCTCTCCTGACTCTCAAGTGATTTCTCAAGTTCTTCCTTTAGGCTGTTTTTGTATTCTTCAAGAGTATCAAACTCGCTTACATCCTTTGCAAACTCATCATCAAGCTCAGGAAGCTCTTTTGTTTTGATTTCTTTTATTGTCACTTTAAAAACTGCAGGTTTTCCTTTAAGTGATTCTTCCTGGTATTCCTCAGGGAAAGTTACCTCTACATCTACTTCTTCACCTTTTGACTTCCCAACAAGACCTTCTTCAAACCCAGGTATAAACTGTCCTGCCCCGATTTCAAGCGTCTGGTCTTCAGCTGTTCCTCCTGGGAACTGCTCATCATCAACATATCCTGCAAAATCTATAGTTAGGATGTCGCCTTCCTGCACTTCTCTGTCTCCAGCATCAACCATCCTTGCGTTCATATCTCTTGCCTTATCCAGCTCTGCCTGAACCATTTCATCAGTAACTGAATAATCCACCTTTTCAAGTTCAATTTCACTGTAGTCGCCCAGCTTTACCTCAGGCTTTACTTCAACATTGAAATTTACCTTTATTGGCTCTCCAAGTTTAATTTCCTCTACGTCAACTTCCGGACTATCAACAGGCTCCAGTTGGAGTTCCTCAACTGCATTGGAATAAGCATCTGGAAGAAGTATGTTTATTGCATTCTCAAAGAAGATTTCTTCTCCATAATTCATTTCGATGATCTTTCTAGGCACTTTGCCTTTTCTGAATCCAGGAATGTTGAATTTCCCTCTATCCTTCAGATAAGCCTGTTGCAGTGCTTTCTCAAAATCACCTGCTGGTAATTCCATATTAAAGTGTACCGTATTTTTTTCTTTTTTCTCAAAAACTGCCTTCATTCAATGAACCCCCTAGTGTATTTTTTTAAATTCTGTTCCGAATTTTAGTCTCATCATAATATTATAACATATTAGGTGCTGTTTTGGTACAATAAAAAAACCAATGGCAATAACCACTGGTTAAATCTGGTGCGGGAAAGAGGACTTGAACCCCCACGTCAATGACACTAGATCCTAAGTCTAGCGCGTCTGCCAATTCCGCCATTCCCGCATAAAACGTTAAGTGAATATCACTCACTCTTACTATTATAGCACCCAAAAATGATTTGTCAAATATTTTTTGGGTGCTTTTTTTTGCCGCTAAAAGGAGACGATTATTCCTCCATCATTTACATAAGCTGTTGATAAGCCTTTGGTTTCAACGATTATTACTTCCTTGAAATTGTACCTTTCGATGTCCTTTTTCAACTCCATAGCTTTATCCAAAGCATTTGCATGAGATATGGCAATAACTCTCTCCTCAAAATTTGATCCATTCTCGCCAATCACTTCTGCTAATCGCTTGAATGCCTTTTTGCTGCCTCTGATTTTTTCCACAGGTTCAATATTACCATCTTCATCTCTTCTCATAATGGGTTTGATATTCAATACATTTGCAATCAGACCCGCAGTCTTTGATATTCTGCCATTCTTGATAAGATTGCTCAAGTCTTCGGATATAAAGAATGTCTTTGTGTCCTGGATGTAATTTTCTACAGTTTCAACGATTTCATCCCTTGTCATTCCCTTGTTGACACACTCCTGAATCTTCATGGCTGTAAGAGTTTCACCTGTACTTGCAGACTTGGAATTGAATACATGAACAAACTGATTCTCATTTTCCTCAATTGTCATTTCCTTTGCCAGTTCGGCACTGTTGTAGGTTCCTGATAGCTCTTTGGAAATAGTTACTACAAATACATTTTCAGCATCCCCGTAGGCTTCCTTAAAGTCACCAGGTGAAGGACAGGATGACTTAATGGGATTTGGACTTTCCTTCATGGTCTTGACCATATCTTCAAGATCCAACTCCTCATTATCGATAAATGTTCTTTCATCGATGTCAATCTTAAAGGGTACTTTGTGGACTTCCATAAACTTGTCCAATTGTTCGTTTGTATCACAACTACTGTCTGCAACGATTTTGTAATCCATTTCATCACTCCCCGACTTATTTTGGTCCTATCACTGATTCGATAAATGCAGCTAATTCATGTGCTTTCTCAGATATTGTATCCTGGTTTTTACCTTCAATCATAACTCTTACTAGAGGTTCTGTTCCTGATGGTCTAATCAACACTCTTCCCTCGCCAGCAAAATAATTTTCAAGCTTCAGTATCTCTTCCTTAATTTCAGGAATTTCCATGTACTTTGTTTTATATGCATTTTCTACTCTGGCATTTACAAGTACTTGAGGATAATTCTTCATCAGTGAATTCAAGTCAGAAGCTTTTTCTTTTGTCTCCTTAATCACTTGGATCAACTGTAATCCTGTTGCCAAGCCATCTCCGGTGGTATTGTGCTCCAGGAATATAATATGTCCAGATTGCTCTCCTCCCAGATTATAGCCATCCTTAATCATTTCCTCTAGAATATATCTGTCCCCTACAGCAGTTTTCACAATATCCATTCCATTATTACCTAGAAATTCATCAAGGCCCATATTGGTCATAACAGTTCCTACGACAGTATCCTTAGCAAGTTTACCTTTCTTCTTAAGATATCTGCTACAAATCGCAAGAATATGATCACCATCAATAATCTCGCCTTTTTCATCTACTGCAATTATTCTGTCAGCATCACCATCAAAGGCAATACCTAAATCTGCACCCTTTTCCAGTACAAGCCTCTGAACCAATTGAGGCTTAGTGGAGCCACATGCATCATTGATATTCATTCCGTCAGGCTCTGTATTAATTGCAAACACTTCTCCTCCCATTTCATCAAACAACTGGGGTCCGATTTCGTAAAGTGCTCCATGACCACAATCCATGGCAATCTTTATTCCCGACAGGTCAGTTTCAATAGTGGACTTGAGGAATTCCTTGTAATCATAAGCTGCATTTTCATTTATATATACCCTTCCAATTAGATTCTTAATTGGTCTATCTTTTATTTCTCCCTTGTTCATCAATAAATCTTCAATTTCTTCCTCTGTTGAATCTGGTAACTTTAGGCCTTCTCCACTGAAGAATTTGATTCCATTGTACTCACCAGGATTATGGGATGCAGAAATCACGACCCCTGCCACGGCTCCATACTTTCTTGTAAGATATGCCACTGCAGGTGTTGGTATAATCCCAACAGATTCAACATCCAATCCCATGGAGCAAATTCCTGCTGTCAATGCAGCTTCAAGCATATCTCCTGAAACCCTTGTATCCTTGCCAACTATAACTTTCCCCTTTTTCTCTTTGGCCAATACATATGCTCCTGCCCTTCCAATCTGAAATGCCAACTCTGGTGTCAGTTCCTCATTGGCAACTCCTCTCACTCCGTCAGTACCAAATAGTTTTCCCATTTAAATTCCCCCATTATCATTATTCTGTCTAATCCAAAGGATAAATATCTCTAGCAATCTTTTTTAGTGTTTCTATCTTGTTCAGTTCTGGTTTCTCCAGCACACATTTTAAAAGATACTCCAGTATCTTGCCGATGATCTTACCCTGTGTATATCCCATTTCCTTCAGGTCATCACCGTTTATTGCCAGATGTTTTCTGCGAAAAGGCTCTTTTGCATATAGGATTGCGTCTATGGCCTTCTTTTTGGCCAAAAGGTTTGAAATGTCTTTATTGCTACTTTTGCTGAGTCTATCAGCTACTTGAAGGTCAACCAAATCATATATCCTGTCTTCTCCAACTCTTTGGAGTTGTCTTTTTAGACCCTTCTTTTTTAAATCAGGATGATGTATCATATGCTCTTTAACTAGTCTTAATGTTGAGTCTATAAGATCTGTGGAGCAGTTGAGTCTCATTAGTATTTCTTTTCCAATCTCAACACTTTTTTTATCGTGTCCATAGAAGTGTCCCACACCTTTATCATCCAAAGTAAAGGTATAAGGTTTTCCAATATCATGAAGCAATGCCGCCAATCTAATATGGAGAACAGGAGGCGTATTGTCCATAACAGTTAGTGTATGCTGGAATACGGATCTGTCGTGGTAGGGATTCCTCTGATCAAAACCTATTGCTGGTATAAGTTCCGGAATTACTTCTTTCAATATACCCAGACTTCTCATAAGTAGAAATCCTCTTGAAGGTCTTTTAGCTAGAATAATTTTGAACAGTTCATCTCTAATTCTATCAATACTTACAGTTTCAAGTTTAGGAGACAAATCCATACATGCCTCCGATGTCTTGATGTCTATTAGAAAATCAAGTTGGGTAGCAAATCTTACAGCTCTTAAAATTCGCAAGTGATCCTCTGAGAGTCTCTCTCTTGGACTTCCCACACTTCTGACTAAACTGTCTCTTATATCCTCTACTCCATTGAAAGGGTCCAGCAGCCCTCTTTCAGGATGATAAGCCATTGCGTTAATGGTGAAGTCCCTACGTCTTAGATCCTCCAAAATATCTTCAGTGAAACCTACCTTGTCTGGTCTTCTTCCATCCAAATAAGCTCCATCTGTCCTGTAGGTAGTGACCTCAACATTACCCTCTTTTTCAACTATTACAACCGTTCCGTATTCCTTGCCAATTTCAACGGTTCTTTTATCGTTGAATAGAGCTATGATCTGAACGGGTGTAGCAGAAGTTGCAAGATCATAGTCCACAGGTGTTTTCCCTAGAATTGAATCTCTAACACAGCCACCTACAAGATGTACGCTGAATCCTGCCTTTTCCAATCTCTCAATAATACTTTCTATATATATAGGTATAGTTATCACCATTTTCTACCTCCATTGTATACCTATTAGTATAGCATAAAATTCATGTAACTGACTAAAAAAATAGCTGACCGGGTCATTTCCCGATCAGCCTACTGTGCTATTAATTGTACTTTTTCAACAATATACTTGCGTTATGACCACCAAATCCCAAGGAATTTGAGATAGCATGAACTATCTCCCTTTCAACTGCAACATTTGGAGTATAGTTAAGGTCGCATTCCTCATCCTCGGTTTCATAATTGATTGTTGGAGGAACAACCCCGTTATAAAGGGCCAATGCCGTTGCAATCGCTTCAATTCCGCCAGCTGCTCCAAGTAAATGTCCTGTCATGGACTTGGTGCTGCTTACATTTATGTTCTTGGCATGGTCGCCAAATAAAGTCTTAATGGCCAAGGTTTCAAGTTTATCATTGAAATATGTGCTGGTTCCGTGTGCATTGATGTAATGTACATCTTCCAGTGATATATTTCCTTCTTTTACTGCCAATGCCATAGCGTTTCTGGCACCCTTTGCTTCCGGATCCGGTTGAGTTATGTGGAATGCATCTGAAGTTGAACCATAGCCTATAATCTCAGCATAGATTGTAGCTCCTCTGTTTAATGCATGGTCCAGATCCTCCAAAATAATAATTCCTGAGCCCTCGCCCATAACAAATCCATCCCTGTTTTTATCAAATGGTCTGCTTGCAGACTGAGGATTCTCGTTGTTTGTTGACAACGCCTTCATGGAAATAAATCCTGCCATGGAAAGTGGGGTTATTGAGCTTTCTGTACCCCCTGTCACTGCGAAATCAAGGTTGCCCGACTTAATCATTCTGAAGGCTTCACCTATGGCGTGAGTAGCAGATGCACACGCTGTTGTAATTGTCATAGATGAACCCTTCAGCCCGAAAGCCATCGATACCTGTCCTGCAGCCATATTTGAAATCATCATCGGAATAAACAATGGACTAATTCTTCCAGGTCCCTTTTCATCCATTTTTTCTTTTTCTGATTCCAAAGTTGATATTCCGCCTATGCCTGAACCAATTATGGTACCTGCTCTTTCGGCATCTACCTTTTCCATGTCTATTCCAGAATCATCCAGCGCTTGTTTAGTCGCCGCTATCGCATACTGGCTAAACAGATCCATTCTCTTTGCGTCTTTCTTGCCCATATATTCCGTAGGATCAAAATCTTTCACTTCAGCCGCAATTTTTACTTCATGATCCTTTGTGTCGAATTTTGTCAGATAGTCAATGCCTGATTTACCAGATACAAGTGAGTTCCAAAATTCATTCTTACCTGATCCAACAGGTGTTATGGCACCAAGACCCGTTATAACTACTCTATTCATCCTTACACCTCTCTTTAGTCTAGGCTAACTTAGCCTCAACATATTTTACGATATCTCCGATATTCTTGAAACCTTCTGCATCTTCATCTGGTACCTCAATTTCGAACTCATCTTCAAGAGCCATCATTATCTCAACAGCATCCAGTGAATCAGCTTCAAGATCCTTCATCAGTGAAGTCTCCATCGTTACTCTTTCCATTTCTACATCCAATTGCTCTGCAATAATTTCTTTTACCTTATCAAATATCATTTTACTTCCTCCTCTAATTTAAATGTTCATTCCACCGTCAATCTGAATAACCTGGCCAGTTATATAATCCGATTTTTCACTTGCCAGAAATGCTACCAGATTGCTAACTTCCTCAGACTCTGCAAAATAACCCAGGGGTATATTTAAAAGCATAGCCTCTTTTACTTCTTCCTTCAAACTGTCTGTCATATCTGTCCGAATAAATCCGGGTGCAACTGCATTTACCCTGATTCCCCGACTTGCAAGTTCCCTTGCCATTGATTTTGTAAATCCTATGAGTCCTGCCTTGGATGCAGAGTAATTTCCCTGTCCTGCATTACCCATCACTCCCACTACAGAGGATATGTTGATGATTTTACCATATCTCTTCTTCATCATACCTCTGGCAACTGCCTTGGTGGTTAGAAACGCACCTTTTAGATTTACATCCATTACAGAATCCCAGTCGTCCTCAGACATCCTGATTAAAAGATTGTCCTTTGTTATCCCGGCATTATTTACCAAAACACATACCGAACCAAGTTCTTTTTCAATTTCCCTGATAAGATTGTCGACTTGGTCCTTGATGCTTATATTAGCCTTGAAGCAGGCTGCCTTAACACCTGAGTGTTCAAGTTCCTTTACTACTTCTTTTGCCAACTCTTCATTGCTATTGTATGTTATGGCTACATTGTAGCCTTCACCGGCAAGTACCTTTGCAATATTTCTTCCAATACCTCTACTTCCTCCAGTAACCAATGCTACTTTCCCATTCATTATTAAGCCCCCTTCGTCAGCTTCTCAACTGTGTTTCTGAAGCTGTCCATATCAGAAATATTCATTGCCTTTACATCCTTGTCCATGGATTTACCAATCCTTTTGACAAAGCCTGACAATGACTTCCCAGGACCTATCTCAATAAATGTATCCACTCCTTCATTAATCATATATTCAATTGATTGATGCCAAAGAACGGAGTGTGAAACCTGGTCAACAAGCTTTGATACCAGTTGATCCTTACTGTCAATTGCCTTTCCGTCAACATTTGTAATTACCTTCTTTTGGAAGTCTCCAATACTCAATTTTTCCAGCTCAACCTTGAGTCTTACTCCCGCGGGAGAAAGCATTGATGTATGGAACGGAGCACTTACAGGGAGCTCAACAGCTCTTTTGGCGCCTTCCTCCAAAGCCTTTGCACAGGCTATTTTCAACCCCTTCTTTTCTCCGGATATTACAATCTGTTCGGGGCTATTGTAGTTTGCAACCTCCACAATGCCATAATCCTTTGCTGCCAAAAGAACTTCCGGCAACTTTGATCTGTCCAGCCCAAGAATTGCTGCCATGCCTCCTACACCGTTAGGCACTGCTTCCTGCATGAATTTCCCTCTTTGTCTTACTATTGACAGAGCATCCTGAAATCTCAAGGCTTTACTCATTACAAGTGAACTGTATTCACCAAGACTAAGCCCCGCTGTGCAATCACAGTCGATTCCTTCTTTTTCAAGTGCCCTTAGCATTGCAATACTTGCAGTAAGAATTGCAGGCTGAGTAGTTTCAGTTTTTTTAAGATCCTCTTCGTCGCCTTCGAATATTACCTTTGAAAGTGGACTCTTAAGTGTATCATCAGCTTCCTCAAAGATCATTTTGGATTCTTTTATCTGTTGAAAGAAATCCTGACCCATACCAATATGTTGTGCTCCCTGACCAGGAAAGATAAATGCACGCTTACTCATTTCTCTCACCTCCTTCCTGATCATTAAGACCACCTAATACCGCTTTAGCCTCATTAATCAATTGTTCAATTATTTCTCTACATGGCTTGATGTCATTAATCATCCCGGCAATCTGTCCTGACATTACAGAACCTCTGTCAACATCACCTTCAACCACTGCCAGGCGAAGTCTTCCCGACCCCATTTTTTCAAGGTCTTCCATTGATGTGCCAGCCTTCTCAAGTTCCATGAACTCTCTGGTAAACTGATTTTTAATAACTCTTACTGGATGTCCTGTACTTCTTCCAGTTACCAAAGCATCTCTATCCTTAGCATTGATAAGCTTATCCTTGTAGTTCTGGTGGACCTTGGCTTCAGTTGAACATACAAATCTGGTTCCCAACTGTACACCGTTCGCTCCAAGAGCCAGAGCTGCAATCACACCTCTTCCATCTGCAATTCCTCCAGCAGCTATTACTGGAATGCTTACAGCATCACAAACCTGAGGGACAAGTGCCATTGTTGTAATCTCTCCAATATGCCCTCCTGCTTCAGTTCCCTCGACAATCAAGGCATCTACGCCTTGCTTTTCCAATCTCTTTGCCAAAGACACCGTAGGTACCACTGGAATGACTTTTATATCATGGTTCTTGAATCTCTGAAGAAACTTTCCTGGATTTCCTGCTCCTGTGGTTACAACAGGAACTCCTTCTTCACATATTATATTTATAACATCTTCTACAAACGGCGATAATAGCATAATGTTAACGCCAAAGGGTTTGTCGGTCATTTCTTTTAGCTTCCTGATCTCAGTCCGTACATATTCCCCAGGTGCATTGCCAGCTGCAATTATTCCAAGTCCGCCAGCTTCTGATACTGCAGCTGCCAGTTCGCTTGTTGCAACCCATGCCATCCCTCCCTGGAATATGGGGTACTTGATTCCAAGAAGATCCTTCAATCTTGAATCAAACATTTCTAACCTCCTTATTCCACTTAAGGACTACAGATGCCCATGACAATCCAGCTCCAAATGCAATAAGAAGCAAATTGTCGCCTTTTTTTATAAGCTCGCTTTTAACAGCCTCATCCAGAGCAACTGGCACGGAGGCTGCAGATGTATTCCCATATTTTGTAAGATTAACATGGGTCTTATCCTTACTTAATCCTAACTTTTTCATTGCTGCATCAATAATTCTGCTGTTTGCCTGGTGAGAAATCATGAAATCCAATTCCTCTTTCGACAGTCCCGCACTCTCCAGAACCCTCATTGAGGATTGTTCCATTACTCTTACTGCAAACTTAAATACTTCCTTACCATCCATCCTGATGGCATGAAGCTTGTTTTTCACTGTCTCTTCTGTAGCAGGGTTTTTTGACCCTCCTCCAGGTACTATTAAAACGTCTCCTTTGACACCATCTGACCCAAGCTCTGAAGAAAGAATTCCAAAACTTTCGTCACATGGTTCCAAAATACACGCCCCCGCTCCGTCTCCAAACAAAACGCAGGTATTTCTGTCCTCCCAATCAACTATCTTTGACAGGGTTTCAGCTCCTATTACAAGTACTTTCTTATACATTCCCGATGAAATGAAGTTTGCTCCGGTAACCAGTCCATATACAAAACCTGAACAACCGACGCTTATATCAAATGCAGCCGCTTTTGTGGCTCCGATGTCCTTTTGTACCATTGCAGCTGTTGAAGGAAATATATAATCCGGTGTTGCCGTTGCTACAATTATCAGGTCCAGATCCTCCGGTGCAATTGATGCATCTTCAAGAGCCTTTAATGACGCTTTCGTGGCAAGATCTGATGTTGGTTGATCTTTGTCCGCGATTCTTCGCTCCTCGATACCGGTTCTTGACACTATCCACTCATGATTTGTATCAACAATCTTGGCGAGGTCATCGTTGGTCATCACATTTTCGGGAACATAGCTTCCTATTCCTGTGATTCCTACAGATATTTTATTCAATTTACCACCTCCTGTTTTTTAGGGGGATTAAAAGTTTGCAAATTTTTCATTTTTAAATTATTATTGTTAATAGGCACATGCAAACTTAAGAACAGTATAGTACAAAATGAGGATTTAATCAATATTTTATTTCCTGACTTTTAATCAAAAGGAGGTGTATAGTAGTGAATACCTACAATGTCAACGACATTATGAATCTTATTCCTCACAGACAACCATTTCTTTTTGTGGATAAGGTTGAGATTACCGAAGAAGGTAAAACTGGAACAGGATATAAGATGGTGACAATCAACGAACCTTTTTTTCAGGGACACTTTCCTGGAAATCCCGTTATGCCTGGTGTAATAATAATTGAGACCATGGCGCAGGTTGGGGCTGTCATACTTCTGGCAAGAGACGATTTTAAAGGTAAAACTCCTTATTTTGCTGGAATCAACAAATTCAGATTTAAAAAGAAGGTTCAGCCAGGAGATGTCCTTAAGATGGATGTTGAGATAATTAAATTACGTGGTGTAATAGGAATCGGTCAAGGTACAGCTTATGTTGATGGTGAAGTGGCTGCAGAAGGTGAATTCTTATTCGCAATAGATAAATAGAGAGAAGGTGTATTGATGAAACAATTGCAAATTGGAGATAAAATGACCCGTCTACCCATAATTCAGGGAGGAATGGGCGTAGGAGTATCTCTTTCAGGACTGGCATCAGCTGTTGCAAACAGAGGTGGAGTGGGAGTTATATCAGGAGTTCAGATAGGATTCAGAGAACCTGATTTCATGACCAATACAAAGGAAGCAAATATCAGAGCATTAAGAAAAGAAATAAGACTGGCAAGGGAAAAAAGTCCTCTTGGCATACTTGGGGTAAATCTTATGGTTGCCATTGAAAATTATGCAGAAACAGTAAAAGCGGCAGTGGAAGAAAAAATTGATTTGATAATTTCTGGAGCAGGTTTGCCAAATGACCTACCGGGACTTGTAAAGGGAAGTACGACAAAAATCGCTCCCATAGTCTCCTCAGGTAAGGCTGCTGCAGTAATTACCAAGTTATGGATGAAACGACACGACTATTTTCCAGAGCTAATAATAATCGAAGGACCCCTTGCAGGCGGTCATCTTGGGTTCAGCAAAGAAGTTCTTTCAAGTGATTCAATTCCAAAGCTTGAAGACATTTATACCGAGGTAAAGAATGCTATTAAGCCGCTTGAAGAAAAATCAGGAAAGACAGCACAGATTGTTGTAGCAGGTGGAATCTATAATGGTGAGGACATAAAAAAATTCCTGGATTTAGGAGCAGATGGTGTTCAAATGGGAACCAGGTTTGTTGCAACAGAGGAATGTGATGCCCATGAGAATTACAAAATGGCCTACGTTAACTCCAAGGAAGAATCCATCGATTATATAGTAAGTCCTGTGGGGATGCCTGGACAGGCTGTAATTAATCCCTATATTAAACGGGTATCATTGGAGAAGGAAAAAATAACCAAGTGCTACAATTGCCTGACTGGCTGTAATCCAGCCACTACGCCCTATTGCATTACCAGTGCTCTTGTTAGAGCCGTTCAGGGAGATGTAGACAACGGCTTGGTGTTTATTGGCAAGAGAGGATATCTTGTAGATAAGATTACAACCGTTGATGCGCTTATGGATGAATTTGAAGCTGCTTTGATATAGTTAGAGCCAGACCCTCGGGTCTGGCTCTTTTAACAATTATCTAACTACTTTTCTTATTGCACCAAGAGTATATTCGACCTCTTCCATGGTGTTGAAATGTGAAAAGCTGAATCTGACCGTCCCCTGGGGAAATGTTCCAAGAGTCTTGTGTGCTGAAGGTGCACAGTGCATTCCACATCTAGTAGCAATGCCAAATTGGTCATATAATCTAAATGATATATCTGCATTATCCCTTTCAGGTACATCAATGGAAACAACGCCTGTTCGGCCTTCAATGCCACTCTTCCCAATCAACTTAACTCCACTTATCTTCATTAATCCATCAATAAAAGCTTCTACCTGCATCATCTCTCTTTTTCTAAGATTATCAACACCATTTTTTTCCAAATACTCCAGGGCAGCATGCAATCCAAATATACCGGGAATATTCTGTGTTCCAGCTTCAAGTTTGTCTGGCATATACTCAGGTTGTATCTCCTTATCAGAAAGACTTCCGGTACCACCTTCAACTAATGTATCAATCTCATTTGATAATTCCTCACTTATGACAAATCCACCCATCCCCTGTGGACCCAAAAGACTCTTGTGCCCCGTAAATGCTATTGCATCGGCTTTTATTCTAAAAAAATCTACATCTATGAATCCAGCCGTCTGAGCAGCATCAACAATAAAAAGCAACCCTTGTTCCTTACATAATTTCCCCACGTTTTCCAGATCAATTATTGTACCGCAAACGTTTGAAGCATGTGTCATAACTACAGCTCTGGTTTGAGTATTTATTTGCTTTAATATATCTTCAGGATCAAGCTCTCCAACATTATTGCATTGTACCTTGGAAAAAGTTACTCCTCTTTTTCCTAGAGAATTCAATGGTCTCATAACTGCATTATGTTCCATTGATGATACAATTACATGGTCGTTTTCCTTCAATAGACCTTTTAATAATACATTTAGACTCTCGGTTATGTTCTTTGTGAATATAACATTGGCTGGCTCTGGAAAATGGAATAGCTTTGCAAGCTTTTCTCTTGTTTCAAAAACTACATTTTCAGCATGGAAGGAGCTTTCATATGTTCCGCGACCAATATTGGCACCATTGTTAATTATGTAATCTACCATAGATTCAGCCACTCCAGGAGCTTTAGGATAACTGGTAGCACCATTGTCAAGATATACCCTTTTCATAGCATGCCTCCTCTCATTTATTCTCTGCTTTTGATGCTACTCCTTCCAGGAGTGAAATTCAATCTGTATTAGTATTTTCTATGACAAATTGTTTTCCATTAATTTATTCTATTTAACTTCTGTCCGCTGTATTGTTATAATCATAACGAATATATGCCATTAAAATAAATATGAGGAGGTTACTTATGAAAGAAAAAAGAGGCATCATTTTTGCCGGAGCAATAGTCGGAATCCTTTCCGTAATTCTAGTCTACTATGGAAACCCTGCAAATATGGGTTTTTGCATAGCTTGTTTCCTTAGAGATATTGCTGGAGGAGTAGGATTACACAGAGCTTCAGTAGTTCAGTACATAAGACCAGAAGTAATCGGATTGGTTCTAGGAGCATTTATTGTATCCATTAAGAACAAGGAATTCAGAACAACAGGAGGCTCTTCACCATTTTCGAGATTTGTACTTGGGGCAATGGTAATGATAGGAGCATTAATGTTTTTAGGATGTCCCTTAAGAATGGTTCTTCGTCTTGCAGGAGGAGATCTTAATGCACTACTTGGAATCGGAGGATATGCTGTTGGAATATATTTTGGAGTATTATTCCTTAATAAAGGGTTTAGCTTAAGAAGAAGCTACAAAATGCCTTCCATAGAGGGATACATATTCCCAGCTGTAAATCTTGGACTTCTGGTTCTTCTCTTTGCGGGAGCAGGATTTCTGTTCTTTAGCACCGAAGGCCCAGGCTCAATGCATGCACCAATCTGGATTGCTCTTGCAGCAGGATTGATTGTGGGATGGCTTGCACAGAGAAATAGACTTTGCATGGTCGGAGGAATCAGGGATATGATTCTCTTTAGGGATTCTCATCTTATTTCAGGATTTATATCAATATTGCTATTCGCTTTTGCAGGAAATGTAATTATGGGCTATTTTAATCTAGGATTTGTTGGTCAGCCAATTGCTCATAATGACGGTTTATGGAATTTTATGGGTATGCTCCTTGCAGGATGGGGTTCAGTGTTACTTGGTGGATGTCCAATGAGACAGCTTATACTTGCTGGTGAAGGCAACACTGATTCAGCAATCAGCGTTATGGGAATGACTGTAGGTGCAGCCATCGCTCACAATTTCGGTCTTGCTTCAAGTGGAGCAGGTCCAACTGCTAATGGTCAAATTGCAGTAATTGTAAGTATTATTGCAGTTCTTATTATTTCAGTTGCAAACTCAGATTTTGCAGCAAAAAAAGTGAACGCTTAAAGGAGGATATACTATGGAAAAAATAGATGCACGTGGAATGTCTTGTCCACAGCCTGTACTTTTAACTAAGAATGCAATTAAAGACAAGCCAGTTCAAATTCAGATTGTTGTAGACAACGAAACAGCTAAAGGAAACATTGAACGTTTCCTTACACATGAGGGCTATGAAGTATCCTTTGATGGTTCACAGGATGATATTATTATAAATGGTTTAAAATAATATGAACACTTATATGGTAATATTCTTTACACATTCAGGCGCAATCAAATTTCAAAGAAAGCTTGAGAAACTTATGATTTCTTGCACTCTTATGCCTGTACCCCGATCTCTCAGTTCAAATTGTGGAATCGGTGCAAAAGTTTTTTATGAAGCTGGTATACTTCATTTAGTTGATAATGAAGTAGAAAAGGTATTTGAAATGGAAGGTGAAAAATACAAGACAGTATATCACAACGAATAATGATTATATTCTTACCATAACATCTAAAAGCCAGATCACATTGATCTGGCTTTTAAATGCTATGCGTTTACTTTTATTTGCTCTCTTACTACTTCTGCTCCTCTTTTAAGGGCATCTTTGTTAACTGGTAGTAGATGAGCTTTTGTCTCTCCAAATACCTTCTCAAAAGCCTCGTATACAGAATCAATCTTTATTGCCCCAGTAATCTCAATATACGCTCCCAGCATTACCATGTTTGCGATTCTTGTATTCCCTATTTCATTTGCTATGTCATTTGCAGGAATATAGTAAACGTTAATATCATCTCTTTCTGCCTTCTTTTCAATCAGTGATGAATTAATCATTAGATTTCCACCTGGTACAACACTTTCCTCAAATTTATCCAATGAAGGAAGGTTTAAAACTACTGCAGTTGTTGCTTCCAATACAACTGGTGATCCAACTGGCTCTGTTGATATTGTTACGTTACAGTTTGCAGTTCCTCCACGCATCTCTGGTCCGTATGAAGGCAACCATGATACGTTTTTCCCTTCAATCATTCCAGAGTAAGTCAACAACTGCCCCATAGCCATTACACCCTGTCCACCAAATCCGGCGATAATCAGTCTTTCATCCATTTCTATTCTACCTCCTCTGGCTTTCTGAAGTTACCCAATGGGTAGTAAGGAATCATATCCTTTTCCAACCATTTCATTGCTTCCACAGGTGTAAGACCCCAGTTTGTTGGGCAAGTTGATAGAACCTCAACAATACCGAATCCCTTACCATCCAACTGAACCTTGAATGCCTCTTTGATAGCTTTTTTTGCTTTTCTGACATTTGCAGGTGTGTTTACCGCAACTCTCTCAACAAATTTAGCTCCATCAATTGTTGCCAAAAGCTCTGACATCTTGATTGGCTTACCGGTTGTGGCTTCATCCCTACCATAAGGAGAAGTGGTCGTCTTTTGTCCAATAAGTGTAGTTGGAGCCATTTGTCCGCCAGTCATACCGTAAATAGCATTATTAACGAATATTGTTGTGAATTTCTCTCCTCTGTGTGCTGCATGAATAATTTCTGCAGTACCGATTGAAGCAAGGTCCCCATCTCCCTGATAGGTGAATACAAAATTATTTGGGTGAACCCTTTTGATACCAGTGGCTACAGCAGGAGCTCTACCATGAGCCGCCTCATGCATATCTACGTTGAAATAGTCATATGCCAATACTGAACATCCTACAGGTGCAACACCTATGGCTTCATCCAATAGATCCATTTCCTCCAATACCTCGGCAACAATTCTGTGGATTATTCCGTGGGTACAACCTGGACAATAATGGGTAGGCTTGTCAGTTAATCCTTTTGTTTTTTCAAATATAATTGCCATTATTTTCCACCTCCAAGAATTTCCTTTACCTTTTCAACAATTTCCTCAGGACCAGGAACCATTCCACCTGAACGTCCGTGGAAGTAAGTCGGAATTCTTCCCTTTAGTGAAAGTTGTACATCGTCAATCATCTGTCCAGTACTCATCTCAACAGTAAGTACTCCTTTACAGCTGTCACTAATCTTATCATAAGCTTCATTAGGGAATGGATATAGACTGATTGGTCTTATCATTCCAACCTTGTACCCTTCCTTCTCAAGCTTTGCAATTGCTGTCTTGGCAATTCGAGAAGTTGTACCATATGCTGTTATTACAACATCTGCATCCTCAACGTTATATACTTCAACTTTCTTCTCGTTTTCTCTGATCTTGGCATATTTTGCCTGAAGCTTATGGTTGTGTTTTTCAAGCTCTTCTGCCTGAAGGTAAAGTGAATTGATGACATTTTTTTGCTTGCCTTTTCCTTTTCCTCTTGTTGCCCAGTCTTTTTCTGGCAAATCAGTTCTTTGCTGATATCTAAATTCAACTGGCTCCATCATCTGACCAATCATTCCATCACCTAGAATCATGACAGGTGTTCTGTAAATATCAGCCAGGTCAAATCCTTCCATTACAAGATCCACTAGTTCCTGAACATCTGCAGGCGCGAGAACAATTAGTCTGTAATCTCCATTTCCGCCTCCTCTTGTAGCAAGGAAGTAGTCTCCCTGGGCAGGCTGAATTGTTCCAAGCCCTGGTCCACCTCTCATCATATCAACTATAACACATGGTAACTCTGCTCCCGCACAGTAGGAAATTCCCTCTTGCTTAAGAGCGATTCCAGGACTTGATGATGATGTCATAACCCTTGCTCCTGATCCAGATGCTCCGTATACCATGTTTATTGCCGCTACTTCTGATTCTGCCTGAACGTAAGCTCCACCAACCTTTGGTAACTCTCTTGACATATATTCAGGGACTTCACTTTGAGGAGTAATTGGATATCCAAAGAAATAATGGCATCCAGCCGCAATTGCAGCTGCTCCTACAGCTTCATTCCCTTTCATAAGAACTTTTGTCATATGTAATCCCTCCCTTATAATCTTTCTACAGTAATGACAACATCTGGACATATAGTAGCACAATTAGTGCATGCTATGCATTTGTCCATCTCTTCTATAGCTGCTGGGTGATACCCTTTCTTGTTGATTCTAGCAGTATCAAGTGAAATAATGTTCACAGGACAAACCGTCACGCAAAGACCACATCCCTTGCAAAGGTCCTCCTCAAATGTTACATTGCCTTTTACTTTAGCCATATTCCTGATCCTCCTTTTCTTATAGCATCCATTCATCCCTCATATACAAATTTATTGGGAAAACGTTGTCTCCAAGTTCCTCCGGCAGCTTATCTACCAAAGTCTCAAGACAAACATTATACTTAATTGGCAAGCCAGTCTCTTTTGAAACCTCCTTGGCCAAATTATAGCCTTTCATAACATCCTCTACAGTTGTGCTCTTCAGAAGATGTGTATTGTTGATTATTCCTGTCACTTTTGCTCTTGCAACATCCTGGATCTTTACAATATATTCTATAGCCTGTTCAACTGTCCCAGTTTCAGGTCTGTTGGCATTAAGTACGAAAAACATATCGTACTCACCTTCCTCGAAGTAGCTGTGATATCTTCCAAGAGTTCTTGCTCCCTGAGGGTTTCCTCCAACATCAAGTACAGCTTCATAGGATTTATCCTGTAATGGCGTCAATACTTCTCCTGTTATTGCAGGAAGGTCAACACCAGAACCTTTGATTGCTCCACCTATTACCCTTATTCCCATAGCTTCAAGAATCTCTGCTTTTTCTCTGCTCCTAAAGTACAGGTTTACAACATCTAAATCCGCCAAAGCAACTTTCTTGCCCTCTTCAGCCAATTTCACTGCATAATTTACACTAAATTCGGTCTTTCCACTTCCATAATGCCCTATGATAATTCTGATTCTATTGTCATTTAACATTCTCTGCTCCTAACTATAAACTTTCGGAGATTCCTCATTATTAAGAACTCTCAGTCCACCCTCTGCAAGGGCCTGAAGCTCATCTTCTCCTGGATATATTGTTACTCCGCTGATGTAGCTGACCATTTCCTTTATCCAGCCAGTAAACATATCGTCGTATGCAATACCTCCTGTAATTATTACCTGATCCACATCTCCTTTGAGAACCGCTGCAGATGCTCCAATATCCTTAGCAACCTGATAAGCCATAGCTTTAAATATGAGTTCTGCGTACTCATCGCCTTCTTTTATTCTCTTAACAACTTCGCGGGCGTCATTTGTTCCAAGATAGGATACCAACCCACCATTTCCCTTAATCATTTTCTTTACTTCATCCAGAGTATACTTACCTGAGAAACAAAGCTTGATAAGGTCTCCAACAGGAAGACCACCTGATCTTTCCGGTGAAAAAGCACCTTCTCCATCAAGTGCATTTCCAACATCCACAACTCTACCTTTTTTGTGAGCTCCCACAGAAATTCCACCACCCAAGTGGGCGACTATAAGATTAAGATCTGAATATTTAACATTTTGCTCTCTGGCATATCTCCTTGCAACAGCCTTTTGGTTAAGGGCGTGAAGTATACTCTTTCTTTCAATTTCCTTCAGGCCTGAAATCCTCGCAACATCCTGCAGTTCATCAACCACTACTGGATCCACAATAAATGCTCTTCCATCTGCAGTTTTGGAAATTTCATATGCCAGGATTGCTCCAAGATTTGAAGCGTGTTCCCCTCTACTGCCTTCCTGTAGGTCCTTGAGCATTTCTTCGTTAACCTCATAGGTTCCTCCTTCAATGGGCTTAAGGAGTCCACCTCTACCTACTATCGCATCAAAACTTTCTATCCCAACATTATTTTTCTTGAGTGCATCAATTATAATGTCTTTTCTAAACTTTAATTGGTCTATCATTCTGTCAAATTCTGAAAGCTCATCGACATCATGTCTTAACGTTTCCTCAAACACCAGTTTCTCAGCTTCATAAACACCAATTTTTGTGGATGTTGATCCGGGGTTTATTACTAATAATTTAAATTTCTTCATACATCCCTCCTGTTATGCCATTAATGTGGCAAGAACAATTGAATTAAGCTTAGCTTCCTCGTTGTCAGCTCTTGATGTCAGTACAATTGGCTTGCTGGTTCCTACAATCAGACCTGCAGACTTTGCATTGGCTAAAAAACTCAATGCCTTGTAAAGAACATTACCTGCTTCGATATCCGGTGCAAGTAAAATATCAGCATCTCCAGCAACTACACTGTCTATTCCCTTTATTCTTGCTGATTCCTTGCTAACTGCATTATCCAAAGCGAATGGTCCATCAACAATACATCCCTTGATTTCCCCTGCTTTGTTCATATCTGCCAATTCCTTGGCATGAACTGTCGCTTCCATTTTTGGACTTACCTTCTCTTTTGCCGCCAAAACAGCAACCTTTGGTTCAGGAATACCCAATGAATGAGCAAGCTTTACTGCATTATCAATTATTTGCTTCTTTTGATTCAGATCCGGAGCAATTATCATGGCCGCATCCGTCACAATAAATACCTTGTGGTATGTCGGCACATCAAATACTGCAACATGACTTATAACACTGTCTGTTCTCAAGCCAATCTCCTTGTCAAGAACGGCCTTCATGATAACTGATGTGTCAATTAAACCCTTCATAAGGACCTGAGCTTTTCCACTACTTACCAAAGCTGTAGCTATCCTAGTTGCTTCAACTCCATCCTTTTCATCAACAATCGTGATTTTATCCAGGTTAAAGGAAATCTTGCCAGCAATCTTTTCAATGCTCTCCTTGTCTCCTACCAGTATCGGATCAACTATTCCTTTCTCATAAGCGAGCTTTATTGCTCCCAATACATCTTCATCCTGAGCAACAGCAACAGCTATTGTCTTAGGTCCCCTTTCCTGGGCAAGCTTGAATAAACTATCAAAATTCTTAGCCATTATTCCACCTCTTCCTCGTATATCTTGAAATTCTCTTCTCCATCGAGTACTCTTCTGGCTCCTTTGTTAAGCGCCATCATTTCATCTTCACCTGGATATACCGTAACTGGAGCCATAAATGATACCATGTCTTTAATATAATCAACCAGGTATTGTGAATAAGCAAGGCCTCCAGTAAGTATGATTCCTTGGATGTCTCCTTTAAGTACAGGCCCACAAAGCCCTATCTCTTTACCTATCTGATACGCCATTGCGTCATAGACAAGCTTTGCATATTCATCACCTGATTCAATTCTTTCAATGACTTCCCTACCATCAAAGGTGCCCAGATAGGACATTAGTCCTCCCCTGCCCTGAATCATTTTCTTCATCTCTGCCTCAGTATACTCTCCTGAGAAACACATCTTCACTACATCTCCAACTGGTAACCCTCCAGCTCTTTCAGGTGAAAACGGACCCATTTGATTGGCATTATTGGCATCGACAATTTTCCCTTTTAGTATTGGTGAAACAGTTATCCCACCTCCAAGATGTGCTACAATTACATTAAGCTTATCAACAGTGGTTTTGTTTTCAATTGCATATCTATGACAAACTGCCTTTATGTTCAATGCATGCACCAGTGATTTCCTTTCAATTGCTTTTTGCCCGGATATCCTTGCTACATCATGAAACTCATCAACAGCTACAGGATCAACTATAAATGAGGGAATCTCTTCTCTATCCGCTATCCCCCTGGCTAGAAGTCCTCCGAGATTTGATGCGTGTTGTCCCTGTACTCCTATTTTCAAATCTTCTGCCATGGTTTCAGTTACCTTGTAAGTTCCGCTAGGCATAGATTTTAACAATCCGCCTCTACCTACAACACACTCCAGCTGACTTGGTAGAATTTCCTCTTCCTGCAGCCAGTCAAGTATAATATCCATTCTGTACTCATACTGATCGGTAATTGTATCGAACTTATTTAGTTCCTCAAGCATATGATCCAGCTTCTTGGTCTTAATCTCATCCTGACCCTTAAAAACTGATACTTTTGTAGATGTGGATCCCGGATTTATTGCCAATACGTATTTCCTTTCCATAGCATCCCCCTTGAAATAAATAGTAATTATTCTTCTTCTGTTATATTAATCAGAACTACAGGTGGCTCTACACTTACAACACTAATATCTTCAATTTCCTCCCATAGCACTTCAATCTCGTATTCACCAGCCTCATAACCCTCAAAGTCCATATACAGATTCAAATCCTCTATGGTTATCTCCTCGGTTTCAGCATCATACCCCGTCAGTTGAAGTGTAAATGTCTGTTGCTGCAGAACAGGGTTTATTTCCATTCCTTCTGGAATATTTATTAATTCAATATCTTCGAATGAAAACTCAAGAGTACTTGTTACGACTTCCCTGATAATATAATCAATTGTAATCTTCTGATTTTCATCTAATAAGCTTACTCCTTCTGGTAAATCGAGTTCAACTTCCATGCTCTCAGCTTCAAGCATTGAGTTTATATCAATTTCCACGGTCTTTAACTCAGTGAGCCCAGTAACTGTATTATCAACTTTTACAGCAACCATTTCCGGACTGATTTCAATATCAGTTATGGCATAGTTGTCTGGAAGCTCGTTAACTGTAACAAGTTCAACAGGAAGCTCTACAGCTCTGTAAATAGGTAGTGTAACATCTACGAATCCAGGATCTTTTGATACCCCCCGGACCTCCTCGCCACTACCATTTAAAATCTTTATTGGTGTGGATATTGTAAAGCTCTCAGTCTTGTCTTCAAGATTGATAATTCCCTGAGCCTTTTCAACTTCATTTATCCAAGTTCTCGGACCACTTATCAATATGCTCTGTGGTCTTGAAGATACTGTACCCTGGATATAGTTTTCTGGCAATTCCCCCTGATATTCAATTGAAACCGGAATTTCCCTGCTTACTATCTTGTCAAAAGAGAACAGTACTTCTTTAGGCTCATGGTTGACAACTCGTATCCCGGATGATTGGTCAAGTAGCCCTACCGTCACAGGTATCTTTACCTGTCCCTCATTATAGCCGCTAAGATCAACCTCAGCATAAATACTTGATGCACTGAACTTTGTCATGTCCGATCTTTTTCCACTAACCCTAACGTTAATCTTAACCTCCTCAGGTTCCATTATCACAAGCCCCTGACGGTCCAATGCAGCTGTGTTTGAATAGTTAACCGTAATATTCCTATATTCCTGAGTTTGATCAGGGTTGGTCTCACTCATTACATAGCTCCACAAAAAAATTGCAATAACAAGAGTAAGAACTTTTGCTGTAACATTACTTTTTCTCATCTTCATCCTTATTCCTCCATCTTGTTAAAAAACTCTGGTCACTATTCTTTGGCTTATACATCTCCAGAAGTATCTGCTTAAGTGTTTTTGCATCCAGATATCTGGATATGGTTCCATTTTCCGCTATGGAAATGGCTCCTGTTTCTTCAGATACTATAATTGAAAGGCTGTCAGATCTTTCAGATATTCCCAGTGCAGCGCGATGTCTTGTACCAAGTTCCTTGCTCACAGAAGAACTGTCAGTTAAAGGTAAAAAACAAGCTGCAGCTTTTATAATATCATCCTTTATTATTACTGCACCATCATGAAGAGGTGTATTTGGAATAAATATGTTTATCAGAAGGTCACTACTTACTTTGCCCCCGATTTTTGTTCCGGTTTCAACAACTTCATTAAGACCAGTCTGCTTTTCCAGGACAATAAGAGCTCCAATTTTTTGTCTTGCCAAAGATGCCGTAGCCTCAACAATTTCATCAACAATCTTGGATATATTCTCTCCCCTGATCTCTATTAGAGATTTTGAGAAAAACCTGCTTCTGCCTATGTATTCAAGTCCTCTTCTAAGTTCAGGTTGAAAAACAATCAAAATTGCCAATGTTCCAACAGTCATTGCGTTTGCCAATATCCAGTTTATTGTGTATAGTTCAAGCCATTCACTAACCTTTGTCAGCACTAAAAGAACCCCTATGCCCTTTAACAACTGCTCAGCTCGGGTTTCCTTTATCAACGCGTACAGCTTATACAACACAACTGCAACAATCAATATGTCAACAATATCTCGTATTCTGATGTTTATGAATAAATCATTTATGAATTGCAATAGAACCCCGCCTTTTAGTTTAGTCTCTACTATTCATTATACCCCATATATATGTACATTTGAATATAAATTATCAATTGTACAGGTTATAAATGGTATTGGAAAGGGATTTTTTTAATCTATCCATAGTTTCAACATCAATTTCAATGTCCAGTTTACCTTCAAGTGCCCTTTCTACAGGTAGAATTCTGTAGTCATATGAATTTCCGTTCCATCTCCTGTCAATCCAGGTAGGTATTGTTTTTATACTCTTAACTCCAGTTTGCTGTTCCATTACATTCTTTTCAATGATAATTTCAAAAATAACTCCATCTTCAGTGGAAGAAACTCCCATGGTATCGTACCTCTGGTTTGAGAGAAAATTCCCCATAGAATAGATAACATGGGTTCTGCCCGATCCAATGCTGATTTCTTCGATTTCTTGTACTACATGGGGATGCGTACCAAGTATTAGATCAACACCCTTTTCAGAAAGAAATCCAGCTAGCTCCTTTTGTTCCTTGGATGGATTCTTGTAGTACTGATTACCCCAGTGCATGTATGCGATTATAAAATCAACATTTTCAGTCTTGAGTTTCTGTATATCAGCAGCTATTTTATCCTGATCAATCAGATTTATCATTCGATCTCTCTCATCATCTGTCAGTAATGAATCCAAGCCGTTTAGACCGTAGGTGTAAGACATCAGTCCTATCCTAATTCCGTTTTCTTCCCTAATGACATAAGGCCTTCTTTTATCCAAACTTGTACCGACGTATTCCAGTCCTCTTGCAGTTATATTCATTATGGTTTTTTCTATTCCGACTTTGCCTTTATCAAGACCATGATTATTTGATGTTACCAGAATGTCAAATCCGGTTTCTACTATTGCATCCAGAACAGCCACGGGACTATTGAATCTTGGATATCCACTAAATCCCATTTCATCACCAGCTATTACAGTCTCTAGATTTGCAATTGCCAAATCAGCGTTCAGAACATAATCCTTAATGTAAATAAAAGGAGGCGTAAAGTCATAGGTTCCATTTATTGTTCTCGCGGAGTTTACCTGGGGCATATGAAACATCAAATCTCCTACTGCCAATATTTTCAATGTGTTGTTCTGGTTTGAATACAGTTGCTCAGCTTGTAATTCTTTTGATTTACAAGGGTCATCAATTTCTAAGCTATCCTCCATGGAAACGTTTTCACTATGGTCGCTTTCGCTACCAACTTTACCCATACCCTCTCCAATTTGCATGCTCATGCCAGATACTGCAATAATAATTGAGATTAGCAACACTGTAACAACAATCCACTTTTTCATAATAAGTCCCTTTCCCATTTGTCTTCGTCTTTATTTTACATCTAAATCAATTTCTCTGCAACGGCTCAGTAGAAGTCATATAGTTCTGAATTATCAGAAATATCCCTAAAGCTATAAAGATATCTCCTATGCTTATGGCTTTGTATATTAGAGGAATAATATCTGAAAGAAATACAAACTCAGTATCTGAGTCAATTATTGTGTGGGTTACAATTCGGTTATCTGCAATAAGTGAGAGTTCTTCCAAAAGTCCCGCCTTCTCTAGAGCCCATCGACTTACAGGCATTCTGCCTCCGTTAAATGTCATAGGAATAATATTTGATAGGATACCAATTGATACAAGTTTAAAAGGCTTGGTCTTTCTGTTAAAGTACAATGTCAATAGAAGAAGAGAATTGGAAGTTAATTGAATAATTGTAAAGTTTTCCATAAGAATCACATTTCCCTGAGTTATGAGATAGATCGATATGTATGATAAAAAGAAAGCAGCAGGAATAAATCCCCATTTTAAAAGAGATATATCTGCCAGATTTGTTAGTTTTCCACCTCTTAACTTCCCCACTATTATACTTATCACCAAAGTTTCAATAATCATAACTATATCTCCCTGCCTTTTATACAACAATAGGACGCCCGTAGGCGTCCTTATTAATATGCTACAAATACTGATCTTTTAGCGTTGCAAATTGGACAAATATCCTCTTCGCCAGTAAGAGTAATATACCCGCATACTGGACACATTTCTATTACTTTTGCCTCAAGATCCTTTCCTCCATCAACAAATCTTTTTGCTAATGTATAACAATCAGCATGAACCTGCTCAGCTGCAACCGCATATCTCATTGCATTGATTGCCTCTTTTTCTCCCTGCATCTCTGCTACCTGTATGTAAGCTGGGTACATTTGAGTTACTTCATGCATTTCACCCTCAATTCCACCTGCAAGGTTCTGTGATGTTGATCCAAGTCCAAATTCTCCTCCTGATACTACTGAAAAAGCTCCTTCAACATCTCTAAGTGCCTTGAAGTGTAGTGTAGCATGCACTTGCTCGGCATCTGATGTTGCCATAAACAATCTGGCTACCACTGGAAATCCATCCTTTGTAGCTTTATCAGCCCATATTCTGTATCTCATATGCGCCTGGCTCTCTCCACCAAAAGCTGACCTTAAGTTGTCTTGTGTCATAGCGTTCATTGAAATTCCTCCTTTTTTTGTCTTTGTTGAACATGATTCCACTGCTAAAATTGAAATCATTACAATTTACATTATACAGGATATACCTGTTTAAGTCTATAGTATTACATCTATTTACCAGACTCAAAATCTATTATACCCAATAAGTTATGCTCTTCACACTTTTTTAAGAATTTTTTTGATTCCTGAATAGTATTGGAATCAAAATGATTTTACATAAAAAAAAGACAGTCCTCAAGGGACTGCCTCCACTAATAAATTACTAGATGAACAAATTTACATTTGAGTCGTCAGCAGCATCCAGATAAGTTGCGACCCCACCGATTTCAACTCCTTCAATCAGTTCTTCCTGGGTTATTCCCATTACATCCATTGACATTTGGCAGGCTACCATTCTGATACCAGAATTCATTCCTGTCTTTATAAGCTCTTCAAGAGATGAAATATTCTTGTCAGCCATTACTTTTCTGATCATCTTAGGACCCATACCTGCCATGTTCATCTTAGATAGTCCAAGCTTTTTACTTCCTCTTGGCATCATCTTTGAGAACATTGTTGCCATGAAATCCTTTTTAACACTTACAGGTTCAGGTTTTCTAAGGACATTCAGCCCCCAGAAAGTGAAGAACATTGTAACGTTGTTCCCCATGGCAGCTGCCCCGTTGGCAATTATGAATGATGCTATTGCCTTGTCAAGCTCTCCTGAAAAAACCACCATGGTCTTCTCTTTGGATTTGACTTCTGCTGGAGCCGACTCTTTATTTGCGACAGCATGACTTGATAAACCTTTTTGAATTTCAACAACCCATTTTGTATCAAGCTTCTCATCACATATAAATGTGTTGCTGGTATTTCTACACCAAGCCCTAATATCACTTATGAAACCTGGGTCTGTTGCAGAAACCTCAAGCACCTGACCATCATTTAATGTTTTCATTTTCTCTGCAACCTGAATTATCGGCCCCGGACAGGATAGTCCACAAGCATTAAGCTTAATTGAATCTCCTACCGGGGTTACTGCTTTCCCACATTTGTTTCCACCATTCCTGATTCATTGAATGTCTTTGGCTCCTGGTCTAACCCAGTCTCGCTTTGCATATACATGTTTTTATAAGTGTTGAAGCCACCTGCAAGATTCATTGCCTTGAATCCGTTATCCTTCAAAACCCTTTCGGCCAGATACCCTCTAAGTCCAATTGCACAGAATGCCACATACGTCTTTTCCTTGTCCAACTCGTCAAGTCTGCTCCTCAGTTCATTCAGTGGAATATGAGTTGAGCCTTCTATTGTTCCTAGCTCCATTTCAACATCTTCCCTGATGTCCAGAATCTTATACTCATCCTTGTCAAGATCATCAAGTTCTCTCCATAGAACCTGCTCAGTCATTCCATTCATAATGTTATCTGCAACAAATCCAATCATATTAACTGGATCCTTAGCTGATCCATAAGGTGGTGCATATGCCAGTTCAAGGTCGATCAGATTCTCCACTTTTCCGCCGAATCTGATTGCAGTTGCAAGAACATCAATTCTCTTGTCAACTCCAGCATAACCTACAATTTGGGATCCTAGAACTTTGCCTTCCATATCAAACAACATCTTCATGGTCATTGGAAGTGCTCCAGGATAGTATCCTGCATGTGAATTCTGATGGATGAAAGCTATATCATAGTCCTTCTTGTATTCTTTGCCCATTCTTATAAGAGTTTTTTCATTTACTCCTGTACTTGCAACATCAAGATCAAATATCTTCGCAATGCTTGTACCCTGAGTTCCATTGTACTCCTGCTTGGAATCTCCAAGAATATTGTTGGCAGCAATTCTACCCTGCTTGTTTGCAGGTCCAGCCAATGGAATCATTGTTTGAACCTTGTTAATATAATCCTCAACCTCTATTACATCACCAATTGCATAGATGGAATCATCTGAGGTCTTCATGTATTTGTCTACGATTATTCCGCCTCTTTGGTTCTGCTCAAGTCCAGATGCCTTTGCAAGCTCACCGTTGGGTCTGATTCCTATTGATAGGATAATGATGTCTCCTTCAATCTTTTCTCCGGATTGAAGTGTAATGGTTGTAACTCCATCCTTGTATTCAAAGGTGCTTACCCCATCCTTAAGGTGAAGATGAACTCCCTTTGACTTCATGTGCTCATGTACAATCTGAGCCATTTCAAAATCTATTGGAGCCATAACCTGGTCCTGCATTTCAACGACAGATACGTCCATTCCCTGATCATGTAGGTTTTCAGCCATCTCAAGACCTATAAATCCTCCACCTACAACAATTGCTCTTTTTGGCTTCTCTTTGTCTACGTAGTTCTTAATCATATCTGTATCAGGAATATTCCATAAACTAAAGATATTTGGTGAATCTATTCCTGGTATAGGTGGCTTTATTGGACTGGATCCTGTCGATAGAATAAGATAGTCATAGCTCTCTGTGTATTCTTCGCCAGTTTTGCTGTTCTTTACCTTAACAGCCTTGGCTTCCCTGTCAATATCAGTTACTTCAGAGAAGTTCCTGATATCTACATTATATTTTTTCATAAGTGCTTCAGGTGTATTTACTATCAAAGCATCTCTTTCCTCAATGGTCCCACCTATATAGTAAGGTAGTCCACAATTTGCAAAGGAAATGTACTCTCCTCTTTCAAACATTATGATTTCTGCTTTTTCATCCAATCTTCTAAGTCGTGTCAATGCAGTAGCTCCTCCGGCTACTCCACCAACAATCAATACTTTTTTACCCAATTCTATTCCTCCTCTGATTTAAATAACAAGTTGATAATTCTTCTAACTTCATCGTCTGCCAGGGAATAATAAACTTCTGTTCCCCTTCTCTCATCCTTTACAACCCCAGAAAGTCTTAACTTTGCCAAATGTTGTGACAATGTGGATTGTGGTACATCAAGACATCCCTGAATGTATGAAACATTGTTTTCTCCTTCTTCAGACAATCCCCTGAGTATGCATAGTCTTATTGGATGGGATATCAATTTAAGGATAGCCGCTTTTTCTTCCAACACTGCTCTATCAAATTTCATTTGACCCCTCCTGCTTCTGTATATTTATATATTAGAATACTTGGATATACTTGTCAAGAAAATATCTATCCAATTCAAAAAAAAGACACGGTCCAACCGTGCCTTCCATTTTTTACTTATCTTGCACCTAACTCTCTGTCCACCATCATCAGACCATGGAATTGGTTTTGTACTCTCTCAAGCTTGAACAGTATATCCTTCATAGTATTCTCTTCTTCAACCTGCTCTGCAACAAACCACTGCAGGAATTGTACCGTTGGGTAATTCTTCTCCTCTTCAGCCAACTTCAAAAGATCATATATTCTTCCTGTTACCTTCTTTTCATGCTCAAGTGCTGTTTCAAAAACCTCAAGGAATGAACCATAATCGTTCTTTGGTTCAGGAATTGCCTGCATTGTAACTCTTCCATCCATATCGTTTATGAAGCCATAGAACTTCATTGCATGCTCATATTCTTCCTTAGCCTGCTCTACCATAAAATGTGACATGCCTCTCATGTTTTCTGAATCAAAGTAGGATGCCATCGCCAGGTAATAATACCCTGACAGCATTTCAAAGTTGTACTGGTCATTCAATGCATTAATTAATTTTTCACTCATAATAATCCCTCCATAGTTTATTTAATCTCGCTTCTCATAAATACCCATATTTTCTTAATATAATCACAGACTAAATTATTTGTAATCATTCCACTTTTTAAGCAAAAAAGCTCTTTGTCAGTTACAGCCTAGGAATGTAAATGGCATATACACCAAAAATTGGTATGTTGTTCTCCGCTAAAATCTTTACAAGTATCGGTATTGACTGGGTCAGAATATTCACTTCAAATCCGTTGTACTTGTAAACAACATCTTTCTCATCAATCAGTCTGTTGCTACCTATTAGTTCCATGAGCCTTCCTTCCACCCTTGGAATATGTATTCCTCCAATTTGGAAAAACACCTTTTGCTTTTCACTGCTGTAATCCTTGTGATTGATTTTATTGACCAACAGAATATCCTTCATTAGCGATGCTCCTTTTTTATTCTATTTCGTTATATACACCTTGTAGGTTTATACCCCTAACTTTACAAGGATAACGCAATTATTGATTTTTGAGTTACTTTTTTTATTTCGGGTATATAAAATTTGTCTACTAAATTGGGGTGATGTAAATTTGAGTTATTCAATGGATGCGCTATCAAAATGCATACTTTTCAATGATATTGCTATAGAAGAGATAGCATCATTAATGGATGGTATAAACTACTCCATAAGATGCTACGATGATGGGGACATAATTGCAATAGAAGGCGATCCTTGCAGCAGTCTTTCAATTATACTGTCCGGAGATGTTGAAATACACAAGCCTTTCTCATCAGGCAAGATCGTTACAATCAGCCATTTTAAATCTGGAAATATATTTGCTGAATCACTTGTTTTTTCAGATGTTAAGGAGTATCCTGCAACAGTTGTATCAAGCTCACAAAGCTGTATTATGAACATCCCAAGATTCGAGCTTATACAGATGCTCAGCAGACATCCAAAGGTTCTTGAAAATTTTGCAGGTGTGCTTTCCAGAAGAATTCATATGCTAAATGATAGAATTACAAGTCTTTCCTTGGATAGCACTCGAAAGAAAATTGTCAATATACTACTCCTGGAGCTTGGAAGGCAGAAATCTCAATATCTTCTTCTACCCTACAGCAGAAAAAAAATGGCAGAGCTGCTCAACATCCCAAGACCCTCACTTTCCAGAGAGCTTATGAAGATGCGTGAGGAAGGGCTTATAGATTTTTACAAAAATAGGATTAAAATTCTAGATCTAAATAATCTTGAAGAAGAGCTAAAATAGCACTAAAAATAAATGTTGACATTTCAACGCTTTGTTATAAAATATACTAGTAGGTAAAATCTAAGAAGGGAGGCCATGATAATGATATTGATTAATGGATCAACAAAAAATAATTTAACTAATTGCAGAGAATACTATGGCCTATACCCTGGACTGATTTTTTTGACCTGTCCATTATAGGTGCTCGCCTATGATTTTTAAAAACATGAAATGATACTTGAGCCATAGGTTTTTGACCTATGGCTTTTTTTTGGAGGAAAACTATGAAACAGTTTATAAAACTATATCCCTTTCTCAAAGGGTACAGAATAATATTTATTCTTGCGATGCTTACAATTACAATTTCCCAGCTTTTTTATGCTGCAGGACCTATTATACTAAGCACAGCAATAGACTCTGTAATCGGAAGTGAACCAATCACAAATGGTCTCGCCAATATATTAGTAAATGCACTTGGAGGAACTGAGCTGTTGCGAAGGAGTTTGTGGATTATTGGTCTTGTTATTGTATTGAATACAGCTTTACGAGGTATTTTCCTTTATTTCAAAGGTTATTTGTCAGCTGAGGGATCTGAAAATATCTCAATGAACCTTAGAAATAAACTCTACGACCATATTCAAAAGCTTCCATACAGTTACCATGTAAAAACAGACACAGGAGACCTTATTCAGCGATGCACATCAGATGTTGAAACCATAAAACGGTTTTTGGGAATACAGCTTGTCGAAGTAGCTGGCTCATTGTCCATGCTGGCTTTTATTCTGTGGTCTATGCTGTCACTACATGTTGGTATGACAATCTACTCAATGGCTCTGGTACCTGTAATATTTGGTTTTGCATATGCTTTCTTTAAAAGAATTCAAAGAGATTTCAAAGATGCAGATGAAGCTGAAGCTAGATTATCAACTACTTTGCAGGAGAATCTTACAGGTATTAGGGTGGTTAAAGCCTTTGGAAGGGAATCATTTGAGTTAGATAAGTTTGATAAGGACAATTCCACTTATCGACGGCTGGTAAATAAGCTTATAGACAACCTGGCAATTTATTGGTCATTGTCTGACTTTCTAAGTATGTTACAGGTTGGAGTTGTAATAGTGGCAGGTACCTTTATGGTAATAAACGGAAGGATTACAATAGGAGTACTCGTCGCCTTCATAAGCTATGTAAACATGTTGATCTGGCCAGTCCGTCAGCTTGGCAGGATTCTCACGGATATGGGAAAGGCAACTGTATCCATTGACAGAGTAAGTGAAATTCTAAGTATCCCGGTCGAACCACTTGTAGAAAACGGCTATGAACCTAAGATTGTTGGTGAGATTGACTTCCAAAATGTATGTTTTTCCTATGATGGCAGTAAACAGGTGCTTCAAAACATCAGTTTTCATGTGAATAAGGGCGATACTATTGCCATAATGGGCCCAACTGGCTCAGGCAAGACTACATTGGTAAATCTGTTGCCTCGGCTTTATGACTATTCATCTGGATCCATAAAAATTGATGGATTAGAACTCAAAAATATCGACAGGCACTGGATTAGAAGTAATATCGCCCTTGTTCTACAGGAATCATTCCTCTATGCTAGGTCGATCAAGGAAAATATTCGCTTTACGGATCCCCAGAAACAGGATAAATCAGTATTTAATGCTGCCAAGGTTGCAGCAATACACAATGATATATTGTCATTTGACAAACAGTATGAAACCTTGGTTGGTGAACGTGGAGTATCGCTGTCAGGTGGCCAAAAACAAAGAATGGCTATCGCAAGGGCAATAATCAGCGAAACTCCAATTGTTATATTCGACGATTCACTTTCAGCAGTGGATTCCGAAACAGATATGGAGATAAGAAGAGCCCTCGAAAAAAGAAAGAATGTGGCGACAACTTTTGTTATCTCTCATCGAATTTCTACAGTATCAGATGCTGATATGATAATCGTCCTGGATAAAGGTAACATAGTTCAGCGTGGAACTCACAAGGAGCTTCTTCTTCAGGAAGGGTTATATAAAAGAATTTATGATATTCAAGCCTCACTTGAGTATGATGTAATGAAAGCTTAGGAGGAATCATCATGGATGAGACAAATTTCAATACCACCAAAAAATTGAGTCTAGGAGTATGGAGAGATTTCTATACTTACCTGAAGCCATATAAAAAACGATTTGTTAAATTGATTGTTCTGATGGTTCTTCTTGGGATTATTGATGCTACCTTTCCAATGCTTGCCAAGTATGCAATAGATGAGTATGTCAGGAAAGGAACCATGGAAGGACTCCCATGGTTTATTGTAGCCTACTCTGCCGCTGTAATTTCACTGACCCTGTTGATATTCTTGTTTATAAGATTGGCAGGCAGGTTAGAAACAACAATGGCTCATGATATTAGAAGACTCGGATTTATCCGTCTTCAAGAACTTCCACTGGCATACTATGACAACAAGGCAGTGGGCTGGTTATTGGCTAGAATGACCTCTGATGTAACAAGGTTGAGTGAAACAATTTCATGGGGAATCGTAGATCTTGCGTGGGGCCTGGCTATTATGACTGGAATATCTGTGTATATGATAATTCTTAATCCGGTTCTAGCCCTCATTACCCTATCCGTTGTTCCTGCTCTTGCTGTTTTAAGTGTTGTTTTCCAAAAAAAGATTCTCGGTGCACAGAGGAAAATACGAAAGATTAATTCACAGATTACCGGTGCATTCAATGAAGATATCCAAGGCGCCAAGACTACAAAAACTCTCGTAAGAGAAGATAAAAATCTTTTTGAATTCTCGCATCTTACAGGCTCAATGAAGAATCAATCCATCAAGGCAGCCATAATTTCATCAATTTATCTTCCACTTGTAATTGGACTGGGAAGTGTAGGTACAGCACTCGCTTTTTCTTATGGTTCAGGATATATTATGGAGGGAATAATAACCTACGGTACACTAGTTGCATTTATTTCCTATACAGCACAATTCTTCGAGCCAATAAGACAAATGGCTGTAATATTTGCAGAATTTCAAAGTGCTCAGGCATCGGCTGAGAGAGTATTTTCACTGCTAAAGGAAACTCCAGAAATTAAGGACGAAAGCGATGTACTTGAGAAGTTTGGAAATATTTTTGATCAAAAAACAGACCTGTTTCCACCGATTAAGGGAAATATCCGTTTTGAAAATGTAACTTTCTCATATCAGCCTCAGGAGCCAGTGCTGAAGAATTTTAACCTTTCAGTAAAGCCTGGTGAGACCGTTGCCCTTGTAGGTGAGACAGGATCTGGAAAGTCGACAATTGTAAATCTTTTCTGCAGATTCTATGAACCTACCTCAGGGAGTATACTCGTTGATGGAACTGACTATCGTAAAATGCCTATTCAGTGGATTCACAACAATCTTGGCTATGTATTACAAAGTCCACATTTGTTCAGTGGATCAATTATGGATAATATCAGGTATGGAAAGTTAGATGCAACTCAGGATGAAATCGAAGAAGCATGTAGAATCGTAAATGCACATGATTTTATAATTGAGCTTGAAAATGGATATCATACTCAGGTAGGTGAAGGTGGGAGCCTGCTGTCAACAGGTCAGAAGCAATTGATTTCATTTGCACGGGCAATAATAAGAAACCCATCCCTATTTGTTTTGGATGAAGCGACTTCTTCAATTGATACTGAAACAGAAAAAATAATACAGAATGCAATCACGAAGGTCCTAACAGGCAGAACCAGTTTTGTTATTGCACATAGACTATCCACCATAAGAAGTGCAGACAGGATTCTTGTTATTAGAAAAGGTGAGATTACAGAAGATGGTACCCACAAGGAGCTCCTGGCAAAGAAGGGATACTATTACAGATTGTATACAAATCAATATCTGGATGAAGAAGGCATCAACAAAATATAGATTCATAAAAAGAGATTCCATCAAGCTTAAGCGGAATCTCTTTTTAATAGCTTTTTGTTTACAAATGGAATATAGGCTTCGAAAAATACATATCCTGCAGCATAGCCTCCGATTATGTCGGATGGCCAATGCACTCCTAGAAAAACCCTACTTACTCCCATCAAAAAAATGTAAATCAAAGCCGCTGTCCAGATTCTGCTTTTCTGTTTTTTGTCCACAGTCTTTCTGATTAGGAGATATGCTATGGTAAGCAGCATTGTCATTGAAACCATTGAATGTCCGCTGGGATAACTTAATCCCCCTTGCTCCACCAAAAAATACTCAAATGGTCGTGGGCGTTGAAAAATCTGTTTAAGTATATGGTTCACAATAAAACTGCCAAGTGATGACACCAATAGTAGCGTTGCAATATAATATCTCTTTTTTATCGTAAAATAAGCTATCGCAGTACCCATTACAGGAAACAGAAAAACTTCGGAACCAAGAAATGATATTACTTCCATTATCCTTATAACAAGAATATTATTATTTCCGTGTACTAAATCCATTATTAATTGGTCCAATAAAACTCCCTCAGGATTTCCTGAAACCATAAATCCTAAAACCAAAAATACAATTAAGCTCAATCCAATCAAGGATTTTCTTCCTGTGCTCATATAACTCCTCCTAGATAAAATCAAGCAACGGGTTGCCCCGTTGCCCAAATTATCCTCTTCTTTTTCTCTTAGGTGCAATGTGAATTGCTGCTTCGTCAAGTCCCAATGTCGCTTCAAAAAATGCTTCTGAAAGAGTTGGATGTGCATGTATGGTTCTTTTAATTGCAGCTACGTCCATTCCGTTGGATATTGCCAGTGCCCCCTCATGGATAAGGTCGTTGGCATGCGGCCCAAGTATGTGAACACCAAGAATCCTGTTATCCCCGTTTGAAGCAAGAATTTTGATGATTCCTTCTGGCTCACCCAGCGCAAGTGCTTTCCCATTTGCGGAGAACATAAATTTACTTGACCTATAGTCTATTTCTTTTTCTTTGAGCTGCTCCTCAGTGTAGCCTACCTGGGCTACTTCAGTCATTGTAAAGACACATGACGGCCAATGTTCCAGATTTATATCAGGCTCGTGACCCATTACCTTCTCCACGACATATTCACCTTGTGCTGAAGCAACATGAGCCAGCTGAATGCCTTTTGAGTTTACATCACCGATTGCATAGATTCCAGGCACTGTAGTCTCGTAATTGTCGTCAACCTGAATCCCTCTCTTTGAGTAATCCACACCAACATTATCAAGACCCAGTCCTTCTACAAGCGGCCCTCTTCCTGATGCTATCAGTACATAGTCACCAACGACTTCAATTTCTTCTTCTTTTTCCTTGTATTTTGCAAGTACTTTCAGCTTGTCGCCTTCCTTGGAAATTTCTTTCGCACGGATATTAACATAGGTCTCAATACCCTGCTTTTTAATCGTAGGAAGAAGTCTCTTGCCGATTTCCTTGTCACCGTCCTTGAGTATTCTTGAAGCAAGAAGTATTACATGAGAGCCAAGCTCCTGATAGATGCTTGCAAACTCAAGTCCGATTACTCCTCCACCCACTACAATTAGAGTCTCTGGAATATGGTTCAGTTCCAGAATGTCATCTGATGTGATAACACCTGGTAAATCCACTCCCTTTGTCTCCGTCATCTGTGGATAGGATCCTGTTGCTATAATAATGTTGTCAGCTTCTATTTCTCTAGTTCCGCCTTCAAGAAGCTCAACTGTTAATGTCTTACTGTCTTTCAAGGATGCTTTCCCTGGTACAAACTCGATATTCTTGTAGGACGATATTAGCTTCTCGATTCCAGTTACAAGGTCATTTACCACTTTGTTCTTTCTTTCCAAAAGTGCTTTGCCATCAAGACTATACCCTTCTACTTTTATACCGAATTCATCTGCTCTCTTGAGCGAGGACATTATTTCAGCGTTTCTGAAATAAGTTTTAGTGGGGATACACCCCCTGTTAAGGCATGTACCCCCTATTTCTCTATTCTCTATAAGAATAACCTCTGCCTCAAGTTGTGCAGCTTTAATAGCTGCAACATAGCCACCCGGTCCTGCACCGATAATAGCTATTCTCTTAGTCAAGCAATACACCTACCCTTCGTATTTTACATTGATGTCACGTGCCGCCTTGACTTCATTTGGTCTTCTTACAATTGTTCTGTTTGGAGCTGACTTCAATATTGCTGGGTCAGATTCCGCTTCCTTGGCAATCTGAATCATTGCCTGAATAAATTCATCAAGAGTTTCCTTGCTTTCTGTCTCAGTTGGCTCGATCATCAATGCTTCGTTGATGATCAATGGGAAGTAGATTGTTGGTGGATGATATCCAAGGTCAAGTAGTCTCTTGGCAATATCCAGTGTTGTAACCTCGCTTAATGTGTCCTTCAAACCACCAAATACAAATTCATGCTTATAGATTGTATCAATTGGAAGATAATAGTAATCCTTCAACTGACTGCAAATATAATTTGCGTTTAATACAGCCATCTCTGAAGCACTCTTTAATCCATTTGATCCCATTGTCAATATATAAGTGTAGGCTCTTACAAGGATACCGAAATGTCCGTAGAAGTCCTTCACTTTTCCGATTGTATCCGGATAGTCATAGTCAAGGAAATACTCGTCATCCTTCTTCTCAACCATTGGTACAGGCAGGAATGGAACCAGTTCCTTCTTAACTCCTACTGGTCCTGATCCTGGACCCCCTCCACCGTGTGGTGTTGAGAATGTCTTGTGAAGATTGAAGTGAACCACGTCAAATCCCATGTCTCCTGGTCTTGCATATCCCATTATAGCGTTGGCATTGGCTCCATCGTAATATAGAAGGCCTCCTGCCTCGTGGACTATTGATGCAATTTCAAGAATTCCTTTGTCAAATATTCCCAGGGTATTTGGATTTGTAAGCATAAGCCCTGCTGTATCATCTCCAACTGCTGCTCTCAATGCATCAAGATCAACAAGTCCATCCTTTGTTGATTTGATTTCAACTATCTTGTATCCGGCCATTCCTGCAGTCGCAGGGTTAGTACCATGTGCTGAGTCAGGAACAATAATCTTGTTTCTATGAGCTTCCCCTCTTTTCTCATGGTATGCTTTTATTATCATAACTCCAGTAAGCTCACCATGTGCACCGGCAGCTGGCTGAAGTGTTGTTCTATCCATTCCTGCAATTTCTGAAAGGCTTTCTTCCAATTCATGAAGCAACTGCAGTGAACCCTGGATGCAGTCCGCTGGCTGTAGTGGATGTAGATTTGCAAAACCATCATATCTTGCTACATCCTCATTTATCTTTGGATTGTACTTCATTGTACATGAACCAAGAGGATAGAACCCTGTATCAACTCCATAGTTCTTGTTCGATAGGTTTGTATAGTGTCTAATAATATCTACCTCTGATACTTCAGGCAGATCAAGTTCCTTGTCATTTAAAAAATCCCCTGGTATCAGGCTATCTAAAGAAACATCCTCCACATCATTGGCAGGTAACATATATGCCTTTCTACCAGGTTTGGAAAGTTCAAAGATTAGTTTATCATAGTTTCTCATTATATCCCCTCCATTACGCTGGTCAGTTTATCTATTTCATCTTTCGTTCTCTTTTCTGTCACTGCATAAAGGATGCTATTTTCAAATTGGGGATATTCTTCGCCTAGACCATAGCCTCCGATGATATTCTCTTTTCTAAGCTCTTCATTTATCTTCTCAGGTGCAATATCTGATGTCAATACAAACTCTTTGAAGAAAGGCTTATCAAATACCGGCTTGAATTTACCTGATTTAGTCAGCTGCTCATAAGCGTAGTGAGCTTTCTTGGTTGATTGCATAGCAACCTCCCTAAGACCTTGCTTGCCCATTGTAACCATGTATACAGCAGCTGCCAATGAGTTGAGTCCTTGATTGGAACAGATGTTTGAAGTCGCCTTCTCTCTTCTTATGTGCTGCTCTCTGGCTGTAAGAGTCAATACAAATGATCTCTTGCCATCAAGGTCTTCTGTCTGTCCTACAATTCTTCCAGGTAACTTTCTGATATATTCATTTCTGATTGCCATAAATCCTAGGTAAGGTCCACCAAAGCTTACAGGTATTCCTAGAGACTGGCCTTCTCCAACAACTACATCAACACCCATATCTCCTGGCTTCTTAAGAATTCCCAGTGATATTGGATCAACAGAAGCTACAAATGTAGTCTTCTTGCCTTTGTGAGCAATTTTTCCGATTGATTCCAAGTCTTCGATTATTCCGAAGAAGTTAGGGCTTTGTACTATAACTGCCGCAGTATTGTCATTGACAACACCTTCCAAAGCCTCCATATCAGTTACTCCATCTTTCACATCAATCTCTATCACCTTCAGGTTCTGAACGTGTGCATATGTGTGAAGGATTTTTCTTGCGTCAGGCTTAACTGACTTGGATATTACTATTTCGTCTTTTTTTGAATATGCAGCTGACATAAGCGCTGCCTCTACAACTGCAGTTCCTCCGTCATAAAGGGATGCATTAGCAGAGTCCATACCTGTAAGGTCTGCAATCAATGTCTGGAATTCAAATATATACTGCAATGTTCCCTGACTGATTTCAGGTTGATATGGTGTATATGAGGTATAGAACTCACTTCTTGATATTATATGGTTTACTATTGATGGTATATAATGGTCGTATGCACCTGCTCCCAGGAAGCTTGTTAAATCACTCATGGAACAGTTCTTATCTGCCAGTTTCTTCAGATATGATGTTACCTCAAGCTCACTCTTTGACTTGGGAAGATCAAGCTCTCTCCCTAGTTTGATATTCTTTGGTATGTCGTCAAATAACTGGTCTATGCTTTCAAGACCTATTGCTTTGAGCATCTCCTGGATATCTTCAGGTGTATTAGCAATATATGGATGCATCTTATTCCTCCTCAGCTAAAAACTTTTCGTAATCCTCATCATTCATTAATTCTTCAATTTCTGCCTTATCAACTAACTCAACTTTTATCAACCAGTTCTCAAATGCATCAGTGTTAAGTAATGCAGGATCATCCATAAGCTCCTCATTTATGGCAACTACTTTCCCTCCGACAGGCATATATACATCAGAAGCTGCTTTTACTGACTCAACTGCTGCAAAGTCTTCACCTTTTTCGAATTCGTCATCTACATCAGGAAGCTCAACATATACTATGTCTCCTAGATGATGCTGTGCATAATCTGAAATACCTATTAGCGCCATTTCTCCGTCAACCTTAACCCACTCATGATCCTTTGTGTAAAATAATCCTTTTGCTACTTTCATTTAATTACCCCCTAAAATTTATTTTTTAAGAAATTTCTTGCTTATAACTTTTGCTTTAGCAAATTTATTTCTGATCTTTACATCAACCTCTGTTCCCAAATCTGTGAACTCTGTCTTGATAAGAGCATTACCTATTACCTTGTCTAGCGTAGGACTCTTGTATCCAGTTGTTACATGGCCAATCTTTTCGCCATCCTTGTATACTTCATATCCTTCTCTAGCAATTCCTCGGTCAAGAAGCTCAATTCCTGCAAGCTTTCTTTCCAGACCTTCGCTCCACATTTTATTCAATGCTTCCTTGCCTATAAAATCAGATTTCTTGTCAAGCTTAACAAAGTATTTGAATCCAGCCTCAAGAGGAGTGATTTCGTCATCCATCTCATGTCCATACAATGGAAGCGATGCTTCAAATCTCAATGTATCTCTGCAGCCAAGTCCTGTTGGCTTTATTCCTTCATCCTTACCAGCTTCAAGAATTGCATTCCATACTTTTACGATACCCTCATTGTCGGCATAAACCTCAAAACCATCTTCTCCGGTATAGCCGGTTCTTGATACCATACAGTTCACTCCTGCTACTTCGATGTCTCTCTTAAGATGGAAGAATTTAATCTGTGAAAGGTCATACTCAGTAAGCTTCTGAAGAACCTTTTCCGCCATTGGCCCCTGAATTGCAACCTCACCTACTGAATCGGAGATGTTCTCGATTTCAACGTTGAAATCTCCCTTGTTCTCCAAAATCCACTTGTGGTCCTTGTCAATATTTGCTGCATTAACAACCAGATAGAAGAATTCCCCATCATATCTGTACACAAGCAAATCATCCACGACGCCTCCTGTTGGGTGGCACATGAATGTGTAAATAACTTGGTTGTCAACTATAGTGGTTATATCATTAGTCATAAGATAATCAACAAAGGCAAGAGCATCCTTTCCCTTGACAGTTATCTCTCCCATATGTGAAACATCGAAAAGACCTACTGCATTTCTTACTGCCTCATGCTCAGGCACAAGTCCTTCGTATTGCACTGGAAGAAACCAACCTGCATAGTCGACGACATTACCCCCTAACTTGATGTGCTCCTCATATAGGGGGGTTTTTTTTGCGTCCATTCAATCACTCCTTCCTGTTTTTTGTGGTATAATTTCCGTATACTATCCTATAACTACCCCACTGAATGGTAGTTAAACTACACAGGATTACATGAATTTACCAACATCCGTGGTATTTCAGTAGTATACTTCAATTATACATAAGGGGGATTTTTTATGCAATACCGTGAAATTACTAGAGACAAGTTAAATGTTTCACTATTAGGGCTGGGTTGTATGCGGTTTCCGGTTCTTGAGGATGACAATTCAAGAATCGACGTGGACAAAGCTACTCTAATGGTAAGACACGCTTTTGATAAGGGAATTAATTATTTTGATACAGCTTATCCTTACCATGGTGGAGAATCTGAGGCTTTTCTTGGATATGCACTGGAAGGAATTCGGAGGGAGGATTACCATCTGGCAACAAAATCTCCTGTTTGGTTAATGGAGAATCACGATGATTTTATGAGATATCTGGATGAACAACTGGTTAATTTAAAGACAAACTATGTCGATTTTTACCTTTTTCATGCCTTAAATATGGATAGCTTCAAAAAAATAAAATCTCTTGAATTTGAAAAATTTGTTAATCAGGCAAAAAAAGAGGGAAAAATTAAGCACATCGGGTTTTCATTTCATGACGAACTGCCCGTTTTTAAGGAAATAATCGATTATTATCCTTGGGAGTTCTGTCAGATCCAGCTTAACTATATGGATGTTGATTATCAAGCTGGCCTTTCAGGGCTTGAGTATGCAAGAAATAAAGGAATTGATGTGGTTGTCATGGAGCCTCTGAAAGGCGGTAAGCTGGCAAACTCTCCCGACGATGTGCTCCAGGTATGGAACAAGGCTAAAACATCCCGTACGCCCGTACAGTGGGCCCTAAACTGGCTATACAGTCTCCCGGGCATATCCGTTGTCTTAAGTGGGATGTCTACAATGGATCAGCTGGATGAAAATATCAGAATCAGTTCTTATGACAATTCAATGTCTCTTGATGATATGGATATTGTAAAGGAAGCAGCTGACATCTATCGAAGTAGAACAAAGGTTGATTGCACAGGATGCAAGTACTGTATTCCATGCCCGCAAAATGTTGAAATACCTAATATATTCGAGCTTTACAACAATGCACATGTTTATGGGACCATGGAGGAATCCATAAATTCATACTCAAGCCTAGTTAAGAAGGAGTCTGATAGTTCCAAATGTATAGAGTGTGGATTATGTGAGGAAAAGTGTCCACAGAATCTGAGAATAATTCAGTATCTTAAGGAAGCCAAGAGCGACCTATACCGCTAAAAAATGGCGTGCAATACAAACGTTCGAGGAGTTATCCACTTTATCCACATTATCCACAGACCACAGGGGATAAACTACTATTACGTTAAAAATGAGTATTAAAAAAGCACCAGATCTTTTTCTGGTGCTTCTGTATTATCTCTTGCTGAACTGTGGACTTCTTCTTGCCTTCTTGAGACCATATTTCTTTCTCTCAACCATTCTTGAATCTCTGGTAAGATGTCCCGCCTTCTTAAGTATTGGTCTTAGCTCTCCATCTGTTTCTAGAAGTGCTCTTGCAATACCATGTCTGATTGCTCCGGCTTGTCCTGTGAATCCACCGCCGTGAACATTTACGATTACGTCGTATTTATCTGCTGTTTCTGTTATAGTCAAAGGCTCTTTTGCAATTACTCTTAGTGTCTCGTAGTTGAAAAAGTCCTCGATATCTCTCTTGTTGATTGTAATCTTTCCATTACCTGCTACAAGTCTTACTCTTGCAACGGATGTCTTTCTTCTTCCTGTTCCTAAAAATTGTGTTGCAGCCATTTACAGTCCTCCCTTCATCAATTAATTATACTTCGTAAACTTCTGGCTTCTGCGCCTCGTGTCCGTGCTCTGTACCTCTGTAAACCTTAAGTTTTGTGTACATTTTTCTTCCCAGACTATTCTTAGGCAGCATTCCTTTAACAGCCAGCTCTATTATCTTTTCGGGATTCTTCTCCATTAGCTCGCCGTATGATACTTGTCTCAAGCCTCCTGGATAACCTGTATGGTATGTGTAGTTCTTTTGCTGCAATTTCTTTCCAGTAAGTCTTACTTTACCAGCATTTATTACAATAACAAAATCACCTGTATCAACATGTGGTGTGTAGATGGGCTTGTTCTTACCTCTAAGGATAGTTGCAATCTCTGTGGCCAGTCTTCCCAATACTTTATCTTCTGCGTCTATTATATACCATTTTCTTTCGACTTCATTGGCTTTTGCCATAAAACTTTTCATCTATTTCCCTCCTTACAACAACATTCGTTTTAAGGTGTCTACTAAAAAGTTTCCGGACTTCTCATTAAACACTCTTATATATTCTAATACAAGTGATAATCAATGTCAAGGCTGATTTTACTTGTAGAATACTTTTTCTAAAAATAGTCCCTGAGCTGGTGCCGTTCTTCCAGCAGACTTTCGTTCTCTTTTTTCAATAATCTCCGGTATTTCATACTTGTTTCTTTTACCTGCACCAACTTCAATCAATGTACCGACAATTATTCTAACCATATTGCGAAGAAAACTGTTGCCCTCTACTGTAATCTCAATTATATCGCCATTCCTTTTGATATCTAGTGAATGAATTGTTCTTACAGATGATTTTATGGAAGTCTTTCTTCCTCTGAATGACTTGAAGTCGTGGGTTCCAATAAAAAACTCAGCTGCTTCCTTCATTGGTTTAATATCCAGTGGATATCTTACATGGCAGGTATGATTTCTTAATAAAGGCCTTTCAGGTTCGCCATTATATATTTTGTAGACATATCTCTTGTGAGTGGCGCTGTACCTTGCATGAAAATCAATAGGTACTTCCTGAGAGCTTATGATTCTAATATCATCCGGAAGTTTAAGATTGAGTGCATACTTGAATCTTTCACCAGGTATGGTAGATTCTGTCTGAAAATTTGCTACATGCCCAAGGGCATGAACTTTGGCATCAGTCCTGCCTGATCCGTATAGAACAACCTTCTCTCCCGTTACTTTTTTGATAGTTTTCTCAATTTCCTCCTGTATCGAGGGGAAATTCTCCTGGCTCTGCCATCCCCAGTAATTTGTTCCGTCATATTCAATTACAAGCATAATATTTCTCATATTATCACCATATATAACGGGTGGATACTATTGCTGCAAAGAACAAGGTCATACCTGTCAACACAGCATAATCTCTGGTTACAAACTTCAATTCGTTCAATCTGGTCCTTCCATCTCCACCTCTGTAGCATCTTGCTTCCATTGCAGTTGCCAATTCATCAGCCCTTCTGAAGGCATTGATAAATAGAGGTACAAGCAAGGGAACCAGATTCTTTGCCCTGCTTAGGATGTTGCCTGATTCAAAATCAGCTCCTCTTGCCATCTGAGCTTTCATTATCTTGTCTGTCTCCTCCAGCAAGGTAGGTATAAACCTAAGCGCGATGGTCATCATCATGGCAAGTTCATGCGATGGCAATCCAAATCTGTTGAATGGTGAAAGAAGTCTTTCTATCCCATCAGTCAATGCTATGGGAGAAGTCGTCAATGTTAGGAGTGATGTACCCGTTATTAGAAATATCAACCTAAGAGCCATAAATACAGACTGTCTCAAACCCTCTTTAGTTATTGCCAATGGACCAAGCTCAACAAGAACCTCACCCTTTGTCATAAAGAGGTTGATGGCAAAGGTTATCAGAATTATAAACATCAAGGGTTTCAATCCTTTGATAATAAACTTCACAGGAAGTTTGGCTATCGAAATAACCGCTGCTATAAATGCCAGTATGAAAATATAGGGAACGAAGCTGGTCACAAAGAAGAGAGATGCAATAAACAATGCTACAATGATTATTTTCACTCTTGGATCTAATTTGTGAACTATAGATGTTCCAGGAAAATATTGTCCGATTGTAATATCTTTAAGCATTCTTTTTACTCCTTAAATAATTTAATATCTCTACCTTGGCCTCTTCAATTGTCAATATATCGTCCCTAATTGCATGCCCTTTACCCTTGAAAATCTTCATAAATTTTGTAATCTGGGGTATTCCAAGACCCATTTCCTCCAACTCATCGGTTCTATTGAAGATTTCTCTGGTAGGTCCATCAAGAGCTACTGTGGCCTTATGCATAACAAATATTCTGTTAACAAGTCTGGCAATATCCTCCATGCTATGAGAAACTAAAATAATAGTAATCTTTTCCTTATCGTAAATCTTTCTTATTTCATCCAGGATATCATCTCTACCCTTGGGATCAAGCCCTGCCGTAGGCTCATCCAGAATAAGAACCTTAGGCTTCATGGCGATAACACCTGCAATTGCAACCCTTCTCTTCTGACCTCCGGATAGCTCAAATGGAGACCTCTCCTTAAGTTCTTCGAAGTCAAGTCCCACAAGTTCCATTGCCTCTCTTACCCTCAGATCTATTTCATCCTCTTTCAAGCCCAGGTTTTTAGGTCCAAAAGCAATATCCTTATAAATAGTCTCTTCAAATAGTTGATGCTCTGGATACTGAAAAACCAATCCAACCTTCTGTCTTACAATCTTCATTTTAGTCTCTTTACTTGAAAGATCCTGACCGTCAATGATAATCTTGCCCTTTGTAGGCTTCATCAGACCATTTAGGTGTTGTACCAATGTTGATTTACCAGACCCGGTATGACCAATCAGACCTATGAACTCACCTTCTTCAATTTCCAGGTTTATTCCATCAAGAGCTTTCTTTTCAAAAGGTGTTCCCGGATTATATATATAGTCAACATCCTTTAATTGAATAATCATAGTGTATCCACCAGCTCCTCAACAGATAATATATCGTCCTTGATATTATACCCTTCTTTGTTCAATTCATATACAAGCTCTGTGACCTGTGGTACATCCAGTCCGAGAGATTTTAATTTATCAACCTGTCTGAAGATATCTTTTGGAGTACCCAACATTACAGATTCTCCCTCGTTTAACACCATCACTCTATCAGCTTCCACTGCTTCGTCCATATAGTGAGTGATAAGAATGATTGTCTTGTTCTTCTCCTCATTAAGCTTCTTGATTGTCTCCATTACCTCAAGTCTGCCAGAAGGATCAAGCATTGCAGTCGGCTCATCAAAAATTATACAATCGGGCTCCATGGCAAGTATCCCTGCTATTGCAACCCTTTGTTTTTGACCGCCTGACAAAAGATGAGGAGCATGCTTTTTATACTCTGTCATTTCAACAACCTCAAGAGCATCATCAACTCGCTTCCGTATTTCTGCAGGGGGTATGCCAAGATTTTCAGGTCCAAATGCTACATCCTCTTCCACGATTGTTGCAACAATTTGGTTGTCAGGATTCTGGAACACCATGCCTGCTGTTGATCTTATATCCCAGATCTTGTCTTCATCCCTTGTGTTCATTCCATTTACAAGTACTTCTCCCCTTGATGGTAGAATAAGTCCATTAATCATCTTGGCAAGAGTGGATTTTCCGGATCCATTATGTCCAAGTACCACAAAAAATTCTCCTCTTTCTATTTGGAGACTCAAGTCTTTTACAGCCAATTGAATACTCTCGTCAATATAGGAGCTATATTCATAGCTCACATTTTGTATGTCTATCATTATGTTGTTGTTTTTTTCATTCATAAATATACCTCGGTTTAAATTTACTATTACCAGTTAAATATAACACAAGAAAAATGTTATTTCAATTGACCTTTCCCGGTAAACAAGTGAAACTTACAAAATTAAAGGGACTAAGTGTCAACTTAATCCCCCTCCCTATTAAACAAGTTCTAATATAGCTATTTCTGCGGCATCTCCGCGACGAGGACCAACTCTTAATACCCTTGTATAACCACCATTTCTGTCAGCATACTTAGGACCAATTTCATCAAACAATTTCCTCACCACATCTTCATCATATATGAATGCAAGTGCTTGTCTTCTTGCATGAAGATCGCCTTTCTTTGCCAAAGTTATCATTCTCTCTGCCATTCTCTTTGTCTCTTTGGCTCTGGTTACTGTGGTTTCAATTCTTTCTTCCCTTAGTAATGATGTAACTTGATTTCTCAACATTGCTTTTCTATGAGCAGTAGGGCGACCAAGTTTTCTTAGTGTTGTCACATTTATCCCTCCTTCTTGCTTAGGTTATTCATCACTTGATTTAAGACCTAATCCCAATTCAGCAAGTTTCTTCTGTACTTCTTCAAGGGATTTCTTACCTAGATTCCTAACCTTCATCATGTCTTCCTCAGTTTTTTCAGTAAGCTCTTCTACAGTATTTATTGCTGCTCTCTTCAAGCAGTTATAACTTCTAACTGAAAGGTCAAGCTCTTCTACTGTCATTTCAAGAACCTTCTCCTTCTTGTCCTCTTCCTTTTCAACCATGATCTCAACTTCGTTAACATGGTCAGTAAGTCCAATAAACAAGTTAAGGTGTTCTGTAAGAATCTTGGCTCCCAATGAGGTAGCTTCATCAGAACTCATTGTTCCATTCGTCCAGACATCCAACACAAGTTTGTCATAGTCAGTTATCTGACCAACTCTTGTATTTTCAACCTGATAATTTACCTTACTTACAGGAGTATAGGACGAGTCTACGGGAATTACTCCCACAGGCTGGCCTTCCTTCTTGTTCTTTTCGGCAACTGAGTAGCCTCTTCCTCTTATTAGTTCAAGCTCTATATATAGTTTTCCATCTTCATTGACAGTAGCTATATGTTGATCCTTATTTACTATTTCGACTTCCATTCCAGTCGCAATGTCGCCAGCAGTAATTACCTGAGGCCCTTCTACATCAATTATCATTGTAACCGGTTCTTCTGTATACATCTTTGCTGCAATTTCCTTGATATTGAGTATTATCTCGGGCACATCTTCCAACACACCTGGGATTGTAGCAAATTCATGCAATACTCCCTGGATCTTTATTGATGATATTGCCGCACCGGGCAATGATGAAAGCAAAACTCTTCTTAAAGAGTTTCCCAAAGTTGTTCCGTAGCCTCTTTCAAGAGGTTCTACAACAAATTTACCATAGCTTCCATCTTCACTTAATTCCATGATCTCAATTCTAGGCTTTTCAATTTCCATCATTAAGCATAACCCTCCTTGATCTTTTTATTTTTAACGGACGAGGGCAACTGATACTACTCTATCGATTATTTTGAATATAGCTCGACGATTAAATGTTCTTCAACTGGAAGATCTATGTCTTCTCTGGTTGATTCAGCTACTATTGTTCCTCTTAGTTTTTCAAGATCTATGTTTATCCATGGTGTTGTATTTCCGCTATGGTTTTCAACCAAAGACTTGAATTTCTCACTACCACGGCTTTTTTCCTTAACTTCGATAACATCTCCTACTGTAGTCATTAGTGAAGGTATTGTCGCCTTATTTCCGTTCAGCAGGAAGTGTCCATGTGTTACAAGTTGTCTTGCTTCTGCTCTTGAAGCTGCAAATCCCATTCTGTAAACTACATTGTCAAGTCTTGACTCAAGAATCTTGAACATGTTGTCACCGGTTACGCCCTTCATTTGATCTGCCATCATGAAATATTTACTCATTTGTGACTCTGAAAGTCCGTAGAATCTACGTACCTTTTGCTTTTCTCTTAACTGCATTCCATATTCAGTTACTTTCTTTCTGGATTGTCCGTGTTGACCTGGAGCAAAGTTTCTCTTGTTAAGAGCACATCTGTCTGTATAACATCTGTCTCCCTTCAGGAAAAGCTTAACACCTTCTCTACGGCACAATCTACAAACTGGCCCTGTATATCTTCCCATCCTTATTTACACCTCCTATTAAACTCTTCTTCTCTTCGGTGGTCTACATCCATTATGTGGAATTGGAGTAACGTCCTTAATCATGTTTACTTCCAGTCCAGATGCTTGAAGTGACCTTATTGCTGCTTCTCTTCCTGATCCAGGTCCTTTTACAAATACTTCTACAACTTTAAGACCATGTTCCATAGCTTTTCTTGCAGCTTCCTCTGCACATTGTTGTGCGGCATAAGGAGTGGATTTCCTTGACCCTCTGAATCCAAGCTGTCCTGCGCTTGCCCATGATATTACATTACCTTGGGTATCTGTAAGTGTTACCATTGTATTGTTGAAGGTTGAAGAAATATGAGCTTGACCTCTCTCAATATTCTTACGTTCTCTTCTTCTTACACGTGTTGCTTTACCTTTTTTAGGTGCCATTAAGTTCCCCTCCTTTACCTATTTCTTCTTGGACACTAATCTTCTTGGACCTTTTCTTGTCCTTGCATTAGTCTTTGTTCTTTGACCTCTTACAGGAAGTCCTCTCTTATGTCTTAGTCCTCTATAGCAGTTGATTTCCTTTAGTCTCTTAATGTTTAGGGCGATATCTCTTCTAAGATCTCCCTCAACATGATAATCGTCGATAAGCGCTCTAAGGTTTGATACTTCTGACTCAGTAAGATCCTTAACTCTTGTATCTTTGTCTACTCCAGCTTTAACTAGAATCTCATTTGAGCTTGTTTTACCGATACCATATATATATGTCAAACCAATTTCTACTCTTTTATCTCTTGGTAAGTCTACGCCTGCAATTCTTGCCATTAACGTTTGCACCTCCTATTTTTAAATCTCCTTATTAACCTTGTGTTTGTTTATGCTTAGGATTTTCACAGATAACCATTACTCTTCCTTTTCTTTTTATGATTTTGCATTTTTCACACATCTTCTTCACAGATGGTCTGACTTTCATAATAATCCCTCCTATGCTACTTGTTTCGCCAAGTTATCCTACCTCTTGTTAAATCGTAGGGCGACAGTTCTATTGTTACGGTATCTCCTGGTAATATTCTGATGTAGTGCATTCTGAGTTTACCGGAAATATGGGCTAAAATTTCGTGTCCGTTCTCAAGCCTTACTTTAAATATGGCATTAGGCAATGCATCAATTACCGTACCTTCAACCTCTATTACATCTTTTTTAGCCATGGATTTCGAACCTCCTGTTCAACTCTCATTTAGAAACTCTTATTGAAAGGTTCCAAAATTTTTCTAATATATGAGTTATTTATCTTTAAGCTATTCTCAATCTTATCCTTGAATTCAGGCATAACAGTATTGAATACAATCAAGTGCTTGATTTTCTTCTTTTTCGGACTGTCAAGCTTTCTTAAGTCTCCATCAACTACATATACGTATTGATCATCTGCTACATCGTATATCAAGAATATTCTTCCTTTATCACGGCCAGCTCTTGACTTTACCACCTGTCCGATGGATATGTCACTAGTGGAATCCATTATATTCACCTCTTCGTTCTGCTGAGTAAGGGCTTAAACCCTTTCTTTGTCGAGTTCGCTAGTTATGTCATTGAAAACTTCATCAATTTTTTTAGTTCCGTCAACATCAAACAGCAATCCCTGGTTCTTGTAATAATCTATCAATGGCTCCGTTTGTTCCATGTATACGTTAATCCTTGTGGTAACAGTCTCTTCTGTATCGTCATCTCTCTGATAGAGTTCTCCTCCATCCTTATCGCATACGCCTTCAACCTTTGGTGGGTTGTATTTAACATGGTAAGTTGCACCGCATTCCTTGCAGATGCGTCTCCCCACGGCTCTCTCAATAAGAATTTCAGGATCTGCATTGATATTTATAACCCTGTCTAAACTTATACCCATTTTGTCTAGTTCGGAATCCAACGCTTCTGCCTGCTTTACAGTTCTTGGGAAGCCATCCAGAAGGAATCCATCTTTGCAGTCATCTTTAAGCAGCCTATCCTTTACTATAGATACCACTAATTCGTCAGGTACCAGGAGACCTTTGTCCATATATCCCTTAGCCTCCTGCCCCAATTCCGTACCTTCTTTTATATTGGCTCTGAAAATATCCCCTGTTGATATGTGCGGAATATTATACTTTTCTACTATAGCTGATGCTTGAGTTCCTTTACCTGCTCCTGGAGGACCTAGTAATACCAATCTCATTTTAAATCATCTCCTATAGGTTAGTTCAAGAATCCCTTGTAATGTCTCATCAACATTTGTGATTCTATTTGTTTTACAGTCTCCAACGCAACACCTACTACAATTATTATAGCAGTTCCACCAAAGTTTACGTTCATTCCAAAAATCTTTGACAGAAATATTGGCATTGATGCAAGTAATGCAAGTGACATACCACCAACAAATACTATTCTATTTACAACTTTATTCAGATAGTCTGATGTAGGCCTTCCAGGTCTGATACCCGGAATAAAACCACCGTTTTGCTGAAGATTCTTTGAATATTCTACAGTATTAAATTGTACAGCTGTGTAGAAATACGTGAAGAATACAATCAGCAATATGTTCAGAATTGAGTATACCCATATTCCGACACTTCCTGCCGGTGTAAGGTACTTCTCCACCCACTGAGTAATCCCCCCCTGTGAGAACAGTGCGAATGTCTGTGGTAATGCTAGAAGTGAGGAAGCAAATATTACAGGGATAACTCCTGCCATCAATACTTTGATGGGAATATGAGTACTTTGTCCACCATACATTTTTCTACCTACAACTCTTTTTGCATACTGCACAGGAATCTTACGCTGTCCTTCCTGAAGAGCAACTACGAAAGCAATGATAATAAGCATTACGAGTCCAAACAACAATACTGTAAACAAGTTTAATTGTCCTATGCTCACCAGCTTGAATGTACTGATTAGATCAGACGGTAATTTTGATATTATTCCAATGAATATTAGCAGTGATATACCATTTCCGATTCCCTTCTCAGTAATTAGCTCACCAATCCACATAAGAAATGCTGTTCCAGCAACCATAGACAATATTACTATAACTGTCTGCATACTATTTTGAGTTTCCAGAGCATTTCTGAACAGACCAAATGTATATCCAATTGCCTGAACAGCTGCCAGCACAACCGCACCATATCTGGTGTAACGATTGATTTTTTTCTTTCCTTCTTCTCCTTGCTTAGCCAGCTCCTCAAGTTTAGGGATTGCTATTGTCAAAAGCTGAAGAATAATGGAAGCAGTGATGTATGGGTAGATATTTGTGGCAAAAATACTGAAGTCACTGAATGTTCCTCCGGCCATCATATCAAGGAATTGCAATATTCCACCCTGACTGGCATTGAATATACCTTCGATTATGTCTTTGTTCATAAATGGTACGGGCACTGCTGCCCCCAATCTTACAACCAATAACATAAGAATCGTAAAGGTCATCTTCTTTCTGATGTCTGGAATTCTCCAAGCATTCCTTAAGGTTGAAAGCATATTAAATCACCTCAACCTTTCCTCCTGCAGCCTCGATCTTCTCAGCAGCAGATTTGCTAAATTTATGTGCTTGTACTGTCAATTTCACATTTAATTCACCGTCTCCAAGAATTTTTACTCCATCCTTGGCTTTACCCTTTTTAACGACGCCTTCTTCAAAAAGAAGCTCCGGAGTAACAACGGTGTTTTCTTCGAATCTATTCAAATCTTCAAGATTAACTATCGCATATACTGTAGCGAAGATGTTAGTGAATCCTCTCTTTGGCATCCTTCTAAACAAAGGCATTTGGCCACCTTCGAATCCAGGTCTTACTCCTCCACCTGATCTTGCGTTCTGACCTTTATGTCCTTTACCTGATGTCTTACCAGTTCCTGATCCAATTCCTCTACCAAGTCTTTTTCTGGCTTTGGATCCGCCACCATCATTTGGTCTTAAATCATTAAGTTTCAATCCGTACACCTCCTTTATTAGTCTATTAGCTCAACCATGTAGTCTATTTGATGTATCATACCTCTGATTTGAGGGGTATCATTCTTTTCAACTACTTGTCCGATTTTCCTTAATCCAAGGGCTTTGACTGTTTTTTTGTGGGTATCAGGTCTCCCGATGGGACTCTTAACCAACTTGATTTTAAGCATAGTCATTATTCTCCCCCCTAACCTAGTATTTCTTCTACTGTCTTACCTCTTAATCTGGCAACCTCTTCTGCAGTCTTAAGGCCTTTAAGAGCTTCCATTGTAGCATTTACAACATTTCTTGGGTTATTAGTTCCAAGTGATTTAGTTCTGATATCCCTGATTCCAACAAGCTCGCATACGGCACGAACAGCTCCACCTGCGATAACTCCGGTACCTTCGTTTGATGGCTTCATCAATACTCTTCCTGCTCCATAAACTCCAGTAATCTCGTGAGGGATTGTAGTTCCTTCCAATGGCACTTTTATTATGTGCTTCTTGGCATCCTGAACTGCTTTTCTGATAGCTTCAGGTACTTCAAGAGCTTTCGCCATTCCGACTCCAACATTACCGTTCCCGTCTCCAACAACGACCAATGCACTGAATCTGAAGTTTCTACCGCCTTTAACTACTTTTGTAACACGATTTATATTAACAACTCTCTCTTGTAAATCTAATTCGCTTGCATCAACATATGAGCGTTCCATAATTTTCCCTCCTTCTATTAAAATTTAAGTCCAGCTTCTCTGGCTCCATCAGCAAGTTCTTTAACTCTTCCGTGATATAGGTAACCGCCTCTGTCGAAAACAACTTCTTCGATACCTTTATCAAGAGCTTTTTTGCCAATTGCCATTCCTACTGCTTTAGCTGCTTCCTTATTCTTCGTTGAAGTAAGGCTTAGGTCCTTATCCAGAGTAGAAGCTGCTGCCAATGTGCTACCAGCTGCATCATCAATGATCTGAGCGTAAATATGGCTACCGCTTCTGTAGATGTTTAGTCTTGGCTTGGCAGGAGTGCCATATACTTTTTGCCTTACTCTTGCGTGTCTGACTTTTCTGGTTTTATTTTTATCTATTTTTTTAAGCAAATTTGTTCACTCCCTTCTACTTACCTGTTTTACCAACCTTACGTCTAACGTGTTCTCCAGTATATCTTATTCCTTTGCCTTTATATGGCTCAGGCTTTCTATAGTCTCTTATTTTTGCAGCAAAGTTGCCAACCTGTTGCTTGTCGATTCCCTTAACAACAATCTTGTTTTGCGCAGGAACTTCTACTTCCAGACCTTTAGGGTCATCAAGTTCAATCGGATGTGAATATCCCAGTGAAAGTACCAGTTTGTTTCCTTGCTTTGCAGCTCTGTATCCTGTACCGACAATATCCAATGACTTTTGGTAGCCTTCAGTTACACCAACAACCATATTCCAAATCAAAGTCCTGGACAATCCGTGCACGGACTTGTGTCTTTTTTGTTCTGATGGTCTTGCAACATTAAGAACGCCATCTTCTATATTAATTACCATTTCTGGATCAATTTGTTGACTTAGTTGACCTTTTGGTCCTTTTACCTCTACCAGGTTCTTTTCGCTTACTGTTATTTCAACGCCAGCTGGTAGATCAATTGGTTTTAATCCTATTCTTGACATGAGTGCACCTCCTGTTCCAATAATCTAGTAATTTATTACCAAACGTAACAAATTACTTCTCCACCCACATTTTCGTTTCTAGCAGACTTGTCTGTCATCATTCCTTTTGATGTGGATATTACAGCTATTCCTAAACCACCAAGTACCTTAGGTATCTCGTTGTTTTTTACATAAACTTTAAGACCAGGTTTTGATATCCTCTTGATACCACTTATAACCTTCTCATTGTTTTGACCATATTTCAAATCTACTCTCATGATTCCTTGCTTTCCGTCTTCAATAACATCAAATCCCTTGATGAAACCTTCGTTGAGAAGAATCTGAGCGATTTCTTTTTTTATTTTTGACGCAGGAACATCAATAGAATCGTGCTTGGCATTATTACCATTTCTAATTCTAGTTAACATATCCGCGATTGGGTCTGTCATCATGTTTGTTACCTCCTCTCATAATCCTGGAATTACCAGCTAGCTTTTCTAACTCCGGGTATTTGACCCTTGTAAGCCAATTCTCTGAAGCATATACGGCAAATGCCATATTTTCTCAGGTAGGCGTGAGGTCTACCACATAATTTACATCTATTATATTCCTGTGTGCTAAACTTCTGCTTTCTCTTTTGTTTAGCAATCATTGATTTCTTTGCCAAGATTTTCCCCTCCTTTGTCTACTTTTTAAAGGGCATTCCCATTTTCTCTAAGAATACTTTAGCTTCCTCATCTGATTGTGCAGTGGTTACAATAACAACGTCAAGACCTCTGATAGAATCAACTTTATCATATTCTATTTCTGGGAAAATCAACTGCTCTTTCAATCCCATGGCATAGTTACCTCTTCCATCGAAGGAAGTAGCGCTAACGCCTCTAAAGTCTCTTACTCTAGGTAGGGCTATATTCATCAATTTATCTAAAAAGTCGAACATTCTCTCTCCCCTAAGGGTAACCTTTGCTCCAACTTTCATGCCTTCTCTAAGTTTAAAGTTCGCTATGGATTTTTTTGCTTGAGTAACAAGTGGCTTTTGACCAGTAATTATTTCAAGTTCCTTTACTGCTGACTCAAGAGCTTTAGGATTGTCTCTTGCTTCTCCGATTCCCATATTGATAACAACCTTCTCTAGTCTCGGAACTTCCATAACACTGCTGTACTCGAACTTTTCCATTAAAGCATTTACAACTTCTTCATTATATTTTACCTTTAATCTGGAAGTCATTCCATTACCTCCTCTCTCATGTGATTATTTATCTAATACTTCTCCGCACTTCTTGCAGACTCTAACTTTTCGTCCGTCGCTTTTTACCTGATATCCCACTCTTACACCCTGCTTGTCCTTTGGGCAGTAAAACATTACCTTTGAACTGTTCAATGGGCCTTCAAGCTTAATGATTCCACCTGGTTTTTTAGGTCCTGCAGGTTTCTTATGCTTAGTTAACATGTTAACGCCTTCAACAATTACTCTATTATCTTTAGGCATAACCTTCATGATTTTTCCGGTCTTACCTTTGTCTTTTCCTGAAATTACAACTACTATATCTCCACTTTTAACATTCATACTATACACCTCCTCTTATAGTACTTCCGGTGCCAAGGATATAATCTTCATGTAGTTACCTCTTCTCAGTTCCCTTGTTACAGGTCCGAAAATACGAGTTCCTACTGGATTCTTATCATCTTTTATAATAACAGCTGCGTTGTCGTCAAATTTGATGTATGAACCATCTTGTCTTCTAACCCCGAATTTGCTTCTTACAACAACCGCCTTAACAACTTGTCCTTTTTTTACAACCCCACCAGGTGTTGCACTTTTAACCGTACATACAACTACATCTCCGATGCTGGCGTACTGCTTATTGGTACCTCCGAGCACTCTGATAACCAATACTTCCTTTGCTCCGGAATTATCAGCTACTCTCATGCGGCTTTCCGTTTGAATCATTCAGAATACCTCCCTTCGCCTAATATATCTTATTTTGCTTTTTCTATTACGTTTATAACTCTCCAGTATTTGTCTTTGCTTAGTGGTCTAGTCTCCATGATTTCAACCTTGTCGCCAATTCCGCACTCATTGTTCTCATCGTGAGCCTTGAACTTTGTAGTTCTTTTTGATTGCTTCTTATACAATGGATGAGTTTTGAAAGTCTCTATTGAAACAACAACCGTCTTGTCCATTTTATCGCTTACAACAGTACCTATTCTTACTTTACGATTTCCTCTTTCCATTAGAGATTAAACCTCCTTCCCTATAGATAATTCTCTTTCTCGAACGATAGTTTTTACACGAGCAATATCTTTTCTTACAGAACTTATTTTTATAGGGTTATCTAATTGACCAGTAGCCAATTGAAATCTCAAGTTAAATAGCTCTGTTTTAAGATCCAGCAGTTCTGTATTTAGTTCTTTGTCTGACATTTGGCGAATTTCTTTAGCTTTCATTAGCTTCACCACCCTTATCTTGCGTTTCTTCACGTGTAACAAATTTTGTTTTGATAGGTAGTTTGTGAGCTGCAAGTCTCATTGCTTCTCTTGCATCTTCTTCAGATACACCACCCATTTCAAATAATATTCTGCCTGGTTTAACTACTGCTACCCAGTACTCAGGTGAACCTTTACCTGAACCCATACGAGTCTCAGCAGGCTTTTCAGTTACTGGTTTATCTGGGAAAACCTTGATCCAGATATTTCCGCCCCTCTTAACGTATCTTGTCATAGCACGTCTTGCGGACTCTATTTGATTTGAAGTAATCCATATTGGCTCAAGAGCTTGCAAACCAAACTCACCATATGTTATTGAGTTTCCACGGATTGCCTTTCCCTTCATTCTACCTCTATGAACTCTTCTGTATTTCACTCTTTTAGGCATTAACATGTTAACTTTCCTCCTTCCTACGACGTTAATCTATTTTGCTGATCCTTCTCTTTTGTTGCTTCTATCCACTTTTTTGGTAGGAAGTACTTCTCCTTTGTACAGCCAAACTTTAACACCGATTTTCCCGTAAGTTGTCATAGCTTCCGCAAAACCGTAGTCAATGTCAGCTCTCAGTGTTTGTAGAGGAATTGTTCCCTCACTATAGCCCTCTGTTCTAGCCATGTCAGCTCCACCAAGTCTTCCTGCCACCTGTGTTTTAATACCTTTAGCTCCGAATCTCATTGTTCTTTGGATTGCTTGCTTCATTGCTCTTCTGAAGGTAACCCTTCTTTCAAGCTGTGATGCAATGTTTTCAGCGACTAATTGTGCGTCAAGTTCAGCAACCTTGATTTCCTCAACGTTGATTACAACGCTCTTATTAGTCATCTTTTCGATAGCAATTCTAAGTTCTTCAACTCCAGATCCGCCTCTACCGATTACCATTCCTGGCTTTGCAGTGAAGATGGAAACCTTGATCTTGCTGGCAGCACGCTCAATTTCTATTTTTGATATTCCTGATATATATAATTTCTCTTTCAGATATTCTCTTATTTTGAAATCTTCCACCAAGTATAAATTGAAAGTCTTCTTGTCAGCATACCATTTTGAATCCCAATCTTTGATTATACCGACCCTAAGACCATGTGGGTTTACTTTTTGACCCATTAACTATCCCTCCTTTTCTAATTGCTTTCTTTTACAACTATTCCTATATGACTGCTTCTTTTTATTATCGGATATGCCATACCTCTTGCCTTAGGTCTGAATCTCTTCATTCTTGGACCTTCGTTTGCGTATGCTTCTGATACATAAAGATTCTCTCTATCCATATTAAAGTTGTTCTCTGCGTTTGCAACTGCGGAGTTAAGCACCTTTTCAAGAGCTTTTGCACCTTTTTTTGGTGTAAATTTTAATATTGAAAGAGCTTCATCCACTTGCTTGCCTCTGATTTCTGCACATATGAAGTTAACCTTCAATGGTGAAATCCTAACGTATTTAGCTATAGCTTTAGCTTCCACGAATTCTACCTCCTTCATCTATTTTTTTAAACCAGATGATCTTTCACTCTTGCCCATGTGACTCCTGAATGTTCTGGTCATTACAAATTCTCCTAATTTATGTCCTACCATGTCCTCGGTAACATATACTGGCACGTGTTTTCTACCATCGTATACCGCAATCGTATGCCCTACCATTTGAGGGAAAATAGTTGAACGACGTGACCAAGTCTTTATAACTTTCTTATCATTTGTTTTATTAAGCTCCTCTACTTTCTTAAGTAGATGATCATCGATAAATGGTCCTTTCTTAAGGGATCTACCCATACTTAATTCCTCCTTTCAGAAGTACTATTTTGTTCTTCTTCTTACGATATATTTGTCAGATTTCTTGTTTTTCTTTCTGGTCTTGTATCCAAGAGCAGGTTTACCCCATGGAGTTACTGGTGAAGGCATTCCTATTGGAGCTCTACCTTCTCCACCACCGTGTGGGTGATCAACTGGGTTCATGGCACTACCTCTAACAGTAGGTCTGATTCCCATGTGTCTTGAACGTCCAGCTTTACCTATTGTAACAAGCTCATGATCGATGTTTCCAACTTGTCCGATAGTAGCTCTACAATCTACAGATACCAGTCTGAACTCGCCTGAAGGTAACTTAAGCTGAGCATTTTTACCCTCTTTTGCCATAAGCTGTGCTTCGGCTCCAGCTGATCTAACAAGTTGAGCACCTTTTCCAGGCTTTAATTCAATATTGTGTATAGTTGTACCTACTGGAATGTGCTTCAACTGAAGTGCATTTCCAATTTTGATGTCTGCTTCTTCACCTGATTCAATCATGTCGCCAACTTTAATTTTGTAAGGTGCAAGAATGTATCTCTTATCTCCATCAACATAGTGAATCAATGCTATATTAGCAGATCTGTTTGGATCGTACTCTATTGCAGCAACCTTTCCTGGCACACCATCTTTGTTTCTCTTGAAGTCTATTATTCTGTACTTCTTCTTTGCTCCACCGCCTCTGTGACGGATGGTTATTCTACCTTGTGAGTTTCTTCCGCTGTTTTTATTTAAACTAATCACTAGTGACTTTTCTGGTTCTTTTTTAGTGATTTCTTCGAATGTTGAAACACTCATTTGTCTTCTAGCAGGGGAAGTAGGTTTGAATTTCCTGATACTCATTGGTTGTCCCTCCTTTTATCTTCCTAATTATTCCATCCCTTCGAAGAATTCTATCTTCTTGGAGTCATCTGTTAGTTTAACGATTGCTTTCTTCCAGCTTGATCTTCTACCACTGTGAATGCCTTGTCTCTTGACCTTTCCAAGATAATTCATAGTGTTTACCTTTTCAACCTTTACTCCAAATATACTTTCAACAGCTTTTTTAACTTCAGTCTTGTTTGACCTCTTGTCTACAGCAAAAGTATATTTCCCGAATGCCATGTCTTCCATACTCTTTTCAGTAATTATCGGTTTAATGATAATATCGTGTGGATTACGCATTATGAATACACCTCCTCCACTTTTTTAACAGCTTCCTTGGTAATAATAAATGAATTGTATTTCAATATGTCGTAAACATTCAAAGTATTAACAAGTGTAGTTGCAACATTTGGAATGTTTCCTGCCGATCTGATCACATTTACGTTTTTCTCATCCATTACGATAAGAGCTTTTTTGTCAGCTTTCAGATTGCTCAGCATGTTTTTCATTTCCTTAGTCTTTGGAGCGTCAAAGTTCATTCCATCAACTACGATTATTTCGTTGTTTTGAAGCTTGTCAGTCAACGCTGATTTCATAGCCAGTCTTCTTACCTTTTTAGGCACGCTGTAACTATAATCTCTGGGCTTCGGTGCAAATACAACTCCTCCACCTTTCCATTGTGGTGATCTTATGCTTCCTTGTCTTGCTCTACCGGTACCCTTCTGTCTCCAGGGTTTTCTTCCCCCTCCTCTAACTTCAGCTCTTGTTTTAGCTGACTGAGTACCTTGTCTCTTGTTGGCAAGTTGATTCTTTACCACTTCATATACTACATGCTCATTCACTTCTACTCCGAATACAGCATCGCTTAATTCCATTTCTTCAATCAGTTCACCTAACATATTATATACATTAACTTTAGGCATTTTGCATCCTCCTTTCCGCCTGGATTATTACTTTTTCACAGTTGCTTTTATTGATATAAGTCCTTTCTTGGGTCCAGGTATAGCTCCCTTGACAAGGATAAGATTCTTTTCTGCATCTACTCTGACAACTTCCAGATTTTGAACGGTAACTCTTTCGTGACCCATTCTACCCATCATCTTATGGCCTTTGAATACTCTTCCTGGATAAGTACCAGCTGACATACCTCCTGGCATTCTGTGGTGCTTTGAACCGTGAGTCTCTCTACCTCTTGAAAAGTGGTGTCTCTTTATAACTCCGGCTGTTCCCTTACCTTTGGAAGTACCTGTTACATCAACCATATCTCCCTCAGCGAAAACATCTGCCTTGATTTCCTGTCCTATTTCAAATTCATCTGGATTTTCAACGTGGAATTCTCTAAGGAACTTCGTGTAAGCAACATTAGCTTTCTCAAAATGTCCTTTCAAAGGTTTTGTAACTCTTTTTTCCTTGATATCTCCGAATCCAATCTGAATTGCGTTATATCCGTCTTTTTCCATTGTCTTCTTCTGTACTACGAAAAGTGGTCCTGCTGAGATTACTGTAACAGGTACAACTTCACCATCTTCCTTGAAGATTTGAGTCATGCCAACTTTTCTACCTAGCATATTTTTCATTGTTACACCTCCGTTTTATAGCGGATTGCCTAAGCAATCATATAAATTATTATAATTTTATCTCTATGTCTACGCCTGCAGGTAAATTCAACTTCATTAGTGAATCAACCGTCTTTTGATTAGGATTAAGAATGTCTATAAGTCTTTTGTGAGTTCTTTGTTCAAACTGCTCTCTGGAATCCTTGTACTTATGAACCGCTCTAAGGATAGTAACTATCTCTTTTTCTGTCGGCAATGGTACTGGACCTGATACAGTTGCTCCTGTTCTCTTGGCAGTCTCAACAATTCTTTGAGCTGAAGAGTCCAATAACTCATGATCATACGCTTTCAACCTAATTCTAATTTTTTGTTTGTTTGACATGTTATTTCCCTCCTTCTATCGCATGTTAACACTATACATGCGACTCGAGACACCGATACACCCTCCCGGGTGTTCTATATTTTTTTTAAAATATTTCCAGTATCCCAGCCGCCCGATTTAAAACCGGACATTCTCAGCAAAAATTCCCTGCATGGGCAGCAACCTTTTGCATCATCGCAATGTCATAAATTTAAACACTAGTATAGTTTATACCATATGCAACCATAATACAAGACTTTTTTATCTAAATTGCAAGATTTCAGAGCAATTCTCATAAGGTTTATTACGACACTAAAAGAAGGAGCTATCTCCTTCTTCCAAGTGTCGTTCCTTATGTCGCTTTATATTATTCGTAAACCTTTGTTACAACGCCTGCTCCTACTGTTCTTCCACCTTCTCTGATTGCGAATCTTAGTCCTTCTTCCATCGCGATTGGTGTAATCAGCTCAATTGCAAATCTTGCGTTGTCTCCTGGCATTACCATCTCTATTCCTTCTTCTAGCTGGATATCGCCTGTTACATCTGTTGTTCTAAAGTAGAACTGTGGTCTGTAACCGTTAAAGAATGGAGTGTGTCTTCCTCCCTCTTCCTTGCTCAATACGTATACTTCTGAATCAAACTTTACGTGTGGCTTGATTGATCCTGGCTTTGCAAGTACCTGACCTCTTTCGATCTCTGTTCTCTGTACTCCTCTTAGCAACAGTCCTACATTGTCTCCTGCCTGTGCATCATCAAGTAGCTTTCTGAACATCTCTACTCCGGTTACTACTACTGTTCTTGGTGCTTCTGTAAGTCCAACTATTTCTACGTTGTCTCCAGTTTTAACGACTCCTCTTTCCACTCTTCCTGTTGCTACTGTTCCTCTACCTGTTATTGAGAATACATCCTCTACTGGCATTAGGAATGGCTTGTCTGTGTCTCTTACTGGCTGTGGAATGTACTCGTCTACCTGCTTCATCAATTCAACAATCTTGTCTCCCCATTCTCCGTCTGGATCTTCTAGGGCCTTAAGTGCTGATCCCACTACTATTGGAGCGTTGTCTCCGTCGAATTCGTATTCGCTAAGAAGCTCTCTTACTTCCATCTCTACAAGCTCGATCAGTTCTGGGTCATCCACCATGTCTTCCTTGTTCAGGAATACTACTATCTTAGGTACTCCTACCTGCCTTGAAAGAAGAATGTGCTCTCTTGTCTGTGGCATTGGACCGTCTGCTGCACTTACTACCAATATTGCTCCGTCCATCTGTGCTGCTCCTGTAATCATGTTCTTTACATAGTCAGCATGGCCTGGACAGTCTACGTGTGCGTAGTGTCTTGCATCTGTTTCGTACTCAACGTGTGCTGTTGAGATTGTGATTCCTCTTTCTCTCTCTTCTGGTGCCTTGTCTATGTTGTCATAGCTTATGAATTCTCCTGAACCGAATCTCTTGTTCAGTACAAATGTTATAGCTGCTGTAAGAGTTGTCTTACCATGGTCTACGTGACCAATTGTTCCTACGTTAACGTGTGGTTTGTTTCTTTCAAACTTTTTCTTACCCATTTCTCAATTCCTCCTAATTAAAAATTATTTTCCGCCCAATACTTTCTCAGATATACTGTTTGGTACTGGTTCGTAATGGTCGAATTGCATTGTATAAAGGCCTCTTCCCTGAGTATTTGATCTCAGGTCAGTAGCATAACCGAACATTTCTGCCAATGGCACATGTGCTCTGATTATCTGAGCTCCACTTACAAGCTCCATACCTTCCATTTTTCCTCTTCTTGAGTTGATGTCTCCGATTACATCTCCCATGTATTCTTCAGGAACTGTAACTTCAACCTTCATCATTGGCTCAAGCAATGTTGGACCGGCTTTTCTCAAAGCTTCTCTAACTCCCATTGAACCTGCTATTTTATACGCCATCTCTGAAGAGTCAACGTCATGGTATGATCCATCATAAAGTATTACCTTAATGTCAAGAACTGGGTAGCCTCCAAGAATTCCTGTCTCCAGCGCTTCCTGAATACCATTGTTTATTGAGTTGATATACTCCTTCGGAATTGATCCTCCGACTATTGCATTAACAAACTCATAACCTTTACCTGGCTCCTGTGGCTCAACTTTAAGTTTAACGTGTCCATACTGTCCTCTACCACCAGACTGCTTGACATATTTACCTTCTGCGTCAGCTGGCTTTTGGATTGATTCCTTGTAAGCAACCTGAGGGTTACCTACATTTGCCTCGACCTTGAATTCCCTAAGAAGTCTGTCTACGATGATCTCAAGGTGAAGCTCTCCCATTCCAGCGATGATTGTCTGTCCGGTTTCATCATCAGTATATGTTCTGAATGTCGGATCCTCTTCTGCAAGTTTTGCAAGTGCAACTGACATCTTCTCCTGGCTGGCTTTGGTCTTAGGCTCAATAGCTACGTGAATTACCGGCTCTGGAAATACCATTTTCTCAAGGATTACCTGATCTGTTTCTCCACAAAGCGTATCTCCTGTAGAAGTATCCTTAAAACCAACAACCGCTGCTATATCTCCTGCAAATACTTCATCTATTTCTTCCCTCTTATTGGCGTGCATCTGAAGAATTCTACCGATTCTTTCTCTTTTGCCTTTAGTTGAATTGTAAACATAACTTCCGGCTTTTGCGCTTCCTGAGTAAACTCTGAAGTATGCAAGTTTACCAACAAATGGGTCTGTTACTATTTTGAAAGCAAGCGCTGAAAAAGGCTCGCTGTCATCAGCATGTCTTTCTACTACCTCTTCTGTATCTGGAAGAATTCCCTGAATTGCAGGAACATCCAAAGGTGATGGAAGATAAGCTATTACAGCATCAAGTAGAATCTGAACTCCCTTGTTCTTGTATGATGAACCACAAAGTACTGGTGTCATCTTAACCTCTAGGGTAGCTTTTCTAATACCGCTCATAATCTCTTCGGTAGTAAGCGCTTCTCCTTCAAGGTACTTCATCATAAGCTCTTCATCTGACTCTGATACAGATTCAATAAGATACTCTCTGTATTCATTAGCCAGTTCGACCATATCAGCAGGAATATCTGTAATTTCAATTTCCTGTCCAAGGTCATCCTTGTATATTCTGGCATGCATATCTACAAGGTCAACAATACCAACAAATGAATCTTCTTTTCCTATTGGCAATTGAATTGGGACTGCATTGGCCTTAAGCCTGTCCTTCATCATATTTATTGCCCTGAAGTAATCTGCACCCAGTATATCCATCTTATTAACAAAAGCTAATCGTGGTACGTGATATTTATCAGCTTGTCTCCAAACGGTCTCAGATTGAGGCTCTACTCCACCTTTTGCACAGAACAATGCAACGGCTCCATCAAGTACACGCAGTGATCTTTCAACCTCAACGGTGAAATCCACGTGTCCTGGTGTGTCTATAACGTTGATTCTGTGATCTTTCCAGAAAGCTGTTGTCGCAGCGGAGGTGATAGTGATTCCTCTCTCTTGCTCTTGTTCCATCCAGTCCATTTGGGCTCCACCCTCGTGGGTTTCGCCTATCTTGTGTATTTTACCGGTATAAAATAATATTCTTTCTGTGGTGGTTGTTTTTCCTGCATCTATATGAGCCATTATGCCGATATTTCTAGTTTTCTCAAGTGACACTTGTCTTGGCACAATTTTTCCTCCTTACGTACTAATTAATAAATCCCATCCACACATTTTAAACGTTCTACTAGAATCTGTAGTGCGCAAAAGCTTTATTAGCCTCTGCCATTTTATGTGTTTCTTCTCTCTTTTTAACACTTGCTCCAAGACCATTTGATGCATCCATAAGCTCTTTTGCAAGCTTGTCAACCATAGTCTTTTCTCCTCTTTTTCTTGAGAAGGTTACTAACCATCTAAGACCAAGGGTTTCTCTTCTTTCAGGTCTAACCTCTATTGGCACCTGATAGTTTGCTCCACCTATTCTTCTTGCTTTAACCTCAAGAACAGGCATGATGTTATTCATTGCTTTGTAGAATACCTCCAATGGGTCTTCACCTGTCTTTTCAGCAATCTGATCAAAAGCCCCGTAAACTATATTCTGTGATATTCCTTTTTTCCCATCCAGCATAATGCCGTTGATTAATTTTGTTACTACCACATCATTGTAAATTGGATCTGGCATGATTTCTCTTTTTGGTATATGTCCTTTTCTAGGCACTTTTCTTCCCTCCTTAACTATATAGAGTAGATTCATTGGTACTCGGCGTGCGCCGTTGTGCCTCAAAATGCATCTATATTAAAGTATTATTAGCATTTCAAGCACTTCTTGTCGTTTACTTCTTAACCTTAGGTTTCTTAGCACCATACTTAGATCTGGATTGAGCTCTGTTTTCCACTCCGGCAGTATCTAAAGTACCCCTTACAATGTGATATCTCACACCTGGTAGGTCTTTAACTCTTCCACCTCTGATAAGAACGACACTGTGCTCTTGTAGATTGTGTCCAATTCCTGGAATATAGGCAGCTACTTCCATTCCGTTTGTAAGTCTTACTCTTGCGACTTTTCTAAGCGCTGAGTTAGGCTTCTTTGGTGTTATTGTTCTAACAGCAACACAAACTCCTCTTTTTTGAGGTGAATTGGATTCAGTCTCCCTTTTTTTCAAGGTATTAAGATTCATACCAAGAGCTGGTGACTTTGATTTGTAAACAACCTTTTCTCTTCCTTTTCTAATAAGTTGGTTAATAGTTGGCATTAAGGCACCTCCTTCTAATTTTTATTTAATAACGCAGCGACTGCTGCATTAATATCGATTCCGCAGGCCTCTCCAAGTTCTTCCATGGTATCAATATACTGAACCACGACTTCCTTTGATTTGCACAAATCCTCAATTTCCTCAGTTACCTTTTTTTCGGCATCCCGAGCTATGAAGACCGTCTGGACCTCTGATTTTGACAAGGCTCTTTTGACCTGTTTGGCCCCTACTACCTTGCCCTCTGTATTCAATTCTGTAAACATTACTCTATCCTCCTTTAAACATATCAAAGATTATGTGGCCAAAAGACCACATAATCTTTATGTCATCAAGAGTCTTCTTAAGTTCGCACACTATAGTATTCTATCATTGTAGAATATCAGTGTCAACTAAATTTTCCTCCTTCTGGGGGATTATCTCATCATCAATAACTTCCACATTCTTGTACCTTCTCATTCCGGTACCCGCTGGGATAAGCTTACCGATAATAACATTTTCTTTAAGACCCACCAAGAAATCCTCTTTACCTTTGATTGCCGCTTCAGTCAGTACTCGGGTTGTCTCCTGGAAGGATGCAGCTGACAGGAATGAATCAGTTGCAAGAGATGCCTTGGTGATTCCAAGAAGTGTCATTCTTCCTACCGCAGGCTCTCCACCTTCTTTGACTGTTTTTTCATTGGTTTTTTCAAATTCCATTACATTTACAAGGCTACCTGGCAACAATTCAGTATCTCCGGATTCTTCAATCTTAACCTTTGACAGCATTTGCCTTACGATAATCTCTATGTGCTTGTCATTTATATCTACACCTTGTAATCTATATACCCTTTGTACTTCCTTTACAATATAATTTTGTACTCCTTTAACGCCTTTTATTTTCAGAATGTCATGTGGATTGACAGATCCTTCAGTCAACTCGTCTCCGGCTTCGACTACATCTCCTGTTTTAACCCTTATTCTTGAGCCAAACACGATGTTGTAACTAGCCTCTTCGCCATCCTCGTTTCTTATGACAATCTCTTTTCTCTTCTTATTGTCTTTTATTTCAACTTTACCATCAATCTCAGATATAACTGCAAGTCCCTTTGGCTTTCTAGCTTCGAAAAGCTCTTCTACCCTTGGAAGACCCTGAGTGATGTCAGCCGCAGCTGCAACTCCACCAGTATGGAAAGTTCTCATGGTAAGCTGTGTTCCCGGCTCTCCGATTGACTGGGCTGCTATGATACCAACAGCTTCACCGATATGCATTTCCTTGCCTGTAGCAAGATTTCTTCCATAGCAGTGGGCACATACTCCGAACTTAGCCTTACATCCAAGTACAGATCTTACCTTGACTTCCTCAATTCCAATTTCCTGTATAAACTCAGCTTGTTCATCGGTGATCATTTCATTCTTCTTGACAATTACCTCGCCTGTTTCAGGATGAACTATATCTTCGAATGAATATCTTCCGTCGAGTCTGTCCTTAAGTTCCTCAAGAATCTCCTTACCATCCTTGTAGGCCTTAACAAGGAAGTATTGCTCGGTACCGCAGTCCTCTTCCCTTACAATTACATCCTGACTGACATCTACAAGTCTCCTTGTAAGATATCCTGAGTCAGCTGTTCTTAGTGCCGTATCAGCAAGTCCCTTTCTGGAACCGTGTGTTGAAATAAAGAATTCAAGCACTGAAAGTCCCTCACGGAAGTTTGACTTGATAGGAACCTCGATAGTTCTACCTGATGCACTGGCCATAAGACCACGCATACCTGCAAGCTGTCTGATCTGGTTCTTGCTACCTCTAGCTCCTGAGATAGCCATTATATATATATTGTTCATAGGGTCAAGACCATCCATCAGGATTTCCGTTACATCCTCAGTTGTCTGGTTCCAGGTCTCGATAACCCTCTCGTATCTCTCTTCGTCGGATATAAGTCCTCTTCGATATGATTTTTCAAACCTGTCGACGACAATCTCCGCTTTTTTAATCATTTCGTATTTCTCCTGAGGGATTACAACATCACCCATGGAAATCGAAATTGCACCTATTGTTGAATACTTAAAGCCCATTGTTTTGATATGGTCAAGTATTTCAGCAGTTACAGAATTTCCGTGTTTTCTGAAGCACTTGTCAATAATAATACCAAGCTGCTTCTTGTCAATTACCTTGTCGATCTCAAGACCATACTCGTTTTCACTTCTGTCTACAAATCCAAGGTCCTGAGGTAGGTTTTCATTAAAGATAAATCTTCCAACTGTACTTTCTACAAGTTGGCCACGGTCATCTTTTCCATGCTTCATTCTAACCTTGACTTTTGCGTGAATTCCAACATCTCCGTTTGCATAGGCGTGAAGCAACTCATCGTAATCCTTGAATATTTTGCCTTCTCCGATTTCGCCTTCCCTGTAAACAGTAAGATAGTATGCACCTAGAACCATATCCTGTGAAGGTGTGGTTATTGGTTTACCATCCTTTGGTGCAAGGATATTGTTTGTTGAAAGCATTAGAAGCCTGGCTTCTGCCTGCGCCTCTGATGATAGTGGAACGTGAACTGCCATCTGGTCTCCGTCAAAGTCAGCATTGTATGCCGTACATACCAGTGGGTGGAGCTTAATTGCCTTTCCTTCCACAAGAACCGGCTCAAATGCCTGGATTCCTAGTCTATGAAGAGTAGGTGCACGGTTAAGAAGTACCGGATGATCCTTTATTACTTCCTCAAGTACATCCCATACCTGTGGCTTGATTCTCTCTACCATCCTCTTTGCACTCTTGATGTTGTGCGCATGTCCATCTGATACAAGTTTTTTCATAACAAATGGTTTGAACAGTTCCAATGCCATCTTTTTAGGAAGACCACACTGGTAGAATTTAAGCTCTGGACCAACAACTATAACTGAACGTCCCGAGTAGTCAACCCTTTTACCAAGAAGGTTCTGTCTGAAACGACCTTGCTTTCCTTTAAGCATGTCAGAAAGTGATTTCAAAGGTCTGTTTCCAGGACCTGTTACAGGTCTTCCCCTTCTACCGTTGTCTATTAGAGCATCCACCGCTTCCTGAAGCATCCTTTTCTCATTTCTTACAATGATGTCTGGAGCTCCAAGATCAAGTAGTCTCTTTAATCTATTATTTCTGTTTATGACTCTTCTGTAAAGATCATTAAGGTCTGATGTTGCAAACCTACCTCCATCAAGCTGTACCATTGGTCTTAAGTCAGGTGGAATTACCGGTATAACATCCAGGACCATCCATTCAGGTCTGTTCCCTGAATTTCTAAAGGCTTCAACAACCTCAAGTCTTCTTGTAATCCTTACCTTTTTCTGTCCTGTCGCATCCTTAAGCTGTCCCCTTAGTTCCTTTGATTCTGATTCCAGATCGATCTTCTCAAGAAGCGATCTAACTGCCTCAGCACCCATCATTGCCCTGAAGCTGTTGTGATACTTATCTACTGCATCTCTGTATTCAGCTTCAGTTAAGAGCTGCTTTTCATACATGGGGGTATCCCCAGGTTCAATCACTACATAGGATGCAAAATACAATATTTTTTCAAGAGCTCGAGGACTCATATCAAGAATAAGTCCCATTCTGCTTGGAATTCCTTTAAAATACCAAATATGTGAAACTGGAGCTGCAAGTTCAATATGTCCAAGCCTCTCTCTTCTCACCTTAGCTTTGGTGACCTCAACTCCACATCTGTCACATACTACTCCCTTATATCTTACCCTTTTGTACTTTCCGCAATGACATTCCCAGTCCTTTGTAGGTCCGAATATCTTTTCGCAGAATAAACCTTCTTTTTCCGGTTTAAGAGTACGGTAGTTTATTGTTTCCGGTTTTTTTACTTCTCCCTTTGACCATTGTCTGATCTTTTCAGGGGAAGCTAGCCCAATTTTAATTGAATCAAATGTGTTTAATTCAAACAAGGAGCATTCTCTCCTTTCATAATAAAGTTTGTTAATAGCCTAGTCCATATCCTCATCGTTGTAGGAGTCAGAGTCATCATCTTCTTCCTCGATTATAAAACCTGCGGGAATCTCTTCTGTAGAATCTTCTTCCCTTTTTTCTCCTGTTTCTTCCTTGTCATTTTCATCGCCGTCTTCTTTTCCTCTGTCATCTACAAAGAGCTTTTCCCTTGGAGCATCTCCACCCATTAGGTCAAGGTCCGTAAGGTCATCGTCAACTGATTCTTTCAACTCAATTTCTCCGATTTCCTCTCCAATTACTTTTACATCCAATGCAAGACTCTGAAGCTCTTTTATAAGAACTTTAAATGATTCAGGTATTCCAGGTTCAGGAATGTTCTCGCCCTTGACAATTGCCTCGTAGGTCTTTACTCTTCCTACAATATCATCCGATTTCACGGTAAGAATCTCCTGCAGTGTATGGGATGCACCATATGCTTCAAGTGCCCATACCTCCATCTCTCCGAATCTTTGACCTCCAAACTGGGCTTTTCCTCCCAGTGGTTGTTGTGTTACCAAAGAATATGGTCCAGTTGACCTAGCATGTATCTTATCGTCAACTAGATGGTGAAGCTTAAGCATATACATATATCCTACTGTTACAGGATTTGCAAAAGAATCACCTGTACGGCCGTCTCTTAAATCAATCATACCGTGCTCGGGATATCCAGCTTCGTTTAGCTTTACCATTATATCTTCTTCCACAGCTCCATCAAATACAGGAGTTGCTACATAAATTCCAAGTTTCTTGGCTGCAAGTCCAAGGTGGACCTCAAGTACTTGTCCAAGGTTCATCCTTGAGGGTACTCCCAATGGGTTAAGTACTACATCCACCGGTGTTCCATCAGGCATGTAAGGCATGTCTTCTTCAGGAAGAATCCTTGAGATTACACCCTTGTTACCGTGTCTACCACACATCTTGTCTCCAACTTGTATTTTCCTCTTGGTAGCTACATAAACCCTGACCATTTGGTTTACTCCAGGTGGAAGTTCATCTCCATTGTCCCTTGAGTAGACCTTAACATCAACTATGATTCCAGTTTCACCGTGAGGCACTCTTAGTGATGTATCTCTTACTTCCCTTGCCTTTTCACCAAATATTGCTCTCAGAAGTCTTTCCTCAGCAGTCAGTTCCGTTTCGCCTTTTGGTGTAACCTTTCCAACAAGAATATCTCCGGCTTTAACTTCTGCACCGATTCTGATAATTCCTCTTTCGTTAAGATCCTTAAGCATCTCTTCTCCGACATTTGGAATATCCCTTGTTATTTCTTCAGGTCCAAGTTTGGTGTCCCTGGCCTCTGACTCGTATTCCTCGATATGAACTGACGTCAGTACATCTTCGATTACAAGTCGTTCATTAAGGAGCACTGCATCCTCGTAGTTGTATCCTTCCCAGGTCATAAATGCAATCAAAAGGTTCTTTCCAAGTGCAATTTCACCTAAATCTGTACTTGGTCCGTCAGCAATAATCTGATTTGCCGCGACTTTTTCACCCTGCGTAACCATTGGTCTTTGATTGATTGTCGTACCCTGGTTGGATCTTTTAAACTTCAATAATCTATATTTATCTATTTGATTGTCTTTATCTCTTCTGATTTTAATCTCATCAGCTGATACTTTCTCAACAACTCCTGCTTCTTTGGCTACAATTACAACTCCAGAGTCTTTGGCGGCTTTATACTCAATACCTGTTCCGATAATCGGTGCCTCAGTCTTAAGCAAAGGAACTGCCTGTCTCTGCATGTTTGCACCCATCAGCGCCCTGTTGGCGTCATCGTTCTCAAGGAAGGGAATCATTGCAGTACCAACAGAAACTATTTGTCTAGGGGAAACATCCATGTACTCGATATCCTCAGGACCAAATATATCTACTATTCCTAATTTACCCCTTGCAATTATCCTGTTGTTGGCGAATTTGCTGTCTTTATCCAGCTTTTCATTTGACTGAGCAATAATCATCTCGTACTCAATATCTGCTGTCAAATAGTCAATGTGTCCAGTTACCTGGCCATTTTTTACTCGTCTATAAGGAGCCTCGATAAAACCATACTCGTTGATCCTTGCATAAGTCGTCATGGATGTTATAAGTCCAATGTTTGGACCCTCAGGAGTCTCAATGGGACACATTCTTCCGTAGTGGGAGTTGTGAACATCTCTTACCTCAAACCCAGCCCTGTCCCTGCTCAAACCGCCTGGTCCAAGAGCAGACATTCTTCTTTTGTGAGTCAACTCTGCTAGTGGGTTTGTCTGATCCATAAACTGTGACAACTGACTGCTTCCAAAAAACTCCTTGATTGATGCAACAACAGGTCTAATGTTTATAAGTGCCTGAGGTGTTGCAACTTCAATGTCCTGGATAGTCATTCTTTCCCTTACAACACGTTCCATCCTTGCAAGACCAATTCTGAATTGGTTCTGTAAAAGCTCTCCAACACTTCTTAGTCTTCTGTTTCCCAAGTGATCTATGTCATCTGTCCCGCCAATATTATAGAAAAGATTAAACTCGTAATTTACGCTCGCAATAATATCGTCAACAATAATATGTTTAGGTGACAGTTCTCTAATTCTGTCCTTTATCGCATCCTTTAGCTCGTCCTCGTCTGGGAATGCCTCTATTAGCTCCTTCATTAGAGGATAATAGACTCTTTCTCTCAATCCTAGTTCCTTTAGAGAAAATGGCAAATCAAAAGCTTCAGGGAATACAAAGTTGTTTGAAAGAACCTTGATTTCTCTTCCATCATCCATTAACAGTTTCATTGAGTTAATTCCACTGTTTTCCATTTCTATTGCTCTGTCCCTTGTTATTCTCTCTCCCTTTTCAGCCAGGATTTCTCCTGTTTCAGGGTGAACTACGTCATGAGCAACACGATTACCTGCAATTCTGTTATATAGGGCTAATTTTTTATTGAACTTGTATCTCCCGACCTTGGCAAGATCATACCTTCTTGGATCAAAGAACAAATTTGTCAGCAAACTCCTGGCGCTGTCCACTGTTGGGGGCTCTCCAGGTCTTAAACGTTTGTATATCTCAAGAAGTGCTTCTTCTTCAGTATTGGTGACATCTTTTTCCATCGTCGTCAAAAGCTGCTCCGTTTCACCCAATACGTCGATAATTTCGCTGTCACTTGCAATACCTAGCGATCTCATCAGAGTTGTAATTGGAACCTTTCTTGTTCTGTCGATCCTGACATAAACGATATCATTGGAGTCAGTTTCATATTCCAACCACGCTCCACGGTTTGGAATCAATGTTGATGAAAATAAACTTTTACCTGCTTTGTCAATTGACTCAACATAATAAACTCCAGGAGATCTTACTAGCTGACTTACAACGACCCTCTCGGCACCGTTTATTATAAACGTTCCCTTATCAGTCATCAACGGCATATCGCCCATGAAAACTTCCTGTTCCTTTACCTCTCCGGTCTCTTTATTTATAAGTCTGACCTTGACTTTTAAGGGTGCTGAATAGTTAGCGTCCCTTTCTCTTGCCTCGTGCTCATCGTACTTGACGGCTTCTCCTATGTGATAATCCACAAATTCCAATATCAGGTTTCCAGTATAATCCTGAATCGGGGATATATCGTCAAAAACTTCTCTTAATCCTTCTGACAGAAACCAATCATAAGAGGATTTCTGTACCTCAATCAAATCAGGCAGATCAAGTACTTCATCGATGCGGGAATAACTCATCCTGACCCGCTTACCAAATGTTACAGGATGTACCATTAAAACTTCACCCCTCATTAAACTAAAATAGCCAAAAGCTCCAGCTTTTGGTGGTACGGACTCATCGGTCATTTGAAAATAACAGGTTTAAATTGTTCGTATAATATGCCCATTATAATCATTATTATGCAATATATTATACTATCATACACCTTTAGTGATGTCAAATTTTTTTGTCTGTTTTTGGTGAAAAAAAGTGGCTTTCATGATGAAAGCCACTTTCTATTCTTAAATTACTTAACTTCTACAGTTGCTCCAACTTCTTCAAGCTTAGCTTTAAGCTCTTCAGCTTCTTCTTTGCTTGCGCCTTCCTTAATTGGCTTTGGTGCGTTGTCTACAAGCTCTTTTGCTTCTTTAAGTCCAAGACCAGTGATTTCTCTTACAGCCTTGATAACTTTGATTTTCTCTCCACCAATTGATGAAAGAATTACATCAAACTCAGTTTGCTCTTCTACTGCTTCTGCTGCTACTGGTGCTGCTGCTGCTACTGCTGCTGGAGCTGCTGCGCTTACTCCGAATTCTTCCTCAAGAGCCTTAACTACTTCTGAAAGCTCCAATACTGTTAGATTTTTTACTTCTTCAATTAGGTTTAATACTTTTTCACTTGCCATTTTTATTTATCCCTCCGAATTTTAATATAATATTTATGCTGCCTTCTCTTCAGCTATAGCGTTTAGAACTATAGCAAGACTTCTTACTGTTCCTTGAAGTACATTTGCGAATCCTTGTATTGGTGCGTTCATACCAGCAAGTACCTGTGCAACAAGTACATCTTTTGGTGGTAAGTCAGCAAGACTCTTAACTCCGTTTTCATCAATGATTATTCCATCAACGATTCCCGCTTTAATCTCAAGCTTTTCGTTTGACTTTGCAAACTCTGATGTAACTTTTGCTGCTGCTACTGGATCTTCCAATCCAAATGCAACTGCTGAAGGTCCTCTAAGATATTCATTGAATTCTTCCAGACCCAAGTCTTTAAATGCAAATCTCATCATTGTATTCTTGTAAACCTTGTAGTCAACTCCAGCTTCCCTGTATTTCTTTCTAAGCTCAGTCAACTCTTCTACGTCAAGTCCTCTGTAGTCAACCAATATCATAGATTGTGATGAGCTAATCTTTTCTTTGATTTCCTCAACTATCTTTGATTTGGCTTGAAGGGTATGTTCCTTCATATTATCTTCACCTCCTGCTTTGTTATAACAATAAAGGTCTCGTACGCAGACACGTAGAGACCCTAATATCAAGATTAGATATTTCTCACCTCGGTAGGGTATTAAGCCAGTTGGCTCCTACTGTCTGCGGTTCTTTATTTAATTAACTTTCATGATTATATCAGCAACAATGTACCTTGTCAACTAGTCAGTCAGTTTTCCTGGATTTAATTTGATTCCAGGACCCATTGTACTTGAAATTGTTACTGTTCTCATGTATCTACCTTTTGCAGCAGCTGGTCTTGCCTTGTTAAGCGCGTCCATGATTGCAACAAAGTTTTCTCTAAGCTTTTCAGTACCGAATGATGCTTTTCCTATTGGTACATGAACGATACTAGCCTTGTCAACCCTGTACTCAACCTTACCTGCCTTGATCTCATTAACTGCTTTTTCAATATCGAAAGTAACAGTTCCTGATTTAGGATTAGGCATTAAGCCCTTAGGTCCAAGGATTCTACCGATTCTACCTACAACGCCCATCATATCTGGAGTTGCAACCACTACGTCGAAATCCATCCAACCATCGTTTTGGATTTTGGCAACCATATCGTCTCCTCCGACGAAATCAGCACCTGCATCCTCTGCTTCTTTAACCTTTTCACCTTTTGCTATTACAAGTACTCTGCTTGTTTTACCAGTACCATGTGGTAATACAACAGCGCCTCTTACTTGCTGGTCTGCATGCCTTGGATCTACTCCAAGTCTTACTGCAAGCTCAACTGTCTCGTCAAACTTTGCTTTTGAAGTCTGCTGTACCAGCTCAATAGCATCCAATGTGTCATAAAGCTTGTTTCTGTCAACAAGTTTCATGCTCTCTTTATAATGCTTACCTCTTTTTGGCATACTATAAACCTCCTTGTGGTATTAACGAAAATTTTCTCCCACTATATATTATTCTTCTACTTCAACACCCATGCTTCTTGCAGTTCCAGCTACCATGCTCATGGCTGCTTCAATTGATCCTGCATTAAGGTCTGGCATTTTTATCTTAGCTATCTCTTCAAGATCAGCCTTTGATATTTTAGCAACTTTTTTCTTGTTTGGCTCTCCTGAACCTGACTCAATTCCAACAGCCTTCTTTATAAGAATTGGCGCTGGTGGAGTCTTTGTGATAAATGAAAATGATCTGTCTCCATATACTGTCAATACTACAGGTATTATCATTCCTGCCTGATCTGCAGTCTTTGAGTTGAACTCCTTGGTAAACTGCATAATGTTTACTCCGTGAGGTCCTAAAGCAGTACCTACAGGTGGAGCTGGTGTTGCCTTTCCAGCTGGAATTTGTAATTTAACTAGAGCTATGACTTTTTTAGCCATAATTCCACCTCCTTATTTCAATGTGGTTTAGCGGGATAATCCCTCCCACTGCACTTCTATTTATAAAGCATTATTGCTTATAAATCAATCCATCTCGGAAAAAGATATCCGAGTTATACTCTCTCTATCTGATCAAACTCAAGCTCAACCAATGTCTCTCTTCCAAACATGGAAACATAGACCTTGACCTTTCGTTTATCCATATTCATACTGTCAATGGTTCCAATAAAGTTTTCAAAAGGACCTGCGATAACCTTGACAGGATCCTTGACCTTGAAGTCAACAGCCGGCAATACGATTTTTTCCTGAACTCCCAGATTCTTGACTTCTTTGTCAGAAAGGGGTACCGGTTTGGATGACGGGCCAACAAAGCCAGTTACACCTCGGGTGTTTCTAACCAAATACCATGACTCATCATTTATAATCATTTTAACAAGAACATATCCAGGAAACATTTTTCTCTCTTTAAGTACCTTTTTCCCGGATTTGTTGTCAATGTATTCTTCAGTTGGAACAGCGACTTCGAAGATATCATCCTTCATTCCTCTGTTCTCTACCATCTTTTCAAGGTTGGCCTTTACTTTATTTTCATGACCAGAATAAGTATGGACCACATACCACTTTGCATCCTTGGCTCTCTCTTCCCTACTCATATCCATTTCCGTCATAATTTGGGGACCACTTGGGTCCTACCCTCCCTTGTAATACTAAATAATAAACGATAAAATTCCACCTAAAATCAAATCCAGAACGTAAACTATTATTGCTACCAATACACTGATAAATATAACTACGCCTGTGTAGTTTAGAAGTTCTTTTCTGTTAGGCCAGATAACTTTTCTAAGCTCTGATTTAACACCTCTAAAGTAAGTGGATAATCTATCCTTTGTTTTTACAGATCCTGTGTTTGTCCCTGCCATCATTTCACATCCTTACTTTAACAGTTATTTTGTTTCCTTGTGAGCTGTGTGCTTCTTACAGAATTTACAATATTTCTGAAGCTCAATTCTCTCTGTAGTATTCTTTTTGTTCTTCTTAGTTACATAATTTCTCTGCTTGCACTCTGTACACGCCAATGTGACTCTGTCTCTCATCTATCACACCTCCTAGTATCACCCATGGTGTTATCTACATATATAATTTCAATTAAATTGGGCACAATCTCCCATTATTAATGCACTACTAATATACCCTATCACAAATCATTATTAGTGTCAATAAATAATTCATACCTGTAAACAGGACATGTCATAAAAAGACCGGGTCAAAAGACCCAGTCTTTCACTTTATTCGTAAACCTTTGTTACAACGCCTGCTCCTACTGTTCTTCCACCTTCTCTGATTGCGAATCTTAGTCCTTCTTCCATCGCGATTGGTGTAATCAGCTCAATTGCAAATCTTGCGTTGTCTCCTGGCATTACCATCTCTATTCCTTCTTCTAGCTGGATATCGCCTGTTACATCTGTTGTTCTAAAGTAGAACTGTGGTCTGTAACCGTTAAAGAATGGAGTGTGTCTTCCTCCCTCTTCCTTGCTCAATACGTATACTTCTGAATCAAACTTTACGTGTGGCTTGATTGATCCTGGCTTTGCAAGTACCTGACCTCTTTCGATCTCTGTTCTCTGTACTCCTCTTAGCAACAGTCCTACATTGTCTCCTGCCTGTGCATCATCAAGTAGCTTTCTGAACATCTCTACTCCGGTTACTACTACTGTTCTTGGTGCTTCTGTAAGTCCAACTATTTCTACGTTGTCTCCAGTTTTAACGACTCCTCTTTCCACTCTTCCTGTTGCTACTGTTCCTCTACCTGTTATTGAGAATACATCCTCTACTGGCATTAGGAATGGCTTGTCTGTGTCTCTTACTGGCTGTGGAATGTACTCGTCTACCTGCTTCATCAATTCAACAATCTTGTCTCCCCATTCTCCGTCTGGATCTTCTAGGGCCTTAAGTGCTGATCCCACTACTATTGGAGCGTTGTCTCCGTCGAATTCGTATTCGCTAAGAAGCTCTCTTACTTCCATCTCTACAAGCTCGATCAGTTCTGGGTCATCCACCATGTCTTCCTTGTTCAGGAATACTACTATCTTAGGTACTCCTACCTGCCTTGAAAGAAGAATGTGCTCTCTTGTCTGTGGCATTGGACCGTCTGCTGCACTTACTACCAATATTGCTCCGTCCATCTGTGCTGCTCCTGTAATCATGTTCTTTACATAGTCAGCATGGCCTGGACAGTCTACGTGTGCGTAGTGTCTTGCATCTGTTTCGTACTCAACGTGTGCTGTTGAGATTGTGATTCCTCTTTCTCTCTCTTCTGGTGCCTTGTCTATGTTGTCATAGCTTATGAATTCTCCTGAACCGAATCTCTTGTTCAGTACAAATGTTATAGCTGCTGTAAGAGTTGTCTTACCATGGTCTACGTGACCAATTGTTCCTACGTTAACGTGTGGTTTGTTTCTTTCAAACTTTTTCTTACCCATTTCTCAATTCCTCCCTTAAATTATCCTTTCCAAGAAAACTTGTCCGGGTGTTTCTCTTCTTATATGGAGCCCACGACCGGACTCGAACCGGTGACCTCTTGCTTACCATGCAAGTGCTCTACCTCCTGAGCTACGTGGGCTTACAATAAGATATTTTACTATTGATTAAGATGCTTGTCAATACTCATTCTTTGTTGACCAGATATCTTTCAATCTTCCTCTTGATCCGCTGTAATGCGTTATCTATGGTTTTAACCCGTCTGTTCAGATCAAGGGCTATCTCCTCGTAGCTCCTTCCTTCGACATAGAAGGTAAGTACTTGTCGCTCAAGGTTGCTTAACATGCTGTTTATCTTTTGTTCCATGTCATCCAGATCCTCTTTGCCTATGAATAGATCCATGGGATCTGTTGCTCCACCACTGGTTACGGTTTCAGCCATTGTTGATGTACCATCCCTGTAAACAGGTTTATTCAATGAAATATAACCGTTAAGAGGTAAATGCTTCTGCCTTGTGGCAGTTTTTATAGCAGTAATCATCTGTCTAGTCACACAGATATCTGCAAAGTTTCTAAAGGAGGATGTCCTTTCTTCCCTATAATCCCTAATGGCCTTGTAGAGTCCAATCATTCCCTCCTGGATTATATCATCCCGGTCGGCTCCCACAATGTAGTAGACCTTTGCCTTTACCTTCACAAGGTCCTTATACTTGTATATAAGATGTTCCAAGGCCAGAAGATCCCCTTCATTGGCCAGTCTTACAATTTCCTCATCTGACAATCCATCATAAATATGTCCCTTGTCCGAATCCTGTCTGTTGAAGACCATTGTGAAACCCCCCTGATGATTATGTCTATTTTTCGTTCCAGTCTTTAAGTTTGTGTAAAACCTGATCCTCCAGCCTGCCAATGTTTATGTCGTTTTTTGTATTTAGTCTTCTTCTCTTTTTACTAACCATTCTCATTTCATCTTCAATTTCCACCTGAAGCTCTCTTGCAGATACTCTTATACCGCCCCTTGAAAGGATAATCTGTTGCTCAATCCAGTCGGAGGTTGCAACCCTTACTCTCATCTCACGGCCCATAACATCCAGCGCCTTTTCAATGTAGTGGTCGGCCAGCTCATTTTCTTTGGTGTAGACAACATGAAGACCTTTGTATTCTTCTTTACTCCTGTTGTTACCCTTAACCATATAGGCATCAAACACAACGATTATTTCAATATCAGAATAATGCTTGTACTCAGCGAGAATTTCAAGAAGTGCTGACCTGGCTTGCTCAAGATCAACCTTTGAAATCTCCTTTAAATTCTCCCAGGAGTTAATTATGTTGTAGCCGTCTACAAACAGATACTCCTTAGGTTTTCTACTCCTTTTCATAAGACTGCCTCACAACCTCATAAATGAGTATTGATGCAGCATTGGAAGCATTAAGAGATCCAATCTTTCCCGTCATTGGTATTTTAACCAGAACATCGCATTTTTCCTTTACCAACCTGGAGAGTCCTTTGCCTTCGCTTCCGATTACCAGACCGATCGCACCTTTTAGTTCAGTCTTGAAATATTCGGAATCACTATCCATGTCAGCTCCGTAAATCCATAATCCTTGATCTTTTAGCTCTTCCATTGCCTGAACAATGTTGGTTACATGAGCCACTTTCATATATTCAACAGCACCTGCTGAGGCCTTGTATACGGTCTGGTTAACCATTGCAGCCCTTCTCTTGGGGATTATGACCCCGTGCACTCCAGCACTCTCCGCAGTCCGTATTATGGCTCCCAGGTTGTGTGTATCCTCTATACCATCCAGTATTACTACAAAGGGTGACTCATTCCTGCTCTTGGCCAACTCAATAATATCCTTCACCTCTGAATATTCAAATCCTGTTACAAGGGCAACCACACCCTGATGAGCATTGCCTTCAGACATTGAGTCCAGTTTATTCTTGTCTACCTGTTGAATCACAATTCCCATGTCCTTTGCCTTGCCCATTATTTTATTGATTGAACCCTTTAGGTCTCCTTTAAGGACATAAAGCTTATCCACCTGCTTATCTGATTTAAGAAGTTCCATAACCGGATTCCTTCCAGATACATACATTTCTTTCATATATATTCTCCTCTACTCTGAAGCAGCCTCTGCTGCTATCTCTTCGTCCAAATTCTTAAAAAACTCCCTGACCTCAACAATTTTGCCACAGGTCATTTCACCTTCCGGACAGGGTCCGTTAACACAACCCGGCCCAGCATGGCTGAACAATACAGGGTACACCTCTTTTACTTCCCTAAGCATCTGAATCGCCAGGTCCCTTATTTCCCACTGAGCCCTGTTACAAGTTCTCAAAGCAAAGAAGTTCATCAAACTTCTGGCATTCATGGTTACAACTATTTTAGTCTCACATGCATTTGGGAATACGTATCTGGCATCTTCAATCGCCTCTTTTTCTGCCCTTTGTCTTGCATCCTTATCTTTTCTGCCTTCATCTATATATCTATTGTAATGTTTTTCATAAAGTATTTTTGATATCTTGTCATAAGCTTTTTGGTCAGCTTCCATGGCCTCAACGAAAATCCTTTTGGACTCGGGATCTGATTCTATGTGAGGAGGTATGACGTATTCAAACTGAGCAAGTCTTACATATCTTTGTGACTGTTGTGAAAAGCTTGCAATTCTATGCCTTACAAGCTGATGGGTCAAGGTTCTTGACACGCCTTCGATTCCAAAGGTAAAGCTGACATGCTCAATTGGGCTTTCATGTCCAAGATCCATTAGCAGCTTTAGAAAAGAACGGACTTTCTTTTCATCCTGTCCTTCTTCAATATCACTGATTCCAACAGGCGAATAGCAAAGCTTGGCTGCTGATGCCACAAGCTTTTCGCCGTCAGGAGTGTACCTCAATAATTCAACCTTCATTCTAGTTTCCCCCTTCTGCTCCAGACTGGTATATATGCTTAAACAACTGAATAAGTCTTTCATCATTTCCTGAAAGGTACAAGTATCCCATCAGGCATTCAAAACCTGTTGCATATTTGTAATCCCTCAGATCAACATTCTTTGGGGATGAATTTATTCTGGCATTTCTTCCTCTTCTAATAAATGATTTTTCTTCATCAGTAAGGATTTCATCAAGTTTTATGACAGACTCAGCCTGGGCATTTGCCTTGACATATTTTGTAGCCTCCTTGTGGAGCTTATTTACACTGACATCCCTTGATAGAATTGCAGTTCTTACAAGTAGTTCAAATACCGCATCACCAATGTATGCAAGCTGAAGAGGCGACATCATCCTCAGGTCTTCCTGAACAATTCCATCATCTACACCTCTGAAGGACTTAATGCTTAAATCCTTTTCCATTTTACACCATCTCTCGTATCCTCAAGAACAATTCCCTTTTCCAGGAGATCATCTCTTATCTTGTCAGATTTAGCAAAGTCCTTGTTCTTCCTAGCATCATTTCTTTCTTCAATAAGCTTCTGGATTTCTTCATCAATTATTTCTTCTCTCTTGGTCAAAATCCCAAGAACCTTGGCCAACTCCATCAATATATTGTATGCGTACTCCACGGTTTCTCTGGAGGATTCCTCGCTAAAGTTTGAATTGGTGTATTTTACCATGTCAAACATTGCAGCTAATGCATCTGCAGTGTTAAGATCATCATCCATGCTGTCTTCGAAATCCTTCTTGAACTTGTCTATTTCATTGATTACTATATAATCATTATCCAATGTCTGAGCAAGCTCCTTTTTAAGAATAAACTCCAGGTTCTTTTTTGCACCGTAGAGTCTCTGGAGACCGTTCTTGTTCTGATCCATTATTTCCCTACTGAAGTTGATTGGCTTTCTGTAATGGGCAGATAGCAAGAAGAACCTCAAGACCTCCATGTCGTACTCCTCTTGTATTTCCCTTAAAGTGAAGAAGTTTCCAAGTGACTTTGACATCTTTTGATTGTCAACAAACAACATCCCATTGTGAAGCCAGTAATTGGCAAATGGCTTTCCAGACAAGGTCTCAGATTGGGCTATTTCATTCTCATGGTGAGGGAATTGAAGATCCTCTCCTCCTGAGTGAATGTCAATTGTTTCTCCAAGAAGAGCTTTAGCCATTACAGAACACTCGATGTGCCAGCCTGGCCTTCCCTTGCCCCAAGGGCTGTCCCATGATGGCTCCCCTGGTTTTTCCTTTTTCCAGAGCACAAAGTCCAATGGATTTCTTTTGTCTTCATTGATATCGATTCTAGAACCACTGACAAGCTCATCGATATTTTTCTTGCTCAACTTCCCATAGTCTTTTGCACTTTCTATGCTGAAGTATACATTCCCGTCAACCTCATAGGCAGCATCCATTTCTTGAAGCGCCTTAATGAAATCAACCATTTGAGAAATATAATCGGTCGCCTTTGGATTAACCGTATTATAATCGTAAATGTGAAGAGCACCCGCGTCTTCCTTGAATGCTTCTATATAACGATCCGCAACCTCCTTGACGGTGATGTTCTCTTCCTTGGCCTTGTTTATAAGTTTATCGTCGATATCTGTGAAATTCAGTACAAAATTGACATCATAACCCTTGTAGATAAAATATCTTCTCAATGTATCGAACGTTACAAGGGGCCTAGCGTTTCCCACGTGGATGAAATTGTATACAGTAGGACCACAGTTGTACATGCTCACCTGTCCCTCCACGATGGGTACAAATTCTTCCTTGTTTCTTGTCAATGAATTAAATAGCTTCATAGCAGTCCTCCTTGCTCAATATGCCTCTATCAAAAATCGTCCCTGTTTCAGCAGAGACGATTCCAACCTTAATCAGGATTTAACACAACTTTTAAAACCAGTCTATGCTACTTTCATTCTATAATACGAAGTAGCCATCAGTCAATTATGTCCAGTACCTTTTGAGCCCTTTCTGCAATCTTATCATTTCCAAGAAGGTAGAGAACATTTACAAGTTCTGGACCATGGGCACTACCTGTCAGAGCTACCCTTGTAGGCATAAACAGATTCTTACCCTTGATTCCAGTGTTCTTTTGGATTTTCTTCATAAAGTCCTTGGCATTGTCCATTGTGATCTCCTCAGATTCCTTAGCTTCCTTAACAATGGACTCCATAAGGATTCTTCCGTTTTCATTGTTTAGAAACTCATCATATGCATCAGATTCATATAGCAGATCCTCTTCAAATACAAACTGGACTTTATCGACAACTTCAGTAACAGTAGAAAGTCCTTCCCTTACGGTTTCAATCAATACATCCACCCAGCCTGAGTTCTCCTTGGCAAATGTTTCATCCATATATCCCGCTTCTATTAGGTACGGAAGTGTCATACCCTTGATTCTTTCCAAACTTTCGCTCTTGATGTAGTGGCTGTTTACCCAGTCAAGCTTGTCCTTGTCAAATATTCCGCCTGTCTTGGACACTCTATCAAAGGTGAATTTCTCAACCATTTCTTCCATGGTTAGGATTTCTTCGTTTCCATCTGGACTCCAACCTACTAGAGCCAGGTAATTTACAAGTCCTTCAGGTAAATATCCCTTTGTTTTGAAGTCATCAACCGATACATCCCCATGTCTCTTGGAAAGCTTCTTTCTCTCCTTGTTTAGGACAGTTGGAAGATGCACATAGGTTGGCTTTTCCCAACCGAAAGCTTCATACATATATATGTGCTTAGGAGTGGATGGAAGCCACTCCTCCCCTCTAACTATGTGTGTAATTCCCATCAGGTGGTCATCCACAACAACAGCCATGTGATAGGTTGGGAATCCGTCTGACTTCAGAAGAACCTGATCGTCGATATCATTAGTATTTATTGTAATGTCTCCTCTTACAAGATCATGGAAATGGATGTCCTTGTTGTGAGGTAGCTTTAATCTTACAACATGGTCTTCACCTGCTGCTACTCTCTTTTTTGCATCCTCAATGGATACATTCCTGCAGAATCCATCGTATTTTGGAACCATTCCCTTCATTTTCTGCTCATCTCTTATTGCATCTAGTCTTTCCTTTGAGCAGAAGCAATAGTAGGCATGACCTTTTTCAATTAGTTCATCCACATATTTTCTGTATATATTCAGTCTCTTTGACTGGACATAAGGTCCAAAATCTCCTTTTTCAACTATCTTGCCGTCTTCAACAAACACTCCTTCGTCATACTGAATGCCTGCCCAGTGAAGGGAGTCAATCAGATTCTCAATTGCCCCTTCAACGAATCTGGTCTGATCTGTATCCTCAATTCTCAAAACAAACTTTCCGCCGTTCTTCTTGGCGAAAAGGTAATTATACAATGCAGTTCTCAAGCCTCCAATATGAAGATATCCCGTGGGGCTTGGAGCAAATCTAACTCTTATATCATTCAATTTAAACACCTCCTGATTACATATGGATCCTTTGTCTCTTAATACCCTTTTTGTTGACTGTTAAAGATAAAATCCTTCTTCCCTAAATGCTTCCAGAATCAATTCGTGAAGCTGGTCTTCTTTAACTTCCTTCTTTTCATCCCTTTTTCTTAAGGAATATTCAACAATTCCTTCACCAGCCATCTTACCAACAGTTATTTGCACAGGAATACCAATAAGTTCTCTGTCGTTGAACTTTACTCCTGGTCGTTCGTTTCGGTCATCCAAGAGAACTTCAATACCCACCTTCTTAAGGTTCTCATATATTTTTTCTCCCAGTTCGACCTGCTCTTCATTCTTTATATTTACAATTGTAATAATTGCATGATAAGGTGCGATTACAAATGGCCATACTATTCCCTTTTCATCGTGGTACTGCTCAACTACAGCCGCTACACTCCTGGATACACCAACCCCGTAGCTTCCCATTACAAAAGGCTTCTCTTTGCCGTTTTCATCCAGATATTTAGCTTTTAAACTGTCGCTGTATTTAGTTCCAAGCTGGAATATGTTTCCTACTTCGATTCCTCTGTCAAGGTACAAATGCTCGCCACAGGACGGACAAATGTCATTTTCTTCAACCATCAGAAGGTCCTCCACAACTTCACCTTGGAAATCTCTTCCGTAATTCACGTTTATATAGTGGTAGTCTGTTTCATTGCCTCCTACAACCATGTTTTTAATAGTTGTAACTCGTTTATCAACAAGAAGCTTCGTTCCATCAAGGAGACCAACTGGCCCGGTAAAGCCTTTGTTTGCACCTGATATTTTCTTGATTGTATCTTCTTCAGCCATTTCAAGCTCATGTCCTGGAATCATTAGATAATTTGCAAGCTTGGTTTCACTAAGTTCTCTGTTTCCAGGTATTACAACTACAACCGGTTCTCCTTGCGCCAGGAATACAAGAGCCTTCCCAAACTTATATTTGTCAGTATTGAAGAAGCCAACAAGAGCCTCAATTGTCTTTACTTCTGGAGTTTGAACCTTATCCATCTCTTTCTCAACTTCGTCAGACTGAGGAATTGAATAGATTACCTTGGCCTTTTCATCAGTAGCAGCATAATCACAGCTCTTACAATAGGCAATGACTCCTTCTCCAACATCACTCATGGCAGTGAACTCATGGGATACACTTCCTCCCATCGATCCTGAATCACCCTCAACAACCTTGTAGTTTAGTTTAAGTCTTGTAAATATTCTGTCGTAAGCATCCCACATATTCTGGTATGCAACTCTCATGGCATCTTCATCCACATCGAAGCTGTAGGCATCCTTCATAATAAATTCTCTACACCTCATCAATCCAAATCTAGGGCGTTTTTCATCTCTGTACTTAGTCTGAATCTGATAGAGGTTTAGTGGAAGTTGCTTGTATGACTTTATCTCATCCTTTATAAGATCAGTAAAGTACTCCTCGTGAGTTGGCCCAAGACAAAACTCACGGTCGTTTCTATCCTTAAGTCTCCACATCTCAGGACCAAAGTTTTCCCATCTTCCTGATGCTTCCCAAAGCTCCCTTGGTTGTATTGCTGACATAAGCAATTCTTGGGAATCCGAAGCATCCATCTCTTCCCGTACGACCTGTTCCACTTTCCTGATTGACCTGTAACCAAGAGGAAGGTAGGAATAAACTCCACTTACAAGTTTTCTGATCATCCCTGCTCTTAAAAGCAACTGATGACTTGGTATCTCTGCTTCTGAAGGAACCTCCCTCAAAGTAGGCATGTACATTTTAGACATTTTCATACTTTTCACCTCATTCTGTATTTTATTAAAAACAAGAAAAGCAAACGAGAAACACTAGATGGCTTTTCCTGATACTCCTATATTGAAGGTTACTGATTGAAAAAAATTGAACGACTATAATGACAATAAAAAAACCTTTCATCTCACCAAGAGACGAAAGGTATATTCCGCGGTACCACTCTTATAAACCCATTGGGTTCACTCAACAGCTGTAACGTAGCCAAACGTTCCGTTTTGTCGGAAAGCTCCGGGACAGGTTCCTGCATCAGAGGGACAGAAATCTTCCAGCCTTGGATTTCCTCTCTTGGACCATGATACAATAATAGCTCCCATCAAAGCTAATAATGATTAGTTTACACAAAAACGTCTTTATTGTCAATTGATTTTTCAAGCAAACAAGTGCTATATGAGGATATCCCTTCCTCTCGGCCTTCAAAGCCCAGCTTTTCAGTGGTAGTTGCCTTCAGACCAATGTCCTCAACTGGGACATTCAGAATCTTTGCTATGTTTTCTCTCATCTGGTCGATATATGGTGCTAGCCTTGGTCTTTGTGCAGCAATTACATTATCTGCATTAACCAACCTATAGCCTTTTTTCATCATCACTTCATAGACCCTTTCCAGTAGAACCATGCTTGAAATGTCCTTGTAAGCCATGTCCGTATCCGGAAAGTGCTTTCCAATATCACCTGCGCTCATGGCACCCAATATTGCATCCATAAGGCTGTGAACCAGAACATCCGCATCAGAGTGACCTAAAAGACCCATTTCGTGAGGGATTTCGACTCCTCCGATTATAAGCTTTCTACCTTCAACAAGCTGGTGAACGTCATATCCAATTCCTACTCTCATCAAGCTTCACTTCCTAGTCTCTTCCCAAGATGCTTAAAGTCTTGTCCTTGACAATGGACTCGGCGACCACAAGATCTTCAGGAGTTGTGATTTTTATGTTGTCGTAGGTACCCATAATCATCCTGACGGGGTATCCCTTTTTTTCAACGAGAGAGCTGTCGTCGGTACCTAAAATCCCCTCGGAGATGGCGTATTCATAACCTTCCTTCAATAGATTGATCTGGAAGCACTGCGGAGTCTGTGCTGCCCACAACAGAGCCCTATTGGGTGTATGGTGCACCTTGTTTTCTTCTTCAATTACTTTTATGGTGTCCTTTAGTGGCACACCTACTACACAGGCACCAAATTCCAGAGCGCCCTTAATCCCATCTATTATGGATTCCATCCTTACAAAAGGCCTTGCGCCGTCATGAGTTAGAACTATGTCAGTTCTTTCATTCAATGCCATGATACCGTTATATATGGAATCTTGCCTCTCCTTGCCGCCTTTTATGATGTTTGTCACTTTTCTGAAGCCGTACTTTCTAACAATTTCCTTGCGACAGTACTCTACTTCCTGCTCCTTGGACACAACGATAATCTCGTCAACATACTTACATGCCTCGAACTTCTCGATTGTGTGGGCAAGTATTGGCTTATTGTCAATGACAATAAACTGTTTGTTTATTTTGCTGCCCATTCTATTGCTCATTCCTGCAGCAGCAATTATCACTGACACGAAATTTTCCTTATACATTTGACCACCTCAACAAACAATTGATTGAAAAGAATTCAGTCATCCTCTAGCTTACCTTGTCATACAATGATTTAGGTTTTGCAAATATCATGCGTCCAGCGGATGTTTGCAGTACTGATGTTACAATGACGTCAATCGTTTCTCCAATAAACTTTCTACCTGATTCTACTACTATCATGGTGCCATCGTCAAGATATGCAAGACCCTGGCCTGCTTCCTTGCCGTCTTTTACAACTTGAACTACCATCTCTTCTCCTGGCAGCACAACTGGCTTTACTGCATTTGCCAACTCATTTATGTTTAGCACCTCAATTCTGTGAACCTCGGCAACCTTGTTAAGATTATAGTCATTGGTGATTACTTTCCCTTGCATATACTGAGTCAGCTTCAAGAGCTTAGAATCAACTTCATTTACTTCCGCGAATTCTTTCTCATGGATAATGATCTCAGTATCCAATTCATTTTGAATTCTATTAAGTATGTCAAGTCCACGTCTTCCCCTGTTTCTCTTGAGTCCATCAGATGAGTCTGCAATATGCTGAAGCTCTTCCAGTACGAATACAGGAATCACCAATGGCCCTTCAATAAACCCGGTTTTCACTATGTCGGCAATTCTACCGTCAATTATTACACTTGTATCAAGAATTTTGGGGCAAGCACCTGATACTACTTTCGTTTCCTTTTGATTTTTCTTCCCCGTTCCTATGTTGCCCGTGAAATTACCCAATGATGTCGTAATGTCCTCAATATTTCTGTTTGGTATTGTTACTCCCAGATATCCGAAAAGCAGATACAAGACTATTGAGGCAATAACTCCCAGATAGGGAATATTCAACCTATAGATGGGTTGACTTATAAGGGTTGCAACTACAAGACCTACTATCAGTCCCACAGCTCCAAGCGCGATATTCTGGATTGAAAATTTTTGTAGCTCTCCTTCGATAATTCTGGCTATATTCTGACCTTGCCTTAAAATTTTAGTAGAAAAAATAAAAAATATAATTCCAAAGACAGCAATAAAAATTAAAATTGCAGCAAGCTCAGCCACGCCAGTGACATTTACCAATTCAAGGTTCTTGAACCCAGTGTATGCAAGATAACCCAAAAGCATACCAAAGAGTCCAATCAGAACCCTGGCTATTTTTTTAACCATAACTACACCTCCTGATTTTTCATAGTCTTCATTATAAACCTATTGGATATGATTTGCCAGTATAAGTTTATTCATCAACTTTTTCTTCAACTTTTTCTTCAACTTTTTCTTCAGTTTCAACTACTTCAACTACTTCCACTACTTCGACGATATCTTCTTCGTCTTCAACAATGCCTTCATTTTCCATTATTTCCTTGTCTACAAGCTTTTCAATATCTTCGTATTCTTGGTCTGTAACAAGTACCAACTCTGAAAGAAGCATCTGTTTTGCATTGCTCAGCATTTTTCTCTCCCCGGTTGAAAGGCTTTTTTCCTTATCCAGCAGAGTAAGGTTTCTTACAACAGAAGCAATTTCGTGAATATCTCCAGTTTTTATTCTGTCCATGTTGATTCTATATCTTCTGTTCCAATTCTGAGGCATCTTAGTCTTATGTCCTCTAAGAATGGACATGATGTCTTCAATTTCTTCCTGAGAAATTATTTCCCTTACGCCAACCTCATCAACATTCGATACAGGAACCATTACCTTCATATCACCAATAGGCATCTTGATTATAAAATACTCCCTTTTCTCCCCTAAAATTTCTTTGGTCTCGAGCTTTTCAATAACTCCTGCACCGTGCATAGGATAAACAATTTTATCGCCAATTTTGAACATATTAAAACCTCCCCATAGTATTTCCTCATCATACTATTATAACGCAGATTTGCTCATAAGTAAAGTTAATATATTATCATAGAAGGATAAATTCTGTCAATATTATTTTGAATTAATGACCGTATCTTAATATCTTTATCAGCTTACCTATTTTCAATTTGACAACCCGCTGTGATAGACCTTATAATTAAATTGAGAACTTAACAAGAGGAGGTCCCTATGGTTAACTGGACAAACAATGAAAATCTAATAGAAGAATTACAGGATCAGGTTTCTGGAACACTTGTAAGACATAAAAGCATCCTTGACATTATGACAAAACTTGATGAATACAATGCCAGAATCAACAGAGCAGTAGCAAAATCCGTAACATCCTGTGGATGTATTAAAATCGAAGCAGAAAAGCAGGATATCAGTTCTGAATCTCTTAGCGACGCATTGACAAAAGTGGATTCACACGTTGTAGGCGAAATATGCCCCAACTGCAAGGAAGTCCTTGAGCAGGAAATTGGAGCATACATTTATTTTCTTGCTTCCTTGGCAAATACTCTGGATTTCAGTCTTAAAGAAACCGTCGAGAAGGAACTAAACAGAACCAGAACCCTTGGAGTTTACGGGATGAAGTAAAAATCGAATAAAATTTACAAGACACTCTGAAAGTTTTCAGAGTGTCTTTTTTAACTAAAATACCTTGTTCAATACATCCTTTAAGGTTCTCAACTTCATTACCTTTAAGTTCTCAAGCCTTGTTCCTTCAGAGTAATCGCCAGATACAAACGCTAGCCTTATTCCCATTCTGTCTGCCTCACGAAGCCTGGCATGGAGTGATGGCACCTTCTTTAACTCCCCAGTCAAACCTACATCTGCAAGAAACACAGTATCGCTTCCTACAGGTCTGTCATAGACGGAGGAGACAATACTTACAATCACAGCCAGATTGGCAGAATGCTCCTTGAGTTTGATTCCTCCCGTTGTCTTAATAACAACATTTTTGTCGTAAAGAGGGATTGCACCCCTTTGTTCAAGTATTGACACCAAAGTGTTCATCTGTTCTCTTTTCATTGACTCGCCAATTCTCGCTGGATATGGAGTGAAAGATGGTGATACCAAAGATTCAACTTCAAGAAGGATAGGCCTTGTTCCTTCTCTTACTACAGTTAATGCACTTCCTGAAACCTGATTCTCATCAGATCGTTTTGTCATAAAATACTCAGATGGGTTGTCAATTGAAACCATCCCATCCTCAGTCATATTGAAAAAACCCATTTCACCGGTTGAACCGTATCTATTCTTGGTTGAGACAAGACTTCTAAGCTCTTCACCGCTATCGCCTTCAATTATCAGCACGGTGTCCACAAGATGTTCCAATGCTCTTACTCCAGCCAGCTCATCGTCCTTGGTCATTTGCCCAACGATAAATACTATCCTTGGTTTGTCCGGTCGCTTGGCGATCTTGACAAGTTCATAGGCACACTCCATTGTCTGTGTCGGGGAGCCTGCCCTTGATGTTGGAAATTCATCCAATGTGAATGTCTGGATACTATCAACAATAATAAATCTCGCATCAGTTCTTTCGATTATTTCCAGTACAGAGTTCAAGTTGTTGTCAGAAACTACGTGAAGATCGTCGTGAATCTCCTTTAGTATCCTGTCAGCTCTTGACTTGATCTGAGATGTTGACTCCTCACCGGAGGCGTATAGAGTCTTTATGCCCTGTCTTGCCAGATCATTTGCAACCTGGAGAAGCAGAGTGGATTTGCCGGCACCTGGCTTGGCAGTAAGAATAGTGATGGAATCCTTTATGATTCCACCTCCCATAACCCTGTCAAACTCATTGATGGAGGTTTTGACTCTCTGGCTGTTAGTTGTCTCTATCTTGTTAAGTCTTTCTGAATTAGCAGAAGATCTTTTTTTTGTCCTAGAACTATCTTCGCTTCTATCCACCTCCTGGAATGAGCCAAAAGCGCCGCACTCAGGACACCTTCCCATAAACCCAACCATTTCATATCCGCATTCACTGCATCTGTTGATTTTACTTTTCTTTGCCAATAAATTCTCCCCCCGGCTCCCTTTGTCATCTATTCAGTCTTGTTGAATGTAAGCTTTTCGCCATCGTATTCAACAGATATTTTTTCATCTTTTGAAACGCTTCCTTTGAGAATCTCTTCAGCTAGCTGATCCTCAATCATCTTTCTGATTGTTCTTTCAAGTGGTCTTGCTCCGAAAACAGCATCAAATCCATGCTTTGATATATACTTCTTGGTATCCTCTGAAATCTGAATGCGAACGCCTATCTTTTCCATTCTTTTTTCGAGTTCTCTTACCATTATATCCACAATTTCTTCAATTTGTTCTTCTTCAAGGCCGTGGAAAACAATAACTTCATCCAGCCTGTTTAAAAATTCCGGTCTAAATGTCCTTTTTAATTCCTCTGTGATAATCTCCTTCATTCTGTCATATTCCTGAACATTCTTGTCCTCTGCAGCTGAAAACCCGAGTACATTCTGTTTCTTGATGGAAGTTGCGCCTGCATTTGAGGTCATGATTATGACTGTGTTCTTAAAGTCAACAGTCCGCCCTTTGGAATCAGTAAGCCTTCCTTCATCAAGTATTTGAAGAAGCATGTTGAATACATCTGGATGTGCCTTTTCTATTTCGTCAAACAAGACTACAGAATATGGCTTTCTTCTAATGGCTTCAGTCAGTTGTCCGCCTTCATCATAACCTACATATCCCGGAGGTGAACCCACAAGCCTTGAAACAGAGTGCTTTTCCATATACTCACTCATATCTATTCTTACCATCGCGTCCTCTTCACCGAATAACGCTTCAGCAAGAGCCTTAGCCAGGTGAGTCTTACCTACACCAGTTGGACCAACAAATATAAAGCTTCCTATCGGTTTTTTCGGATCCTTCAGTCCTACCCTTGCTCTTCTCACAGCAGCAGATACAGCCTTGACCGCTTGGTCCTGCCCTACAACCTTCTTGTGAAGAACCTCTTCCAGCTTAAGCAGTCGTTCGCTTTCTTCAGTTGTCATTCTGCTTACAGGAACCCCTGTCCAATTGGATACAATCTCAGCGATTTCATCATATCCGACCACAAGATTATTCTCCTGCTTATGCTTTTGCCATTTTATCTTTCTGCTTTCAATCTGCTCCTTGATTTCTTTTTCCTGATCTCTTACATTTGCAGCCTTTTCAAAATTCTGGGTGTTTATTGCCTCTTCCTTTTCATGTTCAAGCTCCTCTAGCCTTTCCTCAAGATCCTTCAGATCATCAGGAGCGATATAAGTGTTTACCCTGATTTTTGATGCAGCTTCATCAATAAGGTCAATAGCTTTGTCAGGGAGGAACCTGTCGGCAATATATCTGTATGAAAGCTCTGCAGCCGCTTCCAGTGCATCATCTTGTATCTTTACACCATGATGTGCTTCATATCTATCCCTTAAGCCCTCTAGAATCTTTATGGTATCAGCAATACTGGGTTCTTCCACCATTATAGGTTGAAGCCTTCTTTCAAGAGCCGTATCCTTTTCAATGTGCTTCCTGTATTCATCAATGGTTGTGGCTCCTATTATCTGCAGCTCTCCCCTTGCAAGGGTTGGTTTAAGAATATTGGATGCATCTATTGCACCTTCAGCAGCTCCCGCTCCCACAATTGTATGCATCTCATCTATAAAGAGGATTACATCCCCTGCTTCCTTCAATTCCTTCATAACAGACTTAAGTCTTTCTTCAAACTCACCTCTATATTTTGCACCGGCAATCATTCCAGGCAGGTCAAGAGTTACAATTCTTTTGTTGATAATGATCTCAGGCACGTCACCTTCGACAATCTTCTGTGCAAGCCCCTCTGCTATGGCAGTTTTACCAACCCCCGGCTCACCAATGAGTACTGGATTGTTCTTTGTTCTTCTGCTAAGAACCTGAACGACTCTTTCGATTTCTTTTTTTCTTCCAATTACAGGGTCAATTTCTCCGTCCTGTGCCATTTTATTTAAGTCTATACTGTACTTTTCAATACTTGACTCACCTTTTTTTGCATTTTGCTGTTGTTGCTGTGCCTGTTGTTGCTGCTTTGGTGTAGACTCAATTACCTTTTTGGCAACAGATTCTGCAAGCTTCGCAGGGTCTACTCCTATCCTCCTTAATATTGTAACAGCAATCCCTTCACCTTCTCCAATCAGTCCAAGCAGCAAGTGCTCAGTACTGACATAATTGTGCCCCAGGTTTCTGGCTTCAGCAGCTGCCAGCTCAAATATTTTCTTGGTCCTAGGTGTAAATCCTACCAGTTCTACACTTTCTTCTCCCATACCAACAACATCGTAAACCTGTTTTCTAGCCTTGTCAATGGTGGCACCCAATTCCTTAAGACTTAAAGCAGCTATTCCCTGATCCTCAGCAATTAGACCCATAAGAAGATGCTCTGTTCCAACGTAGTTGTGATTAAACTTCTTGGCTTCCTCTTGAGCAAGTAAAATTGCCTTTTGAGCTCTTTCTGTAAATCTACCATACATTCCCATATTCTACCTCCATTACTTGAAATATTCTCTGGTCAGGTCAGCCCTGACTCTGTCTCTCTCTTTTTTATCCATTGCTCTTTTTTCAGAAACCTGAACATTTCCAGGTTTAATCCATATCATTAATCTGACGAGATCACTACCTCTGAAATCCTTAAGAATTTCAAGATCTGAACCAAGCTTAATCATTGATATATGCTTCATGGCCTCCTTGGAAGAAAGAATTCTTGCACTTCTCAAAATTCCCAGAGATCTGTAGACCTTGTCCTCCATCTCTGTAGACTTCTTTTCGTTTAGATATACCCTTGTGCTTTTTTCTCTTTTAATCAACTGCTGGATAACTCTGTTCAGTTTCTCAATTATCTCTTCCTCAGATTCACCCAGAGTCAACTGATTGGACACCTGGTAGAGGTCACCAACCGCCTCGGTGCCTTCTCCATATATTCCTCTTATTGTAAGCCCGATCTTTCTAAGCGCATTTGAAATACTGCCAATATGCCCCGTCATTGTTACTCCAGGCAGATGCAGCATAACAGATGCCCTCAAGCCTGTACCTGTATTGGTTGGACAAGCAGTCAGATACCCGAATTCAGCATGATATGCAAAATCCAATTTATCTTCAAGAAGGTCGTCAATCTGTGAACAAAGCTCCCAGCCACCCATCAGATTGAGACCTGGTAACAATGTCTGAAGTCTAACATGATCCTCTTCATTTATCATTATTGTAACCTTCTCATCTTCTCGCATAAAGAAGCTGCCCTTGTCAATATTCTCAAGAAGTCCTGGACTGATTATATGATTTTCCATATATCTTATTCTATCTCTGTTTTCCATTTCACTTAGGCGATGAAACTCGTATTCACCCTCAGGAAACTGCTCCTTAACTGCTTGAATTATCTCATCGGCAGTCTCCCGGGACTGATCCCTGGTTGAATACAATGGAAATACCTCTTCCCGAATATTCCTTGCAACCCTAAGCCTAGTACTTACCACAACAGGGTCATACTCCTGCGGATCAAGCCATATGGTCATTTTCATCACCTCTTTTATCTGAATCCATTACTTTCTTGATTCTCTTGATTTCATCCCTTAGAACAGCAGCTTTTTCATACTCCTCCTGCTTGACGGCTTCGTGAAGCTCCTTATCCAAATGATTGATATCTTCCTGATGCCTTATCATTGAATAGCCTCTCTTTGGAATCTTTCCGTTATGCTTCGTGTGTCCGTGGATTCCTCTTATAACATTCTCAAGTTCCTTGCCGAATGCATCGTAGCACTTGGAGCATCCAAGCTTGCCTGTAGATCTAAATTTCTCGTAACTTAAGCCACAGTTCGGACATTTTGTATCTATATCTATTCCTTCAAATAACTTGTGGAGAGGAAATTGTTCATGAAGATCCTTCTGAATTCCTGAAGCACATACTTCACAAAGATGATGCTCTTCCATAACTCCATTTATTACGCTGGTGAAATGAATCTTTGCTTCCCTTTCATTGCAGGATTCACATTTCATAATCTGTCACACTCCAATCTATTTAACCAAAATCAGCAATATATTTCTAAGAACAGAAGCTCTAATTACATTCCTGTCCCCCGGACCACAATTAAATGCTCTGTCACTGACAGCAGCCTTGATAATCTCAGCCTCCCTGCTGGTTATTATTTCTTCTTCCTTCAAAGCAATCAATATTTCATAGGCTTTGTTTTCAGTAAGCGACTCCCCAACGATATTCTGAATGATATTGTTCAGATTTATATCCTCCTGGAGCTTTACTTTTACTATTCTAATATACCCACCGCCGCCTCTTCTACTCTCAATATAGTAACCCTTGTAGGGGGTAAATCTTGTACTTAGGACATAGTTTATCTGTGAAGGGGCACATTCAAACTGGCTTGCCAACTCATTTCTTTGAATTTCCACAACCCCGTCCATTTCCTCAATCAACTCCTTGAGGAATTTTTCAATAATGTTGCTTAATCCTGCCATTAATATCCCTTCTTTCTGACTTTGACTTTCTTTGTCTTTTACCCAAAAAAATTAAGCCCTAACAGGCTTAATCTAATATTATCTAATATTCTCTAACTTTTTGATAATCAAGTTCACTTTTGGCCATCTCTACTGTCATACCATTTTGGTAATAGGCAGCATCAAATGTTGTGTCAATTATCATCCAGCTTCCGTTTACATAGACTTCATTCCATGCATGGTATACGTCTACTCCTGCAGTATATCCCTTGACAAGCTTGGTAGGGATTCCTTGGGATCTCATAAGTCCTGCAAAAAGGGCTGAGTAATCGTAGCAGATTCCCTGACCACTTGTTATGGTATCATCTATTGATGGTATGTAGGAATTGTTTATATAATTAATCTTGTCGTAATCATATTTTATGTTGTTTGTGATATGGTTGTAGGCCTTTACCACTTTCTGATAGTCTGTTTCCATACCATGAAACAATGCATTGGCCAATACCGGCATCAGGCTTTGATTAGCCCAGTATACAGGTTGACTTGAAGTCAGGTATACATTTTCGTTCCACTGTGAAACGTTCATTTCTGATTTTCCAAGTACCTGATATTTGTTTCCTTCGATGTTTTTTAGAAGCTTAACAGTATATAGTCCATCTCCAAGTTGCAGAGGGATATGTTCCTGTGTGTTGTTCATGCTGTAGAAGTACTTTTCAGTTCCCTTCTCAACCATGACTCTAACATTGCTGCCGTATGCTACGCTATCTATCCTAAGTTGACTATTGTCCATTGATGTCACGCCGAAGCTCTCTGCAGCGTTTGATATTCCAATTGACCCAAATAAAAAAACAAATACTAATAAAAGGCTCAGAACTCTCCTCTTCATTTGTAAACTCTCCTTTCGGTAGCTGGCTGCCTTTTCAGGCCCTATAGCTTTGCGTCCCTACCTCTCGATAGGTTTGCCTTTATCGTTTGACAGCATACAAAAAGGGAATGCCTTAGTGTATTTGTCATACTCTTTGTAATGCTATTTAGTTTTCATAAATATTATACCACAATGTAATGCTATGTAAACCCTATTTTTTCAATTATTACAGAAATTTTCAGCCCGGCATAAAACCGGGCTGAATGGATGGCTAGTTATTCTCTTTTTCTGCTTTTGCTTCAGCAATTATTTTATCTGCAATCATTTGTGGAACTTCATCATATCTTGTGAAATTCATTGTAAAACTACCTCTTGCCTGGGTCATTGCTCTAAGGTCAATTGCGTATTCAAACATTTCAGTATGCGGAGCTTCTGCAATTATCTTCTGGCTACCGTCAGCCTGCTGCTCCATTCCAAGAATTCTACCCCTACGCTTGTTCATGTCTCCCATTACATCGCCCATATAATCCTCAGGTATTGAAACCTCAACCCTTACTATAGGCTCAAGAAGTATTGGTTTGGCTGCTTCCATGCCCTTCTTGAATGCAATTGATGCTGCAATCTTAAATGCCATCTCGTTTGAATCTACATCATGGTATGACCCATCAAAAAGAATAGCTTTAATATTTACTACAGGGAATCCTGCCAATACTCCTTGCTCAAGGGATTCTCTCACTCCCTTTTCAACTGCTGGCCAGAAGTTTCTTGGAACTGATCCTCCAAAGATCTGCTCTTCAAAGATGAATTCTTCCTCGCTTGGTTCGAATTTCATATGAACATCACCGTATTGTCCGGCTCCGCCAGATTGTTTCTTGTGTTTTCCCTGAACTGTTGAAGATCCTTTTATTGTTTCTCTAAATGCAATCTTAGGACTCTTCAGCACTACATCCACACCAAAGTTGGTCTTTAGTTTATCGACGATTACTGTAAGCTGCATATTGCCTTGTCCACCAATCAACAGCTGTTTTGTCTCAGTGTTTCTTTCAATGACAAATGTCGGGTCTTCATCAATCATCTTGTTAAGGGATGTACCGATTTTTTCCTCGTCACCCTTATTCTTTGGCTCAACTGCCATAAATAAAGTTGGTTGAGGATATTTTATTGTTTCATAAAGTGTCTGGTCTGATTTCTCGCACAAGGTATCTCCTGTTTGAGTATATGCCATTTTTGAAGTGGCTCCAATATCTCCTGCCATTATTTCAGAAACCTCAATTTGGTTCTTTCCTCTTAGGATGAACAGCCCTCCAAGCTTCTCGGATTTTTCCTTTGTTGAATTGTAGAGGTCTGTATCTTTTGTTAGCTTGCCAGAAACAACCTTGAACAAGGTCAATTTTCCAACAAACGGGTCAACGATTGTCTTGAATACAATGGCTGAGAATGGTTCGTTTACATCTACCCTTCTTACAATTTCTTGTCCATTTTTGGTTCCGGTAGCACTTCCAACATCAGCTGGAGATGGAATATATCTTTGTATCAAATCAAGCAGGAAGTCAGCTCCGATTGCCTTTTCAGCACAACCTACCACTAATGGAACGAGCGCTCCGCTTGAAACACTCCCTCTGATTCCCCTTGTTACCTCTTCTGATGTAAATGCTTCGCCTTCGAAGTACTTTTCCATAAGTTCCTCTTCAGACAATGCGATCCTTTCCATAAAGATTTCTCTGTATTCATTGACTTTTTCCTTCTGCTCATCGCTTAGGGGAACTTCTTTTCTATTTTTTCCTTCGTATTCATATGCAACTTCATCTATTAGATTTGCAAAGCCTTTGAATCCCTCACCTGTTACAGTAGGGTATGCAAATGGAACGATTTTGTCCCCGAACTTGCTTATCAAATCTTCAAGCAACTTGTCAAAGTTGATGTTTTCCTTGTCCATTTTATTTACAAATATAATTCTTGGAGTGTCGTACTTTTCAAGGTTCTTCCATGCTTTTTCAGTTCCTACCTCAATTCCTGAAGAAGCATCAACAAGAAGCACTGAACCTTCGCTTGCTCTCTTCGCTCCGTACATTTCTCCAATAAAGTCGAAATATCCGGGGGTATCCAGAATATTAAATTTAATATTATTCCATTCTACAGGAACTACAGCTGTTCCGATTGAAACACTCCTGGCAATTTCTTGTTTATCAAAGTCTGAAACTGTGTTTCCATCTGTTACCTTTCCTTGTCTTGTAGTTACACCTGTTGCAAATAGCATTGCTTCCGTTAAAGTGGTCTTTCCGTTACTGCTGTGCCCAAGAAGGGCTACGTTTCTGATCTTATCCGTTGAGTACGCTTTCAAGATACATTCCCCCTAACTAGAATTTTAAAGATATGATAACCTTTTCAATTACTGCAATTTTCAAACAAGTTTGAATTCTACACCTATTCATTATAACATGAATCTTTTCTAGAATCAAAATATTATTTGGGCACAAAAAAGCACCCCAAAGGGGCACTCCATCTTGTTTTTTTTAGTTTAAAGCGTGATAATTTCGTAGCCGTCTTTTATGTAGTCTTCCATTGCAGGATGACCTTCTAGATTGCCTTTTAAGGGTATTCCAACTGTCTCATTGAATTCAAGTACGCCAAGTTTGGCTGAGCAAGCCTTGCAAATACAATCAAACAATCCCAAATCCTTTGCTTTTAAGTAAAGTTTATTCTCACTTTTTTCAAGCTTCTCAATAATAGTTACGGCTTCACCCTCCATTATTATCTTTACAGGTACTCCTTTGTTGTGAAAATCAATGGCATTTAAGACCAGGTGCATAAAGCACATATCATCACCTCTAAATGCAAAAAACGCTATCTTTCTCATATTGTCCAGCTCCTTTCAATTACTGCCTGTTTGCGGATTCCTTCCATAGATACAAGGATGCAACGGTGCCATATGGGCTGAAAAGCTCCCTGAAATAAGGATGCAGTTCCTTCTTAACCTCAGCCAATTCGTAAGCTGATTCCAATCCGCGTCTTATTCCAAGGTCATCAAAGCTCAAAACATTCTCTCTTCCAAATGAGAATATCAGCATCATCTCCGCGGTCCACTTTCCAACACCCTTAAGACCAACAAGGGTTTGGATTATCTCCTCATCGGAAAGTGCCTTCAAACTCTCAAAGTCAATCTGACCTTCTATTACAGCTTCTGCTATACCCTTGATATACCCTGCTTTTCTGAAGGATAATCCACATTCCTGAATATCCTCAAGTGTTAAACAATTCAATTTATTGGCTGAAAGCCCACCAGACTTTTCTACCAGTCTCCTCTCAACAGTAATTGCTGCTTTTGTTGAAATCTGCTGACTGACAACACTGGAAACCAGTGCTGAAAATGGGTCTGGATTCACTTCTCTTTCAATATGTCCATACTTTTCTATAAGCCCCCTCATTACATGGTCCCTATTTGATAAATATTCTTTTTCCTTGTCTCCGTAATTAAAGTATTTCATGCTTTCACCATACTCTTTCTCAAAAGATTAAATTTTGTTACAATATATATAAGTCAATAACCAGGAGGTCCGGTAAAGTGAAATCCTTATCTGTTCAGGAAAAAATTCAAAGGGAAAAGGAAATTGTATCCCTTATGATAGACCTCTATTATAAGGGTAACTCCAACTCCTTCACCAAAACACAATACCTTGAACTTACAGACTACTGCCTGAGCAAGGTAGACAATTGTCCCTTTATTGAGAAAAAAACCTTCTGTTCTAGCTGCAGCGTGCACTGCTATGATGAAAAACACCGAGGGATGATCAAAGCCGTAATGAAATACTCAGCACCACGGATGATCTTATACCATCCCTTGCTTATGCTAAGACATACAATCTTAAGTCTTAACAACAAATAACTAGAAGTAATCCTTGGTTTCTATCGGAAGGCCTTTCTTGGCAAGCCTTCTCTCAACATTGTCCTTGATAATTGAATATATGAATACAAACAATGGAACTCCGATTATCAACCCTATAAAGCCCAGCATCTTTCCTGCAATAAGCAAAGAGAACAAGATCCAGAATGCCGATATTCCAAGAGAGTCCCCAAGAATCTTAGGCCCGAGGATATTGCCGTCAAACTGCTGAATCAGGATCACAATCACAATAAACCAAAGTGCCTGGATAGGCGAAACAATTGCTATTATGAAAACCGATGGAACCGCTCCGATAAATGGTCCAAAGAACGGGATGATGTTTGTAATCCCTATTATAAAGGAGACAAGTATTGGGAATGGCATATGGAAAATCAAGAGTATGATATAGGTCAATATTCCAATAATAACTGAATCCAGGATTTTCCCGCTTAAAAACCTTCCGAAAATTGTATCTGCCCTTCTAGATAGCTCCAATATCCTGTTTGCCCTTGGGCCATGAAAAATTGAGTAAGTTACCTTTCTGCCCAATGCTCTGAACCTGTCCTTGTCAAAAAGAAGGTAGACGGAAATCACAAGACCAATGGCAATGTTCCATACACTGGCAAGTACAACTCCAACAATGCTTCCAATAACTGGGATCAACCCTGTAACAAATCCGAATACATTATCCAGTACTCCATTCCACCACTCAACGATATATTCAAGATAATCCTCTCTGATATGAAGACTTTCAATCTGATCTATTACCCAAAAAGAAATATCGTCAAAATTATCTGTTACCAGTGTTACAAGTCTAGCAACTGAAGATATAAGCTGAGGCATTATTATGATTATGAACAAATAGACCAGAGTACCTATTATTGCATAGGTAATGATTATACCCAGGGCATTCTTAAACCGTGGCATTCTATCCTTTTTCATAAGGGGATTTGTAATGTGCTTCTCGATAATCTCAAGAATAAAGTTAAAGAGATAAGCCATTACAGCACCTATTATGATTGGCTGCAGTGTTCCAAAAAAACCTGAAACCTTCTCACTGAATATTGTTATATCAGAGGCTATGAGGTAAAAAAGAATACTCAATGAAATTACTACAAAGGAGTATACTGCTATTGTAAGGTACCTAACATTCCATTCAATCTTCATATTCTGCCTCTCACCTCCCGGGTCCATCCAAATATGCCTCCGGTGTGGATAAATAGAATGTTTTTATATTTATCCAGGTTTCCATTCTTAATTTCCTCGACAAGACCATACATTGCCTTGCCAGTATATACAGGGTCGAGTATGATTCCCTCAAGTCTCGCCAGTCTCTTTATGAATTGAAGCTCCACATCTTGGCTTATTGCATACCCAAGTCCTGGGTATCCGTCAATTATAGAAACATCCTTAGGATTTACAGTAAAACCTATGTCCACGTAGCTTTTCATATCCTCAACAAGGCCTGCAACAACTTTCTTAAAATGATCAGCACTGGCTGAAATATTAATTCCAATGATATCCCTTTTTTCCCCATCCAGTCTATTTCCAGCATAGAGTCCTGCAAAGGTTCCTCCGGAACCAACAGTCAGAACGATGGCATCAAAATGAATTCCCAATTCCTTTTCCTGCCCAACTATCTCATGGTATGCATCCAGATACCCAAATGAACCGATTCCGTTTGAAGCACCTTCAGGCAGTATGTAAGCCTCTTTACCTTCTTTGGCAAGCTCTTGCCTGATGCTCTCCATTATGTCCCCCCTTGACTCAGCGTAGTCCTCAGCAGTAATGTATTCCACATGGGCGCCCATAAGAGTTTCAAGGAATAGATTTCCTTCCTTATCTTCCCTTTCTTCTCCCCTAAGTACAAGAGTGCATCCCATACCGAGTTTTGCTGCAACAGCAGCTGTTGCACGTGCATGGTTTGACTGAATACCGCCACAGGTTATTAGGTGGTTGCAACCATTATCAAGAGCTTCTTTCACTGCATACTGAAGCTTTCGAACCTTGTTTCCCGATACTTCCATTCCAGTCTGGTCATCTCTTTTTATCCAGATATTTTTGTCAAGCTCCTTGCTAAGCCTCTCCATCTTTTCAATTCTTGTAGGTAAATTAGCCAAATCAATTCTCTCAGGCATTTTCATTTTTGTACCTCCTGGATTATCTAATCTATTACTCCAAACTTGCTGAACGGAAATATTCTAAGTGCGACCTTTCCCTTAACCTGATCCTTGTCTATGAATCCAAGAACACGGCTGTCAAGACTGTTTTCCCTGTTATCTCCAAATACAAGGAGTTTTCCTTCAGGAACACTCCAATAAGTGTCTCCTCTTGAATAGGTCATGGTATTTATATAAGGTTCATCCTGCTTTTCTCCGTTAACATATACTTCTCCCTCAATCAATTCAACCTGATCACCTTCTACTGCAATTACTCTTTTGATAAGAAGATTCTTTTCTGCAGTCCCGGTGAATCTGAACCTGAAATTGTTTCTTATGTCCTTTATCTCGTTTATCATATTTTTGATCAACCCTCTCTCAATCGGGTTCTTATCGAAAATAACAACTTCACCTCTTTGGGGATCCGTAAAGAAATATCCTACCCTGTTTACAATCAATCTATCTCCCTGGATGAATGTCGGCTCCATTGACTGCTCCATAACCATAGTCATCGAAACTATGTTGGATATTATGAAAAGTGCTACTAAAAGAGCTACCGAAAGGGATAAAAGCCAGCTGACGATTTCCCCAATAATACTTTTCCCATTACTCATATAATTCAGTCCCTTCAGTTATAAGTCAGAAAATCTGTCAAAGCTGTGAAATCTTTTCCCTTGAAAAACCAGCACTCCCTCATCACCTTCGACCATCATACCATAATCCTCTCCGTCGACCTGGAGCTCAAGTCTGTCTGTACTGTCAAATTGAAAAGTTACAAAGTAGTTTGTATGCCCAGTTCCAAAGGAACGATTGTTATGATGATTGGCGGAATGTCTGTAGTTTGTCCTCTTTGATACTACAGATGCATTGACATTCAGGACCGGTTGATCGTTATTATGCTTCCAACCCACCAAGCCTTTAATCAATGTTATCGCAATTATTGCAAAAATCAGCAGAAAAAATACTGGAAAAACCATAAACATCAAATTAAATCCGCTCATTGAAAAACCTCCATTAATTACTCTTTAAAATGAGATGTATCAGCCTCTAGTTCAATTTCCCACAAATCTTTTTTTCTCTTGAATATGCTCAAAGAAGTTCCAGGATAAACAGGCAGCTCTGAAATTGATGCTCTTGGCAATCCCTTAAGTATTGTTATCAAAGCCTTGATAGTAACTCCGTGGGCTACAATCAAAACATTTTCCCCTCCTGATTCCATAACCATATGTAGTGCTTTTTCAACTCTGTCAAAGAGCTCGTCCACCGACTCTCCTCCGTAGGATTTGTAAGCCAATGGTTTGTTCATGTAATTGTGAAACTCCTGTGAATACTTTTTCTTTATATCAGCAAGTCTCTTACCTTCCCATAGTCCGAAACCAATTTCTCTTAATTCCATGATCTGTCTGATCTCAACTGCTCTGTTCCCAGAAATTATTTCAGCAGTTTTAACAGCTCTATACTGGTCACTTGAATATATGGCATCAAAATGAACATCCTTCAATGCGTCTCCAAGTTGCTCCGCCCCTTTTAATCCTTTTGGCGTCAAAGGTGAATTCATCCACCCCTGAAGTCTTCCTTCTGTATTCCACTTGGTCTGTCCGTGTCTGGTAATATATAATCTCAACTTATTTCCTCCCTGCTAAAATTCTTCTGCCAGGTCCACAAGGGCCTTGTCACATACTCTATAGACTGTCCATTCATCCATTGGAATGGCACCGATGCTCTTGTAAAAGTCAATTGATGATTTGTTCCAGTCAAGACACCACCATTCGAATCTGCCACATCCTCTTTCAATTGCAAGCTTGGCAAGGTATGCAAGAAGAAGTTTACCGATTCCTTTTCCCCTCATCTGAGGCTGTACATAAAGATCCTCCAAGTACAGTCCAGGCCTTCCAAGGAATGTAGAAAAATTGTGGAAGAACAGTGCAAAACCTACAGGCTCGCCTTTGAACTCTGCAATTACAACTTCTGCTGCTTTTCTCTCAAAAAGGCTCTCCCTTAAAATCTCTTCGGTTGCAACAACCTCATGAAGCAGCTCCTCATAGTCAGCAAGCTCCTTTATAAATCTCAGAATCAATGAAATATCCTTTTCTTCAGCTAATCTTAATGTAACATCCTCAATTCTCGTCTCAATTTTAACGTTCATCCAATCTCCTCCCAAATATTACTCAGTTGAATAAATTATATCACAATCAACACACTTATTGACATCATAAATAAACACTATTTCAATAATTCAGACCATTTATGGGTAACAATATACTAGATGACAAAGGAGGTGTTCATATTGAGTGAACTTTCAAACAAAAAATGTGTTCCTTGTGAAGTAGGAGCAATACCATTGCAACCTGATGAGGTCAAAGATATGCTTAAGGAACTGGAAGAAGGTTGGAGCAGCGAAGATGACAAGGCTATCCAGAAAACCTTCAAGTTCGACGATTTTATGGGAGCAATGGACTTTGCCAACAAAATTGCAGAGCTTGCAGAGGAAGAAGGCCATCATCCCATCCTTACAGTCTCCTGGGGAAAGCTTAAGGCAAAGCTTATGACCCACAAGATCAAGGGACTTCACGAGAATGACTTTATCCTTGCAGCAAAAATAGACAAGCTTTAAAAAACTAGACAATCAAGTAAGAAGTCCCTCATTAGGTAGCAGTACCTTATGAGGGATTTTATGTTAAGCTCTTTTCTTTAGTCCTTTAATCTTGGATCAAGTGTATCTCTAAGTGCATCACCAAAAAGATTGAAGCCCAACACAATCAATGCAATCATTATTCCTGGAAAAAACGAAACCCACGGTGCCTCCATGATATAGTCTCTCCCGGAACTCATGATTGAGCCCCAACTTGGTGCGGGGGGTTGAGCTCCCAGGCCAAGGAAGCTTAATGAAGCTTCGATGATTATGGCTTTGGGTACTTCAAGAGATGTAAGTACTATGATTGGTGCAAAAGCATTAGGTAAAATATGCTTAAGTATTATTCTCGAATCGCTCATTCCCAGGGACCTTGCTGCCTCAACAAATTCTTTCTCCCTTAAAGACAGGAATTGTCCTCTCACTAGTCTTGCAAAGCCAGACCAAGAAACAATGGCCAATGCAATTATTAGATTGGTCAAACTGGGTCCTAAAGCAGCTACAAAAGCTATAGCCAACAAAGTAACAGGAAAAGACCATGCAATATCCGTTATTCCAGAAATTATTAGATCTATTACACCTCCATAAAACCCAGCCAATGCTCCTAGGGTCGTCCCAATCAACATGGAAATTCCAACTGCCAGAAAACCAACCTTCAATGATATTCTTGACCCATATATTATTCTACTGAATATGTCTCTCCCAAACTCGTCTGTTCCAAAAATATTGTCTGCACTTGGCGCTTTTAACATTTCCGGTAGATTCATTGCATCATATTCATATGGTGCAATTATTGGAGCAAAAATCGCAAATAATAAGACGACCAGGATAACAACTCCACCAAAACGCGCCATTCTATTTGAAAACAGTCGCACCAAAAAACCTGAGCTGTCATCTACTGGTTCCATTTCTTCAAAAAAATCCATCCCTTCATCCATCTTAATGACACCTCACTTTCTGCAACTATTCTAATACTTAATTCGTGGATCAGCTACTGCATAGAGTATGTCGGCAATTAGATTTCCAAGCAATATGGATGCAGTCAAGAGAAGCATTGACCCCTGGACAACAGGGTAGTCCCTTGAAAAGATTGCCTCTACCATAAGCCGTCCAATTCCAGGTCTGTTAAAAACAATTTCAAGTATAACTGACCCACCCATAATCCATCCCATTCTCATACCTAACAAGGTTATTATAGGTATAAGGGCATTCTTTAAGGCATGTTTGTTAATAACCTTATTCTCATCCAAGCCCTTGGCTCTGGCGGTTCTTACATAGTCCTGCCCAATCACCTCAAGCATGCTGGACCTTACCATCCTGGCGGTAACAGCTGCGTCGGTTACCCCAATGGCTATTACAGGTAGTATTAGATGCCTCCAGGTACCATAACCTGATACTGGAAACCATCCAAGTCTAAAGGCAAAGAAGTATAACAGAAGCAAGCCAAGAAAAAATGTAGGCATGGATACTCCAACCAGAGCAAAAGTCATGGCAGCATAATCCAAGGTTGAATTCCTATTCACAGCAGCCAGGATACCAGTCGGGATAGCAATCACAAATGACAGTATCAAAGCCCATATTCCTACCTCTAGAGTGACGGGGAATCTTTGGATAATCATATCCATTACAGGCCTTCTCTGCAGTATGGAATCTCCAAGGTCCCCCTTCAGCAACTTGCCGACAAATACCAGGTATTGAGTCAAAAGTGGTTTGTCAAGGCCAAGATCTCTTCTGATGTTTTCATAAACTTCCGGTGTGGCATTGGGTCCAACAATCAAGTCTACAGGATCCCCTGGAGCAAGATGAAGTATCAGAAATATAATTATTGTCAACCCAATAAGCACAGGTATCATTAATATGATTTTTTTTATGATGTATTTTAGCATTGACTCACCTCCTTATCTGGTTAATCCAATAAATATTTAATCTACAATCAAATCTATTCCATCGTTGTAGAAAGTAATCCATGGGTGCAACTTAAAGTTTTGAACCTCTTTTCTAACTGCTATCAGCCTTTCAGGAACATAGATCGGAGCCCAAACAGCCTGAGAAATCAAGTGTTTCTGTACCTCGTGATATCCATCTGCTCTGGTTTCCCAAGTAGGCGATGAAGCCGCAGCCTTAATAAGCTCATCCGTAGTTGGATCATTCCATCTTGAATGGTTTGGATATGGCATCTGGCTCGATAACAGGAACCAATCCAGAATATCCGCATTTGGCCAGCTGTAAAGTCTCAGGAACAACTCCTGTTCACCTGTTCTAAGCATAGCTGTATAGCTTGAACTGTCATATAGTTGTATTTCTACTTCGATTCCTACATCCTTAAGTTGATTTTGCAAAACTTCTGCCAGTCTACTGTATTCTGTAGAATTTTCTGCTGCCAGTTTCAATTTCAAACCATCCTCGAATCCAGCATCTTTAAGTAATTCTTTTGCTTTTTCAACATTGTACTCGTATCCGTCTTTTTTGCTATCTGCGTAGTATTCGCTCGTTAAAGCAGGAGGCAAGTAACCATCTGCTGCTATACCAACATCCCTGAATACATAGGTTATTATCTCATCTTTATTGATAGCATGATTTATTGCCTGGCGAACTCTTAGATCTGTAAAAGGTTCCTTATCAGTTGCATATGCAAGATATCCAAGCTTAGTGGACTCCCCTCGGAATATTTCAACATCCGGTTCATCCCCAACCTTGTCAATAAAGGTTGCAGGTACATCCCTTAGTATATGGACATTGCCTGAAAGCAATTCCATTAGTCTCGAATTTTCCTCAGGTATTGTTCTTAAGACTATTTTATCAATGGCAGAAGGTCCGGTATTGGACATCCACTCAGGTCCCCATGTATAATCAGGGTTCTTGACCAGTACAATCTTATCCCCTTGGATCCACTCTTCAAACATATATGCTCCTGTTCCAATCACATACTTGATTCCATATTCATCTCCATACTCTTCATATGCATCTTGACTTGCGATACTTGCCGATGTATTGGAAAGTACAAACAAAAGGTTTGGAAATGGTGTGTTCAATATTACATTTACAGTTAGATCATCCACCACTTCCACTGCCTTTATAGCAGCAAAATCACTTTGAGCAGGTGATGCAGTATCAGGATCTAGAATTGTGTCAAGCGTCCATTTGACATCATCTGCAGTTAATGGAGTTCCATTGTGAAACTTAACTCCTTCCTTCAAGTGAAATGTCCAAATCATTCCATCCTCAGATGTATCCCATGATTCTGCAAGCCCCGGTTCATAATTAAAATCATAGTCTCTGGATACCAGCCTATCATAAATATAAACCAAAGCATCAGAATACCAACCAGTCTTGATATGGTCTAGAATTTCGGCATCTCTTTCATAACCGATAACCAATACCTTCTCTTTTTCTCCATTTGCTTCTGATTCTCCTGATGGTCCATCCACTGTATCACCAGTAGCACATCCGGTTAATATGGATGAGATGGTGAACAGTACCAATAATGCCAAAGTCCATTTTCTTTTAGAATTCTTTTTCACGATTGTTCCCTCCTATAGTTTTCTATTTGTAAAGATGGCAGTCAACGGTATGACCCCCTCCAAAATCAATTGTCTCTGGTTCTTCGTTGTAGCAACGATCCATTGCGTACATGCATCTATTATTAAATCTGCAGCCTTTTGGTGGCTCCATGATGTCCTGCATATCTCCTTCCAGTATGATTCTTTTCTTTTTTGAATCAGGATCAATTACTGGAATAGCAGACAAAAGAGCCTGCGTATATGGGTGTAGAGCATTTCTAAACAATTCATCGCTATCAGAAACTTCAACTATTTTCCCTAAGTACATCACTGCGATTCTCTTGCTGATATGTTTAACAACACTTAAGTCATGAGCAATAAATAGATATGCAATATCCAATTCCTTTTGAAGATTCTCCAACAGATTAATTATTTGAGACTGTATTGATACATCTAAGGCTGATACAGGTTCATCACATATCAACAGCTTTGGCTCTACAGCCAACGCTCTTGCGATAACAATCCTCTGTCTCTGCCCTCCACTAAACTCATGTGGATGACGTGTCAAATAAGTCTTGCTCAAGCCAACCAATTGGATTAGTTCCTCTGTTCTTTTATTTCTTTGGAGTCTTGTTCCAAAATTATGCACGAGAAGGACTTCTTCAATTGCATCGCCTATGGTCATCCTTGGATTAAGAGATGCATAGGGATCCTGAAATATAAGCTGCATGTTTTTTCTGGTTTCCTTAAGTTCGTTCTTTTTTAGCTTAAGCACGTCTTTTCCTTCAAAGAAAATCCTGCCTGAATTTACCTTTAGAAGTCTTAGTATTGCTCTACCGGTTGTAGATTTGCCGCAACCGCTTTCCCCAACCAGTCCAAGTGTTTCACCATATTCTATGTCAAAGCCAACTCCATCTACAGCCTTGACATATCCAACTGTCTTGGGTATCAGTTGCCCCTTTATTGGAAAATGTACTTTTAGATCATTGACTTCCAAAATATTATTATTCATCCCATCACCCCTGCTACTCATACTTCCAGCATCTCACTTTGCTCTCATCTACATCAAAAATTGGAGGTTCCAAGGTCATGCACTTTTCCATCACAAAGTCACATCTGGTCTTGAATCTGCAACCTTCAGTAATCTGACCTGGAGTTGGGACTGAACCCCCTATTGAATGCAGCTCTTTCCTCTCACCCTCAATACTAGGTATGGACTCCAATAACCCTACAGTGTAAGGATGTCTGGGTGTCTTGAATAAAGTCCTGACATCAGAGTACTCAACTGCTCTTCCACAGTACATTACCAAAACCTTGTCCGCTACTTCAGCTATAACTCCCATGTCATGTGTTATTAGCAAAACAGCTGTCCCCATCCTATCCTTCATTCCCTTGATTAAATTTAATATTTGTGCTTGAATGGTTACATCCAAAGCAGTGGTCGGTTCATCAGCAATCAAAATATCAGGCTCACAGGAAAGTGCCATTGCAATCATAACTCTTTGACGCATTCCACCGCTTAACTGATGTGGATATTGTCTAAGCCTTTTTTCGGCTAAAGGTACTCCCACACTAATTAGCATTTGAAGAGATTTAGCCATCGCTTCCTTCTTTGAGAGATTTTTATGTAATATCAATGCTTCAGATAGCTGATTGCCAATAGTATACACAGGATTTAGCGATGTCATGGGTTCCTGAAATATCATGGATATACTGTTCCCTCTGATTTGACGTATTTTTTCATCGCTTATCTTCAGTAAATCTGAATCCTTATATAAAATCTCCCCACCGATTATCTCTCCGGGGGGGTTGGGTATTAGTCTCATGATTGACAAAGCAGTTACACTTTTACCTGATCCTGACTCTCCAACTATTCCAAGAGTTTCTCCCTCTAAAATACTAAAGCTAAGATTCTCAACTGCCGGTATTTCTTTTTTCCCACTATGAAAGCTGGTGCTTAGATTCCTTACTTCCAGAACATGATTTTTCATTCCAAACCTCCATTAGTAGGTCTGAGATATTGTCAAAACCTACCTATTATTACTATAAATGAGTGCATCAAATACATCGTGAGTTTTTATCTTCAGAAAATGACAACTGAGAGAAAATCCGAATCTCATGAAAACCTTTTATCAACAGCTTTAGGTATGATCTTCATTGGAAGAGGTAACCTTATTGTTTCTGGGAGGTTAATCGATGTCTGTCTATAGATATTATTTACCCTTAATTCATAGGTTTCTATTATTCTTAGAAGATTATTATCACTATTTTGCTAACAGCAATGCTAATCCAATAAAAATTCTACATTAAATTATTATATCATGTTTCAATTTAATTTTCTTAATTATATTACTATTCTGAAAAATACAAAATATTTTAGGTTATTCCGCTAAAAAACCGTCTTTCCACAAAGGAAAGACGGCATTGGTTTTTATTTGATTCTATTTAATTCTAGCTACTCCTGATCTTACTGCAGCTTCAGCGACTGCTTCTGATACTGCAATGGCAACTCTATCATCGAAAGCCTTAGGAATTATGTATTCCTCAGTCAGTTCTTCATCACTTACAAGACTTGCAATGGCATAAGCCGCAGCCAGCTTCATCTCTTCATTTATCTCAGTTGCCCTTACTCTAAATACCCCTTTAAAAATACCTGGAAATGCCAAAACATTGTTTATCTGATTTGGGAAATCTGATCTACCCGTTCCCATTACCCTTATTCCACCTGCCAGTGCAATTTCCGGCAAAACCTCTGGTATAGGGTTTGCCATGGCAAATGCAATTGAGTTATCATTCATACTTTCAACCATTTCTTTGGTTACAATATCAGGAGCTGAAACTCCGATGAAAATATCAGTTCCCACCATCGCATCTGCCAAGGAACCTCTAATATTTGATCCATTAGTTGAAATAGCAATTTCTCTTCTAATTGGATCTAGCTTCTCGTCATCTTTATCCAAAATTCCTCTACTATTGCAAATAATTACATCCTTGATGCCTGCATTGACCAGTAGTTTAGCGATAGCAATACCCGCAGCTCCAGCACCACTTATGGCAGCAGTTACATCTTCCATTCTTTTTTCCACTACCTTTAATCCATTGACTATACCTGCCAATACGACTATAGCTGTACCATGCTGATCATCATGAAAAACTGGAATATTCAATTCTTTTTTCAGCCTTTCTTCAATTTCAAAGCATCTAGGTGCTGAAATATCCTCGAGGTTTATTCCTCCAAAAGAAGGTGCTATTTGCTTGACTGTCTCCACTATGGTATCAGTGTCCTGACTTTCAAGACATATGGGAAATGCATCGATATTCGCAAAAGTCTTAAAAAGTACTGCTTTGCCCTCCATTACAGGCAGCCCGGCTAAAGAGCCTATATTTCCAAGACCCAAGACAGCAGACCCATCAGTTACTACGGCAACCATGTTTCCCTTGCTTGTATATTCGTAAACCAATTCGGGATTAGCTTCAATATCCTTGCAAGGTTCAGCTACTCCCGGAGTGTATGCTAGACTTAGATCCTTACCGTTTTCCACTTTTACTTTGCTAACCACCTCCAACTTCCCTTTATTATCTCTGTGCAATTTGAGTGCTTCTTCTCTTAAATTCAAATGCAATCACCTACTCCTTTTAAAGTAAACATCTTCTTCGATTAAATCTACCTCATTGTTGTATTCACCAGGATATTTAACTATCTATTTGGTCTATAACTGGTTATTCAAATCTTTTGATACTTTGCAATGCCTTCTTCCTGAAGAATACGTCCTTTTGTATCGATACCCACTATCACCTTTAAATTCTCAACATATAGTTCTTTAATTGATTCTGGCCCTAAATCCTCATAAGCAATTTCTCTAGCTTCCTTAACTTTTCTGGCCATAATTGCTGCAGCACCACCTATTCCCAGAAGATATACTGCCTTGTATTTCTTCATTAAAGGTGGGATATAATCAGATCTATCACCCTTTCCAATCATGGCAATAAGTCCTTCTTTTAATAAAGTCTCAACATATGGGTCCATTCTAACGCTTGTTGTGGGACCTATTGAACCAATCGACTTATCTGGAGGAGCCGGACATGGAGCAGCGTAAAATATAGTCTGATTTTCTAGCTCTATCGGCAGTTTTTCTTCTCTTTCTATGGCTTCAACCATCCTTTTATGTGCAGCGTCTCTAGCTGTATATATGTATCCTGTAAGTTCCAGTACATCTCCTATGTTGAGTTCTTCGACAAACTCTGTCGTCAATGGAAGATTAGCTTTCATTTTTAACGCTCCTTGTATTTTTTATCATATGGTTTCTGTTGCATGTCTACTGGAATTGCATTGTATGTTCACCGAAACAGGCAAGCTTGCTATATGGCATGGGAAAGTTTCGATATTTACATCTAATGCAGTTACCCTACCACCTAATCCCAATGGTCCAATACCTGTTTTGTTGATTTCCTCCAAAAGTTCCAGCTCTAGTTTCATTAAGTGTCCTGCCTTGTTTGCCTCACCCAAAGGTCTCTGAAGTGCCTTCTTTGATAACCAGGCAGCATGATCCATAGTTCCGCCTATTCCTACTCCAACAATCAGTGGAGGACATGCCTTGCCACCTGCTAGTTTTATTGTTTCCAATACAAACTTCTTAATACCTTCAGAACCATCAGCCGGAGTTAACATTTTTAATCTACTCATGTTTTCACTACCAGCTCCCTTAGGCATGACAACAATTTTTACCTTATCACCTTCAACGATATCCGTCCTGATAACTGCAGGAGTATTGTCACCAGTGTTTTCTCTAATGAGAGGATCCCCGACAACAGATTTCCTTAGATAACCTTCTCCATATCCTTGTCTTACTCCTTCATTTACAGCATCATTTAAATACATACCTTCCCAAACTACTCCCTGACCTATTTCCATATGCACAAACGTAATTCCTGTATCCTGACAGCAAGCTATCTGATTTTCCTTTGCGTACTCAGCATTGTGAATCAATTCATCAAGTACTTCCTTACCTAATTTTGATTCTTCCTCCTCAAAGGACTCTTTCAATTTATCGACTAATTCAATTTCTAATTCATAGCAAGCTTTCTTGCATAGATCTTTGATTATAGGTATAAGATCATCTGTTTGTATTTTCCTCATTTCCAAGCCTCCTATATGGTTACTTGTAATTATAGATAGCTACCTTCATATTATAATACTTTTTAACAAAATAAAACAGACATACCGCTCCAAGGACTAGTGGTATGTCCGTTAAACTTAATTTTTAAGCTCTATTTCTCATTTAAGAAACCCATCAATATAACCGGTGAATCACAGGTACAATTTAAATCTTCGCTTGTTCTGACTCTTAGGCAATCGATGCATCAAATATCTCAGTGATAGAATTGCTGAGCATATCATTGAATTCTTCATCACTTTGATCAACACTTAAACCCTCCACCAGCGCCCTTGAAAAGCTGGCAATCAAGCCTGGGTTGTTGTAAAGGAGTCTAACAGCTTCTTCTCTACTGTAGCCACCTGATAATGCAACTACACGCATAACTTTTGGATGTTCTATCAATTCAGTATAAAAACCAGGCTCGCTTGGTAATGAAAGTTTTAACATAACCTCCTTGCCTTCGGAAAGTGCCTCCAGGTGCTCCAAAATTTCTTTCTTGAGTATCTCTTCAGATTCTCTTTTATCCTCACTGTGAATATCAACTTCCGGTTCCAGGATTGGAACCAAGCCCTTTGCCATTATTTGATTCCCAATTTCAAATTGTTGCTGAACAATCCTCTTAATCGATTCTGGATTGGCTTTTTTAATCACCGATCTCATTTTGGTGCCAAAAATATTTTTCTCGACTGCCCGATCCAGTAACTCTCGCAGCTCTGGAATTGGTTTCATAAGCTGGACTCCATCCTTTTCATCCGCCAAACCCTTGTCAACCTTAAGAATTGGAACTACTCCCTTTTTCTCCCACAGATAATCCGCCGTAAACATGCCTTCCACCTTTCGGTCCATAGTCTGTTCAAACAGAATAGCTGCCAATATATGTTTTGAGTTAAAGCCTGGACTTGTTATGATCCTAGTTCTCATTTCATGCACCAAATCAAACATTTCTTCATCGTTGTCATACTTGTCTTCAGTTACTCCATAGCCCAAAAGTGCCTTTGGCGTACTTCCGCCACTCTGGTCAAGCGCAGCTACAAAACCCTTGCCATTCTTCATGATGTATCTTTGTTTATCATTCATAATTAGACCTCCAATGTACCGATACTCTAGTATTATCTATCTATTTCCACTTTTATATTTATACCCGTAATGTATGAATATACTCTTTTGTATGATTCCTCCATCAGAAGCACTTCCTAAATATTTTGTATAAAGAAATTCAGACTACTGAAATTTACAGTAGCCTGAATCATTAGCTGATAAAATTATTTGATTTTTTTATTATCTATTGAAAACTCAGTTAATACAATTGGTGCTCCAGCACTCCTGATTTTAATCCTTTCTTCCTGGTCAATTTCAAGAACAAGAAGTGAGAATCCTTCAATCTCCCTTATATATGCGTCAGCAAGCTCAATCATAAAGTCCTCTGTTGAAAAAAGAGTCGTAACTTCTGAAGCCTTAATATTATAGTCGTCACCATTATTTAGAATCTGCATCTTGGCAAGACTACCATTTTTTACGATAAAGTTGTAATCTCTGCAGTCTAGAGAATTCTCTGAGTATGTTTCCCAGGATCCATCAAAGTATTCCACCTCAAACTTGTCCAGCTCCCTACTGTAGAGACCCTTGTGAAAAACGCTGAGTCTTCCCTCCAAGGGAAGAATATACCTTTGATATCCACTGAAATCCGAGAATTTTGATTCAGTGCCAGTAAATGTAGCCGATGAAATTCTCCACAGGAAATCCCTCTCAGAAAAATTTGCATCCTCCGGATAGATTGTCAACTGAGTTGTTTCACCACCAGCCCATTTTGTCTTAATGAATTCTTCTTTAGTGATTATTTTTTCTTTCATATCAACACCTTGCCCTTAACTATTTATAAAAAATCTATTAGTCTATTTTAAGATCCTTAATTGCCTTGTTAAACTCATGAATCTTTGCTTCATCCTTGACTAGGGGAAGATTTGCCTCAATGTTTAGAATACATCCATTTGTTCCGTCCTTGGCCAGCTCATAACCGATTACCAAATCAGAATTGCAGTTTGGATTTGACTTTCCATCAAGCTCAATACCTATTTCATATACTCTTCTGCAAAGCTTTGCATTTTCCATCGGTGCAGTTGCTCCAACTACTCCAGCATTGGCAATAGCTTTTTTTCTCTCTTCCTTCTCTTCATCTGTCTCTTTGGGAAGCTTGAATGCATCAATTATTACACCGTATGCATTAGCATCATCTACAATACCAGTCAATAACCTGTCTCTGATATCCTCAAGCTCCTTGGCTATTTCCAACTGTCTCTCAGGTGCAATCCCGTAATCCTTCTTTGTCGAAAGCTTACAAACCATCCCAATCAATCCACAGGCCAAAGCCCCTGATAATGCTGAAGCACTTCCACCTCCAACTGTAACATCATCTGTATCCAGTATCAGTTCCATTATATCTTTGTAATCCATTTTATGCCTCCTATATATTTTTTTGTCTTAGGCCCTTTAAAAATAGGCTCGCACATGTGCGAGCCTAAAAGCCGTAAAGCTCAATGTTTCTTATTGTTCATCCAACAATCTTTTCTCTAGAATCTGATCAATACCAAAGTTCTCAATTTGCAGATAGTACTCAGCAACATCAAGAAGAGATTTCATTGGAATTGTTCCGATAACCTCACTGCCTACTACATTGACGCCATATCTCCTTGCTTCCATTTTAACCATTTCAAAAGCCTGGTATACTGAAGTCTTTTCGTAGTTAACAAGATTCATTGAAACCTGAGTCTGATTTCTTTCTTCAAGCTTAAGACCGATACCCTTAACAAATCTAAGTCCACCACCGATATGTCTAACCTTCTTAGCAATTGCATTTGCAATTTCAACATCAGGAGTGTCAAGGTTAATATTGAAAGCCACTAGAGGAACTCTTGCACCTACAGCAGTACAACCACTCTTAGCATTCATTTCCTGTGGTCCGAAGTCAGGCTTCCACTCCTCTTCCTTGATCTTGTCAAAGAATCCTTCGTACTGGCCTTTTCTTACCTTTGCAAGATTTTGTCTTTCAGGCTTTGATGCTGAATCTTCATATAGATAAACTGGTATTCCCCAGCTTCCAATTTCAGCTCCTACTTCATTTGCAACTTCCCTGCACTCGTCAATTGTAACATTTGATACCGGAGTGAATGGAATAACATCTGTAGCTCCCATTCTAGGATGAGCGCCTTCATGCTTTGACATGTCTATAAGCTCAGCAGCTTTTTTTGCAGTATTGATTGCAGCTTCCTTTATCTTTTCAGGAGAACCGATCATGGTAAGAACTGTTCTGTTGTGATCCTTGTCGGATGAATAGTCAAGAATTGTTATACCTTCAATCTTTCTGACCTCATCTATAATTTTCTCAACTAAAGCTTCGTCTCTACCCTCACTGAAATTTGGTACACATTCCATTAATTTTCTCATAACAACCTCCAATTATTTTCTAGAAGTAAAATACTCTCTACTTATAATCTAATTGATTTACATCAAGTTTTCAACAAAGGTTTTTATAAACCATATTGTTTGTGGCTGGTAAATAACATCCACAAGGAAAGCTCCAACTATTGGTACAATCATCATGGCCTTTCTACTCATTCCATATTTTTCGTTTACTGCAGTCATGTTGACTATCGCTGAAGGAGTCGCTCCAAGACCGTGACCACAAAGACCTGCACACATAACAGCTGCATCATAGTTCTTACCAAGGATTCTGAAGACTACAAAGTATGCCAGAAGTGAAACCAACAGTACCTGTGACATAACTACAATAAACACTCCACCAATCAGTCCTGACAGCTCCCAAAGCTTCAGTGTCATAAGAGCCAGTGACAAGTAGATGTTAAGGGTAACATTTCCGATTTCATCAACCAATCCAAAGTCGAATCTGTACATATGCAATTTTTCATTTATGTTTCTGACAATAACTGCTACAAACATTGCACCTACGTATGTAGGGAATCCCATGTTAATCAGATTACCGATCCAGCCTGCTATTATTGTACCAAAGGCCATGCATATAAAAATCACAGATACATTCTTCATAATATCAAGTGAGCTTAGCTTTTCTCCTGTAGCGACGTTGATATCAGTAACGGATGCATCAAATATTGAATCTTCATCAGGGGTAAGATTGTTTTTTACGATCAATCTTCTACCCAGTGGTCCACCGATTAGAACCGCAGAAATAAGACCGAATGTCGCTGCCGCAGCTCCAACAAGAGGTCCAGCCTCATAGCCCATCTCTCCAAATGTAGTACCATAGGAAAGAGCTGCTCCGTGACCGCCTATCATGGAAATGGCACTTGCCAAAAGCGCATACGGTGCCTCCAAATTCAATACCATTGAAAGTCCTATCCCCAAAGTATTCTGAAGTATTGATACAACACCGGCGATTAGCCAGTAAACAATAAGTAGTTTTCCTCCCTTTACAAGAAGCTTGTAGCTGGCTCCAAGACCAACAGTTGTAAAGAAGGCAAGCATAAATGTATTTTGGAATATGTTGTCAAAGCTAAATGAAAATGCTCCAGTCAAGTAACCTATCCAAGTGACAAACATGAATATGAATCCCCCGATAACAGGTGCAGGTATACAATACTTGTCCAAAAGAGTTACCTTGTTTTTCACGAAATACCCTAAAAGCAATAGTGACGCAGCAAAAGCCAAAGTGACCGCCGAGTTTACATTAATCGTCGTAATACCATCAATAAGTTCAAAGTTCATGACATCCTCCTAATTTTCGATTTTTATAGTAGTATGTATTCGTACAAAACGACTTCCCTCTTCCCTCCTTGTCTTTAATTAGCTAAATATTAAATAATTTCGCACTTAACTAATTGCAAGAGCCATGCCAAGTAATTTTTTAACTATATTATGTGTATATTGCTAGTTTATAGCAGAGACAGGAAAAACAAATATTGAAATTATACATAAAACAACCCTGCAAAATTTGCACGGTGCAGATTTTGCAGGGTTGTTTACAGATTGTACTCTTTTATTTTATATCTCAGCGTTCTTTCTCCTATGCCCAGACTATCGGCAGTCCACTTTCTGTTGTCCTTGTTGTTTTTAAGGGCGAACTCAATTACCTTCTTTTCAATCTCCTTCATGCTTTCACCCTTGTAGATCCTAAGGAAATCATCGCTGGCTTCATTAATGCTTGAAATGGGTTTGTGTGGGCTGATATGCAATGAATCTGAATCAATATAGTCTGAGATACTTAAAAGAACAGCCCTTTGGATGATATTCTCAAGCTCTCTGATATTGCCCTGAAAGCTGTAGTTGGTGAGTATCTCATAAGCCTCATCAGTTATCCCCCTAACATTCTTATCAAAGGATATATTGTACTTGTCAATAAAATATGGCACCAGGTACTTCAAGTCATCAATCCGTTCCCTTAAAAGCGGTGTGACGATGTTTATAACATTGATTCTGTAGTAAAGATCCTCCCTGAAATTTCCTGCTTCCACTTCCTTCTTTAGATTCCTGTTTGTAATGCAGATTATTCGAATATCGACCTGGTGGCTTGTGGCGTCACCAATTGGTCTTACTTCCTTGTCCTGTAGGAATCTTAGAAGCTTTGACTGCAATCTCAAATCCATCTCACCTATTTCATCAAGAATAAGCGTTCCCTTGTCAGCTCGTCTAATTACACCGATCTCATCCTTCTGAGCCCCAGTAAATGCGCCCTTCTTGTATCCAAAGAGCTCACTTTCCAATAGCTCGCCAGGCATGGCAGCACAGTTTATTGCTACATAAGGTTTACCAGCCCTGTTGCTGGTACCGTGAATCTTCTGTGCAATCAGTTCCTTGCCTGTTCCACTTTCACCTGTTATTAAAATTGTAGCGTTGGTATTCTTCACTCTATCAATAACTTCATTGATTTTTCTTATCTTCGGTGAGTTTCCAATGATATCCTTTCTGATGTGTCCCTGGAGATTGTTGATCTTATTCATCATATCCAGTTTTTCATCTGCAGTATTGAGCAACAGTTTAAGCTGCTCATTATCAATTGGTTTTGTTATAAAGTAATAGGCACCAGATTTTATCGCTTTGATTGAAATCTCCAAGCTTGAGTAGGCAGTCATAATTATTATTATTGCCTTTGATTCAATCTCCAGGAATTTTCCCATAAGATCTATTCCATTGTCATCCTTCAGTCTTAAATCAAGGAGAACCAGACTGATGCTTTCATCCTTGAAAACACTTAAAGCATCCTTTGAATTTCCACTTGTAAATACCTGAAAGTCATCCTCCAGTAGAAATTTCAGCGACCTTAGTATTTTAGGCTCATCATCAACAATAAGCAGTTTATTCTTCAACTATATCACCCCTTTTAACCCTCACTTTAATGCTCATTCCCAGATTTTCTCCATCGCTTTCAGCAATAATGCTTCCACCATTGTCATCGATAATCTGCTTTACAACAAACATCCCCACACCGTTTCCATACTCCTTTGTTGTGTAGAAAGGTTCGAAGATATAATGAAGATTCTCATCTTTCATACCATAGCCATTATCCTTGAATACTAGTTCAACTTCTTCTCCATCCTCCATTGCGGATATCTGAATAATTGGCTTCTCTATATCCTTTACTGCATCATTGCTGTTTAGAAGTATGTTTATTATTATCTGCTTAAACTGTGATATGTCGAATTTTACACGTAGCGACTTGTCAATATCAACCTCAATCTTTATCTTATTGATTTGGAATTTAACCAGCTTGATTGAGCTCACTATTTCTTCATACAGATTTATATTTGCAATCACTGGTCTTCTAGGCGACGCATATTCCATAAACTCCTTGATCAGCCCATCTATTCTGTCAATCTCAACAGGAATATCCTCAGATGCAGCTAGCATAAATTCACGATTATCCAGCTTGTCCCTGATCTGATTTGTATAAATTTTTATTGAAGTTAGGGGATTTCTAATCTCATGAGCAATGGATGATATTATCTGATTCATAAATTGCAACTTGTCATAATGTCTCAGCTCATATATCAGAGCCTTTTGTTCTTCAGTCTTTGCATTGATAACAGCCTTTAGCTTGTCGTTTGCACTTTTTATGATATAGATCAGAAGAACCAAAGCAGCGATTAAACCCAATGTCATTTTCCATAGAAACTCATAATCTGTCTTGGTGTTTCTTATGGGTGCCCCAAACCATTTTCTGTACAGGGAATCATACATCCCGTTTTCCTGAATCTCATTAATTCCTTCGTTTAGCTTGTTCATCAACACGGTATTATTCTTATGTACAGCAATTGAATACTTCTGTTCATTAATGGAATCCCCAACTATTTTCACAAGCTCAATTGAATTCTTCTCCTTGCACAAGTAGTTGACCGTCAGAGTATTTCCAACTAAAGCATCCACCTCGCCGTCTAGTAGACTGTCCAGAGCTTCGCCAAGGGTATCGTATTCAATTATACTTGCATTCTCTATCTCACTGATTTCTTCAAGTACTGTATCCTCCTTGTTAAGGGCTACAAGTTTTCCTGCCAGATCATTTTCATCCCTAATATCAGTATTCTCATCCAATACGAATATTGATTGTGAATTCATCAAAAGAGATTCAGAAAACAGAAATTTGTTTCGTCTTTCATCAGACTCCTTCATCCCCTGGATTATATCCGCCTTACCCTGATGGACCGAAACATATGCATTCCCCCAACTCATGGGAAGGAACTCAAACTCCATTCCGGTTACAAGACTGATCGCCTTAATAAGATCCACATTAAACCCTTTGAACTTACCGTCATCATCAAGGTATTCATAGGGAGGAAAGTCTTGGTCACCAGCTACCTTGTAGACTTGAGCATCCGCAAAGGAAGGGTGAATAAAGGTTATTACCAATACTATGCAAATCAACAATATTACTCTTTTCATAGGCAACTCCTAACAACATATTCTATTTAAAACAATTCAATCCTATCGACAATTTCATCTATACCTCTGAACTGGTCTTGATAGTTTGTTCATAGTCTTCCAGATTTCTCTTCAGCAGATTCGGCGTATCCAGACCATACGGACAGTTGTCTGAACAATGCCTGCAATCTATGCAATCCTCAATTTTTTTCATCTTGATTTGCCAAGCTTCACCGAAGAAGCCCTTGGTGGGTGCTCTTCTAATCATCAATGACATCCTTGCTGCATTAGGGATGTCAATCCCAGCCGGACAAGGCAGACAATAGCCACAACCTCTGCAAAATTCTCCTGACAGGATTTTCTTATCCATTTCAATCACGTCCAATATCTCAGGAGTCATAACAGGAGGATTTTTTACATACTCCAGAAACTCCTCCAACTCATTGATTCTTTGCACTCCCCAAATTGGCAACACGTTTCCAAAAAGTGAAAGATACGCATAAGCTGCCCTGGAATTGTTAATCAGACCACCCGCCAATGACTTCATTGCTATAAAACCAACTCCATTTTCCTTGCACATCTCAACTAACCTGATCTCATCCTCCGTTGCCAGGTAGCTAAAGGGAAACTGTAAAGTCTTATACAGACCTGATTCAATTGCTTCCATGGCTACATGCATTTTATGATTTGTTAGACCAATATGGTTAATCAGTCCTTTGTCTTTAGCCTCCAGCATCGCTTCGTATAATCCAGTACCATCACCAGGTTTCGGACAGAATGAGAGATTATGAAACTGGTATATGTCAATGTAATCGGTCTTTAATTTCTGGAGTGATTTTTCCAAGTCAGACCAGAATTCATCTGCATTACTGGCTTTGGTTTTTGTTGCAATATGTATCTTGTCCCTTACATGGGATAAAGACATGCCGATTTTCTCTTCGCTATCACTGTAAGCACGAGAGGTATCGAAAAAATTGATGCCACCTTCAAATGCGCGGATCAATATTTGTCTGGCCTGTGAGCTATCAATCCTTTGTATGGGTAAAGCTCCAAAGCCATTCTTATTAACTATAATACCAGTATTTCCAATTTTTACTGTAGTCATGATTGTCTCCTTTCATGCCTCTGTTTGTTCAACAGCTTTACAGAGATTGTATATTAAAAACTAAGCTATATGCTAATACTACAATATTATACTATCAATTGAAAACTTTTGTAAGTGTATGCCTATATAATCCATAATAGCATAAAAAAAACAGGCAAACCCAAACAGCGGTCCGCCTGTCAAATCCAAAATATCGACTGATCCCATTCTTGGATGAGAACCTTTGTGTTTTGTCATATCAATTAATTCAATTGCTTTTGATACTAATTTTTTTGTCGCCTCCAATACTTTGGTAGGCTCACCTTTATAGGTAAATACCGTTCTATCATGATCCGCATCTGGTTCTATTCCGATTACCTCTATACCTTCCACTGAAACAATTGCTTGTTTTAATTTCTCAATTAAACCAGAATCTTTCCCTTCACTCACATTAACTTCAGCCATTAAAACTTTACTCATCTCGCCCTCCTAATTATATTATTCCAAAACAAATATTCTTAAAATTTATCTATAGAAGATCTCCAGAGAGTCTTTCTACTCTTTCCAATAAAATTCCTCTTTCAATTAGCTCAAATGCAGCATCCATTTCTGGATAGAATATCACATCATTTTCCATAAAATCCACTTTCTCTCTCAAAACATTATATGCTTCCCTAGTACTGGGAGCAAAGTCATCTATATTCCTAAAATCAGCAGCTTGTCCAGCACACAGTAACTCAATACTTACAACATGTTGTGCATGGTTAACTATAGTTCTAGCGTGCCTGGCTGCAATGGTTCCCATGCTAACATGATCCTCTTGATTAGCAGATGTCGGAATTGAATCTACACTGGCTGGGTGAGCCAATACCTTGTTTTCTGAAACCAATGCTGCTGCAACATATTGAGGTATCATAAACCCATCATTAATACCACCATTTTTTACCAAAAATGCAGGCAAACCATTGGACAGTGAAGGATTAACCATTCTTTCAACTCTTCTTTCTGAAATGCTTGCTATTTCAGCAGCTAATATTCCCAATGTATCCATGGCGATTGCCATTGGCTGCCCATGAAAGTTTCCACCAGATATGCAAGCCCCATCTTCGCCTGGGAAAATCAATGGATTGTCTGTAACTGAATTTATCTCAGTTTCAACTGCTGCTTTTACATAATCAAATGCAAGTCTTGATGCACCATGAACCTGTGGGATACATCTTATACTATATGCATCTTGCATCCTTTTTTCACCTTGTCTAGTAACTGACTTTGAGCCACTTAATAGATTCCTCAAATTCTTTGCAACATCTAGTTGCCCTTTATGAGGTCTTACCATGCTGATTCTTTCATCAAATGCATCAACAATACCTTCTAGTGCTTCAACCGTCAGAGCACTTACTATATCTGCCTGCTTCAATAGTTGTTCCATGTCATAAACCGCCAATGCAGCATTTCCAGTTATTGCCTGTGTTCCATTTATTAAAGCTAGTCCTTCCTTTGCTTTAAGGGTAATTGTTTCAATCCCTGCCATAGTCATTGCTTGTTTTCCAGGCATGATTTTACCTTCATACTCGGCTTCTCCCTCACCCATCATTGGCAATACCATATGTGCTAATGGGCATAGATCACCTGAAGCTCCCACTGATCCTTTAGATCTAACTATTGGATGTACTCCCTTATTTAACATATCCACCATGCATTCGATGGTTCTCAATAATACTCCTGAGTATCCTTTACAAACCGCATTAGCTCTCAATAGTAACATGGCACGAACAATTTCAGTATCAAAAGCTTCTCCAACACCACATGCATCAGAATAAATTAGATTTTTCTGTAATAGATCAAGTTGTTCCTCAGAAATAGGTACATTCTCAAACTTCCCAAAACCAGTGTTTATACCATAAATTGCTTGTCCTGAATTTAGAGCATCTTCAACAAATTGTCTTGACTCAAGTATTTTGGGTATCTGATTTTGATCAATTTCAACTTTCGCTCCATACCTTGCAACCTTAACAACATCTTCAAGTGTTAAATCGTTTCCATTAATTGTTATTGAATTCATGTTTTAATCTCCTTTACTGATCATAATTTGGCAAAAACTCGTAAAATAAAATTGTTGTAATGCATTTTTTGGTAATCACAAGTAAGTTATTTATTATCATAAACAATACTCCCATGCTTAATTACATATGCCATCTCGTCAACACCGAACTTATATACCACATTTTTATAAGAATCTGATTTCCTAATTTGAATATCAGCAAACTTACCCTCTTCAAGTGATCCATAGTCATTTGAAACCCTAAGGGCCTTTGCCCCTCCCAAAGTAGCTGCCCTTAGCGCTTCCTTTTCTGACATGCCATGATTTCTACAAGCTAGTGTTAATGCAATATCCATGTTTTCTATCCAATTACCTGGGTTTAAGTTGGTTGCTATGGCAATTTCCAAACCAGCATCAATCATAGGCCTTGGGTTAAAGGGTCTGCTATGTTTGACAGAGAAATCTGTACCTGGTAGTAATACACCAACAACCCCTGCATCCCTTAGAAGATTTGTGTCCTTCTCTGACAAATAATTCAAATGCCCAGCATTAGCTGCTCTTAATTCTGCTGCCACCTTTGCACCACCTATAGAAGAATAACATTCTGTATGGATGCTGGGAACCATACCATAATCTCTTCCAGCACTAAGAACCCTATAACTCTCTTCAGCTGTATAATATCCGTGATCACACCAGACATCAGAAAATTGTGCAAGCTTTTCTTCCTTGATAGTTGGCATGACTTCTTTAATCATGTAATCTATATATTTTTCTTTTCCCATTTCAACATCATAGTAATGTGCACCTAAATAAGTTGAAAATATGGTTGAAGGAACTGTCTTCCTAATTCCATCCACTATTCTTAACATCCTTAGCTCGGTATCCTTATCTATACCATAGCCTGACTTAATCTCAACAGTGGTTGTACCTGACTTAAGCATTCTTTCCAATTTCAATGCAGAAGATTTGTGGAGTTCATCATCTTCTGCATTCTTTGTTGCATGCATTGAAGAATCCAGACCCACCCTTCCAACTCTCTTCTTGACTTCATCTGGTGTATTTGTCAACAACTCAACATATTCATCAACTCTGCTTCCGCCAAAGATTAGGTGAGTATGAGAGTCAACATATCCCGGCATCACCACGTAATCACTACAATCAATTATATCAAGATCATCTTCATGCAATCCTTTAATGATTTTGTTGTATTTCCCGATTTTTTTAACTCTTTCATCCTCAATCAGTATAGATTCACCATAACGAATTCCAACTAAATCCGTTGAATCATCTGCCATTGTCAGCAATTCCATGCAATCTTTTAATAATAAATAAGCCATGAAAACCTCCTCACCATATAAATTCATCTAAGTCCATACCCTGCCATTATTCTGAGTTTATCAAAAGGATATAATAGTATTCATACAAAATTAATTCTAAGTACTTACAATCAATGCTTCCTTGAATATATGGCTATATCCCTAGACAAAACGTCTAGGGATATAGCAGATTGTAAAGATTCAATTACCTGTACATTCCTTCAGGACCAAAAGTAACCTTATCAGCTGGTTGCCACCATAGAGGTACCTTAATGGAATCATCCGTATATTTTCCCTTACCATTAGCTACATCTTTTGCAGTTTGATATCCAGCTTGTGCATGTCTAACCACTCCTATCCCTGAATCGGTAGTTAGGCATACTGAAAGCCTTCTATCTGCTTCCTCTGTACCATCGGCAATCATTGTTACACCTGTATGGACTGCTTCACCCATTGAATAGTTTGCTTGGATTGCTATTAAATCACAACCGGCAGCTGCATTCAACAATGCATTCAGATAAGGCCAATCTGAGATGTAATCTCCACCATCTGGCATGTCTTCAGACTCAAATGTTGGGTTCACTATTGAACCTGAGTCTAGATTGTCTCTTGAGAAGGCTACTGTTCCCTTGATTCTGCCCTCTCTAATTGCTTGATTTATTGCTAGTCCAAATCTCTTTCTCTCTCCGAATCCCATGTAACATATTCTGGCTGGCATGCCTTCTATTGGTAAATTCTTTCTGGCAAGTCTTATCCATCTTTCAACTAAATTGTCGCCCTTGCAGATTTCCAGAGCTATGTCATCTGTGACTTTAAGGTCTTCCGGATCCCTTGATAGGCATGTCCATCTAAATGGTCCTCTACCTTCACAGAAGAGTGGTCTTATATATTCTGCAACAAAACCTCTGATTTTCATTGCTTCTTCTCTTGGGAATCCCGCATCCATACATTCTTTTCTGATAGATGTTCCATACTCAAATACTTCAACACCATCTTCCTTTAGCTTTATCATCGCTGCCAATTGTCTTTTCATAGTGTCTCTAGCAAGTTCCAAGTATTTGTTCCTATCCTCTATCCTTAGCTTATCAGCTTCTTCTGGTGTGTAACCTGAAGGTATATATGAAATTGGATCATGACAAGGACACATCTCTGAGCATATGTCAGGCCTGAAATCAGTTTCAAGTATTTTCTCATACATGTCAGCAGCATTTCCAACTATTCCTACTGAAACCGGAACTTTTCTTGCTGCATGATCCTTGACAATTTCTATAGCCTCTTCCAAAGAGTCTGCAATCAGATCAAGATAGTCCTTTTCAATTCTCTTCTGCAATATCTTTTCATTGGTATCGATTACCAAGCAAACTCCGCCATGCATTTTCATTGCCCAGGTTTGATTCGAACCCATACCTCCGGCACCTGCTGTCAGATATATTCTCCCTGCTAGATCATCATTGAATCTTTTCATGGCAATTGCCGAAAGCGTTTCAAATGTTCCTTCGATAACCCCTTGTGTGCCTATGTACTCCCATGGGGCTGCAGTATATTGTGCAAATATTGTTAGGTTCTTATCTTGTAGATCGTAGAATCTCTCCCATGTTGCCTGCATGATATTTGTGGTTGCCATCACTACAACTGGCGCTTCTTTGTGAGTCTTGAATATCGCAACTGGCATACCTGATTGAACAACCAGTGTCTCATCATCCTCCAGGTTCTTCAATGAGTCAACTATTGCCCAGTAAGACTCCCAATTCCTGGCGCATTTTCCATTTCCTCCATAAATTACAAGCAGTTCAGGAATCTCTGCATTTTCCATATTGAATTCCAACATCCTAAGGATGGTTTCTTGACGCCAGCCTTTACATCTTAAAGTATCACTGTCTTTTAGTCCTCCCCCTTGAGCCTTTACTTCATACAAGATTTCAGGATTCTCCCTGTAGTACAAGCCTTTTTCTCCATTCATTGTAACATCGCTCCTTTCAAAATTTCATTTATTAATCTTAATAAGTTATTTTGTTACTTATTGTTTGTTAAGTTAAATTATATACTGTTACCGTTAATATTGCGTTTATTTATTCTATTGATTTGATATTTTAAAAATATTTTTTAGAATATCCTAAAATTGCAAGTAAACTCATTCAAGTTTTCCTAAAGTATTCTTCGGAAGGTTCAATAAAACCAAAATCTCCTGCGATTGGTTCAATAATAATTGCAGCAACTTCTTCAGGAGGTATATGTGAATCCATGGACCTTTCAATAAATTGAAAACATTCCATTGAACAAGTTTCCTTCCTTTTCCCGAAATAACAATGACCACAGTCCGGATAGGGAATGTGGTATGTTTCTGGTAGTAATGGTCCAAGCCTCCTTTTCATATTGAGGCTTATTCCGCTTATAGACAATGCTCCAAAAGTTGAGGCATGGTATGAGCCTATATACGAAATGATTTCGCTTCTACCTGTATAGATTATGGAATCTCTAACCATAGGTAGCTTTAAGTTGATAATGTCAGGAAGTTTCTGTTAAATTATTTAATAATATTTCGAACGCCAAGTCGCTATCTATCATACTTAACACACCCACAGCAGAAAGAATATACTTATTGTCCACTAGGAATCTTGGAGACTTTGGCAGTAGTAAATTTGGTTCATATCCAATGCATTCCTTAAGGATTTCTATGGGATCCTTACTGTTGACAATTACACCACCAGTTCCGATAACATATTTTATATCCCTTAAATCTTTACCACTTTGAACAATCACATTCTTGCCATTAGCATATGTACTTCTGATTTTACCACAATGCCTCCTTATGGAAGCAAAAGCACAACTTTTTGCCATCATCATATCAAACTCATATTGATTTTCATCTTCTGGGATATAGTCAGGATTCTCTTTTCTATACTCACATCTTGTTCTAATATCATCTACATCCTTATAATATTTAAGGAAGCTTTCTTCTCCAAGATTCTCATATAGACTAAGTGCTGAATAACGCATTCCCAAATCGCCTTCTACTGTCCGCTTATTGTTCGGAGGAATCAGACCTTCAACTAAAAAACTATTTGCCTTTGCTGGGTTTGAAACACTGTGCACATCAGTTGTAGCTCCTCCAATGTCAACAACCAGAACATCTCCTATTCCCTTATGCTTACTTGTACCACTAGATAAGAGCTCTGCTGCTTTCATGGCAGCTGTAGGAGTTGGCATCAATATACGGCTCGTCATCCTCTCAATATCTTCAATACCCTTAGCATAAACAATTTGATTCATAAATATTTTTCTAATCTCTTCTCTTGCGCCATCAGGATATATTCTATTTACATCAGGCATTACATTATCCGTAATCACAAAATTAATTTTATTAATCTGAAATATCTCTCTTATCTCTGAATTAGAAGAACTATTTCCCGCTACAACTATTGGTATATTAGGGTTTAGCTTCAATAATTTTTTAGCATTATGGATTATATATTTCTTATTCCCATTTTCAGCTCCTCCAGATAAAAGAACAATATCTGGTTCTAAATTGTTTATTTCTATGACATCTTCATCTCTCAAGAAATATGAGTATGTATTTAGTAGCCTTGCTCCTGCCCCAAGCGCAGAAGAAACTGCAGCCTCTACTGTAAAATTGGGTGTTACTCCAATAGCTACCATCTTAAGTCCTCCTCCTGCAGAAGAACACCCAAAAACATCCAGAATATTTACTACACTAAAAGCCTTATTTGACTTCATTTTATTCAAGGCTTCATCAAATCCATTTTTTATATTAGTATCTATTGTAGTATGCGCGCATGAACTTAAAATAATCTCCCCATTATTCTTATCAATTAAATTTAGTTTTGTGTATGTACTACCAAAATCTATTATCAAATAGCAATCTATCATTCTTTATCCTCCAAAATCTTTTTTTTCAAATATTCAATTTCGGCCTTATACCTAAAATGATCAAGGTATCTGATAGCATTATAGTAATAGATTTCTGGGCTTTCTTTTATATACTCACCCAATCTTTCATGTTCTGGGTTAGAATTAACACTTATTTCATAAGCCAATACAGTCTCAACAAAACTAATCATGCCTTCATCATTGGGATTGTTAATAATCTTGGACTCAGTTTTCGCCATCTTTAGATATTCAATAGACTTGTAATAATTCCCTTCGAAATATAGCTTGAGACTAATTAGTGCATCTAAAACCGGTGTTTGCCAATAAGAATCAAACTGTTTAATTATCCTATCAGCTAATCTCAAATATTCATCCATAGAATCGTAATCACCGATCAAAAAACATGTCCTGGCTGCATTTATATAAAAAACAGCAACACAGGTTGCCTCAATTCCCTCACAGAGATTAATTGCTAAATCATAAAATTCCATGGCTTCATCGAACCTTAATTCTGCATTTCTGATTTCACCTAAGTAGTTGTAGATAGCTGCTATGCTTATAGGATTTTTGGATTCTAGGAATGCACTATTGTTAAATGTATCAAGTGAAATTCTAAGCAATTTTTCTGCGGATTCAAAGTCTCCTTTTATAATATAATATAGCCCGTATAATCTAAAAAGAATCCCTTGCTCTTCATTGTTTTTCAGTTTTTTTGCAACCTTAATTCCTGGTACAATATGATTCAACATCACATTTGTGTCATTTATTTGTATCCCATAGATTACCATCTGTTTGTGTCCTAATAATTCAACATACTCCTCGTCTATTTCATTTGCATAATTAATCACCCTTCTAATGACTTTAGTTCCTTCAGCATAGTTACCGTATCTTATAAGGTATCTTCCTTTACAATATAGAAACATCAACTCAATTTCTTGTACTTCTTTTTCATTTTTCTTGGTATTGCACGTATTCTTTACTTTCAATATTTCTGTTTCAATATCATTTATCCATTTTAATGCTTTTTCGTTATTCAAATGATAACTATTTTTGCTTTCAATATTGATGATATTTGGGAATAATTCATGATTGAAATTCAAGTAATAGTTTAAGATATAGACCTCATACTTTAGAGTTTTTACTACTGCATTAGATTTAGAAAAATGATCTCTCAATTTTATATATGAATTTATATTAACGCTAGTATGCAACAAGTCACTTTCCAGAGCTTCTGCAATCTCTCTATGGAGTATTTGTTTTGAGCTGTCATTTAGACTATCATAAATATACTCTTGATATGCTACATACGAGAATTTAATATATATCTGGTCATCTGATTTTATTTCATCAATAATTTTCCCTTGAACTAGATTATTTATGGATTTCAAAACTTCAAAAGCTTTTTCATTTAAAGCCGCTGTCAAAAAATCAATTGACATCTGATCTCTATATACAGAAAGTATGCTTAAAATATTATCCTCTAAGCTAGATAAACTTTGAAATTTCTCATAGAGTACATTATTTATCTTCTGAACTAAAAAATTCTCATCTTTATTATTTTTATACAAATCAATGTATTCCTTTAGAAAAAAAGCATTCCCTTTTGATATTTGGTAAATATAATCTATATCTTTCTCAGGCACTGCTCTATCAATTGATCTTTTGATTATTGTTTCTGCTTCTTTCTTATCAAACAGCCTAAGCATTACATGCATAAGTTTATTCAAATCTATCAATGGTGTAAATAAACTTCCAATATTTTTTGTTTCTTGAGTCATGGAAAGTATAAACAGAGTATTTTTATTAATATGCATAATAAGATTGTTTAACAACTCAAGACTAAGTCTATCAAACCACTGAATATCCTCAATAACAATTATTGTCTTTTTATTGTTATTCAACATTTCAAACGCTTTTAAGAAGGCATTATGCAATACATTTCTATTTGCTTTTTCCTGTAGCTCGAAAATTTGTACTGAAGGGTGGAAATTTTTATTCCCATCATAGAAAAAATAATTTGTCACATCACTCCAAAATTTTGGTTTGGAATTATTGTTACCACTAATTACTTCATCGACTTCTTTCATTAATTCTATCCATGGCGCATATGTAAAATTCCTCTCAACACTACTGCATTGGATTTTAAAAACATTGAAATCTTGCTCATTGTTCTTTAATAACTTGTTAATCAATACTGTTTTACCAATTCCATATTCACCAGTTACTAAAATCGATTTATATGCTTGACTGTTCTTAAATGAGTTTAAGTTTTCTTGAATGGTGCTTAATTCAAACTCTCTATAGTATAAAAAATCAGCTTGCGATTGCTTTCTCCCTGGAGAACTATCCTTCAATTTTTTTGTAGACTTTTTATAAATAGTTTCTATTTTCTCAGAGGGAACCACTCCCAATTCATCTCGTAATAAGTTCTTGTACTTGTGGTATTCATTTATTACCTTATCGTATCTCCCATAAGCTTCATATTTTCTTAATAGGTATAAATATCCAACTTCATTGTAACTATCGGCACTCAAAAGTCTATATATATCATTCTCCAAGTCCTTTAACTCATTGTTATCATACTTATCCATGATTGTTTTTTCAGTACTAACTACAAATTTATTCTTGTAATAATTCCTTGTCTCAAGTAACCAATCTTCAAAATCTATTGAGTCTTTTATGTTGAATCCCTTAAGAAAATCATCTGCATATAAGTGGTTGTTCTCCTTTGTTTTGCTTTCAAATTCAAGAGCATCAACAAATACATCTAAACTTTGATTTATTATTATGCTCGACTTGTTGGGAGTCAATAATAAATCTTGCGAAAAGGCCTTTCTTATCTTATGCAATGCATTTCTTAAGCTTGTTTTTGCCTTGTCTTCATTTGATGATGGCCAAAACATGCTCACTAATTCATCTCTATTAGAATGTTGTCTTATCAACAAATAAAAGAGTATACCGCTTACTTTTCCCATTGGAATGTATATGTCTTGTCCATTCTCTTGTATTCTTGGAGATCCCAATAAATAGAATTCTATTTTGCTCATCAAAACCACCTATTCTTTACCTAACTTTATTCTTAAAGACTTTTGGAACCACTGAAAACGCATCTCTAGACTGTAGTATCAGAGCTAACTCCTGTGTGATTGAAATAGGAGGCACTACTCCATCAATAAAGTAACATTTTCCACTTGTTTCTCTCCCTACTTCGATTGATTTATCCAAACCTGTAGGATAATCTTGGATTGCACAATCAAGTAATGATACCAGACCCAACATAAGGTCATCACTAACTAACCCTTTCTCTGAGTCAATATTGTAATAATCAATAAAATAATCATGAATTTTTGAGAGCATATGTAAATAAGCTAAAGATTTCCAATTAACTAAAAAGTCTTCATAATTATCTATGCCCTTCAATTGCAAAGACTTATTATCCACATATACTGGTAGAATGTAGCGACCTTCTTCGTTTTTTCTGCTTTTCCTAACAAACTTAAAAGCTACTAAATCACTATTTAGAGTATCTATCAAGTTTTTTACATCGTTAGTTGCATACCTAAAAAAGAATTCCAATTTCTTTGAATCAAAATTAATATCGATTTCTTTCTTATTGATTTTCCCATAATCAATTTTTACTTGATCCAATAAGTATGACTCTGAATTAATTAAACTAATTATTATGTCTCCTAAGGCATCTTCTGTATCAAGTCTACCTTTTAATTTAATTATTTGTTTCGAATTATTTCTTATGGTTTCATCAAAAATTATTTCTTGATAATCCCCATCCTTATAACAGTCAATTATATAATTTACTATATTGTTTACCAATATGAAGTTGAATAAGTAGGAAAATCTCTCCTCAATTTGTCTAGGGTCTTCAATACCGTAATGATCTATAATGTTTTTAAAAAAACCATATTTATCAGTTTCTAAGGATGAGAATACATCTGTATATTCTTTTTGATTGAATATTGTTTCTGCTTTTACACCATCGTATAACATAATTCTCTTATTCCTTTGAAAAACAAACAATTTCTTCAAAATACCACCTCTTCATAAAAATATAATAATTCAAATATATTCTATCTAAAAATCGTTAATCTTTCGTTAATTTCGTTAATGTGTAGCTAATAAATAGTCTTACCGTTAATATTATATCTTAAATCATGAATTGTAACTACTTTATTCAGTGATATCGTCGCATGCAAATATTTAATCACTATTTCCAAGTGTAATGATATTATTTAGTATTTGAAATAGATAGGCTTTTCAGATTATATACTTCTATAAGTAAGAGTTAAAATTATTAAACAAAATTTATGCCAAATTGTTCACAACTAAAAAACAGGCAAACCCAAACAGCGGTCCGCCTGTCAAATCCACAAAATCGCTTATAAAAGTTTTCTTAAATTAATCTTCTTGAAATCCTCAACCTGCTGCTTGATTGCAACCTCAGTTGGAAGCCTTTCAATGCTTGAGGCCCCAAAGAATCCGGATACCCCCTCAGTTCTTTCAAGGATATACTTTGCATCCTCAGGCATGGCAATCGGTCCACCATGACAAAGAACAATAACATCAGGATTAACTTCCTTTCCTGCATCGCAGATTTCCTGTACCCTGACGACAGATTCGTCAAGAGTCAAGGCAGTCTGGGCACCAATTGATCCCTTGGTGGTAAGACCCATATGTGCAACAATTACATCAGCGCCGGCTTTTGCCATCTTTCTGGCCTGCCCAGTATCAAATACGTAAGGAGTGGTAACAAGACCGAGTTCATGAGCCTTCCTGATCATCTCAACCTCAAGGTCATAACCCATTCCGGTTTCTTCAAGGTTTTGTCTGAATACCCCGTCAATCAATCCCACAGTAGGAAAGTTCTGAACTCCTGCAAAACCCTGAGCCTTTAACTGCTCAAGAAATTTCTCCATGATCCTGAAAGGATCTGTTCCACAAACTCCTGCAAGAACAGGGGTGTCACTTACAATCGGCAGAACTTCACTACCCATCTCAACAACAATCTGATTTGCATCTCCATACGGCATCAAGCCTGCCAGAGATCCACGACCAGCCATCCTGTATCTTCCTGAATTGTATATAATGATCAGGTCAACTCCGCCTTTTTCAGCACTTTTAGCAGAGATTCCAGTTCCAGCTCCGGCCCCAATTATTGCCTTGCCTTTTTCAACCTGCTCCCTAAGTCTTTCAAGTACCATTTGTCTATCCATATCAATTATCGCCCCTCAATTAAATCTATCAATTTCATTGCAGCTGCCAAAGCAAATTCTTCATCGTTTATATTATTGTCCATTTCAATCAGCTCAACCTTGATTCTGTCAATATTCTTTTTTAGTGCATCGAACAGCACCTGATCCTCAACTGGTCCAAAGAATGGCTGGCCTTCAGCATCTATCATTGAAACTCCTTTAAGAGGAAGCATCAAGGCAGTTGGCCCCTGGGACATATTGAGCTTTTCAGCAATGATCTCACCCAACTGCATGTTTTCCTCAACTGTAGTTCTCATCAAGGTAACAGTAGGGTTGTGCTTGTAAAGATTCCTACCCTTAAACTCCTCTGGAACCGTATCAATCGGTCCAAAGTTAACCATGTCAAGTGCCCCAACAGAAACCACCTGTGGGGTCTTGGCCTTTCCAGCTGCTTCAAGTCTAGTTGGTCCCGCGGCCAGAACCCCACCAACAAGCTCGTCACACCATTCTGTGGTTGTCAGGTCCAAAACTCCGACAAAATATCCTTCTTCTATCAATCTTTCCATGGTTTTCCCACCTGTTCCAGTTGCATGGAATACAAGAACCTCGTAGCCATGCTCCTCCAGATACTCCCTTGCCTTGTTGACACCAGGAGTAGTTACTCCAAACATCGTCGCAGCAATTAGAGGTTTCTTATCCAGCACTTTCTCCTCATTCTCAAGACTTACCATACCTGCAATGGCAAGTGCGGCATTTTTAAATATCCTGGTTGATATTGAGTTAAGTCCAGATACATCAACAATTGAAGGGACCATAATGATATCACTGGTACCAACATATTGAGATACATTCCCCGAAGCAACAGTTGAGACCATAACCTTGGGAACACCGATGGGCAACGCCCTCATTCCAGGAGTAACAAGAGAAGTTCCTCCAGTTCCACCAAGAGAAATAATCCCGTCAAACCTACCTTCAGCATAGAGCCTTGGGATAGCCCTCTCCATTGCCTTTGCCATCACTTCTGTCCCAAGAGCCCTGTCTTTCTTGGCTGCAATCTCCCTTAAATCTTCACCGATTTCAGCAGCAATATCAATGCTTTTTATGTCAGTACTCACCATTGGTTGAAATACACCACAGTTAATGGTTATGGTATTGATCCCAAGACTTTCCAGGACATCCTTCACAAACATGAGCTCTACCTTTTTGCTATCATAAGTACCTGCTACAGCTATGGTTTTCAACAGCATCATCTCCTCTACATCATCACATTAACAAACAAAACTTCTCATCATTATTCATATACCAATAAATGACTAAAATCAAACCATCAACACAATTTTTTTGCTGACAGTTTGATTTTCTTGGTATAAATAAAATTTATGCAATTTTTATTCATTCATCAAAAGTGGGTCTTACTTTTGGAATTATTTTGGTGATAGAAGAGTCCTATTGCCATCAAGAGCCAAAATGTAGGTGTAACAGATACTGAACTATCTGTAAACATTCCTGTAATCAAGAATGCAATGATTGCCGGAACAATCGGAATAAAAATGCTTTTGCTATTTTTATCAATTATATTTTTTGATTTCTTCAGCCATATAGCAATTATGGAAATAAATGCACTTAAACTTATAATTCCAGAGTTAATAGCTGTTTGCATGTACATATTATAAGTTTTATCAACTACAAAATACGCATCATACATATAATTTAGTTTCCCTTTATAGTCATTCTGAGGAAACTCATATGCAAAACTGTCAAGCCCCGACCCTAGAAACAGCTTATCCTTAAGAAGAGAAAGACTTCTTGACCAAATATATCCTCTTCCTGATCCAATTCTCTCAATACCATAATCATCATGTCTTGTATTGTAATCTAGCAATACCTCTCCTTTGGGATTTAAAAATAGAATTTCACCTTCAGCTCTGCCAAACAACAAAAAAGATTTGCCCTTCCCAATTTTCAAGAAGCTATCGATTTGCTGAATATCGAAATCAACATAGCCCTCATAATCAATTTTTATAATGCCTGTTGGTTTATTTATTTTATATTTCAAGGACTTCCCAAACTCATCATAGAATTTTGGATAGTTGGTAAGCTCAGAATGTAGGATTTGATTAGTAGTTCTTATGGTTATGTAGTCATCTCTTATTGAAAAACTCTTTATTTTGTCGATTTCTTCATCTTCTTTATGATTGGTCCCAAGCTCTACAATAGATACATACCTATCTATCATACTTCCCCCAACAAATGCGTTTGCAGATAAGAATACAACTGTTGCCACTCCAAAAGCAAGAATATAATTCATATAGTTCAACTTAAGGAATCTCTTTCCCAAACATCCATAAATGATTATTGAAACCAAAAAACCTAACAGGCTGCCTCTTGAGTATGATCCCAGAAGGTTTAGAAACAACAATACTGTTAGAACTGCTAATAAAGACCTCTTTATCCTATTATCAGCCAAGTAGGTCGAAAACAATGCAAAGGGCACTAGCATTGCCATATAGTGACCTAAAGCATTTGAATTGTAAAATGTCGAATATATTTGGTTTTGTGATTTTTCCTCAATCATTGATATATCACTGCCAATTACTTCTAGTAGGAATTCTGATTTCAGGATGTCATCCCCAATGAATTGACTAAAACCGATCACACCAATTATCAAGGCCGAAAACAAAATAGCATATACTATTGTCTTTACTTGTCTGGTTTTAGATATGACTAATGGAAATGAAATAAAGATGGCAAGGTATGATAGATGTACCAGAAGTCCCTCATATCTTTCTGGAAACCCATAAAGAGATGTAAATGGATAATTGGAAAGCATATGTGATAAGACAATCACGAGAGTATATATCCCCAAGAATATGTGTATTGTTTCAAACCTTGGTTTTACTTCCTTTTTTAAAATTCTGTAAAAAGCAATAAGAATCGATAAAAGTGCAGCAATAATTATCATCTGACCTTTAGCATAGGAAAAATAGTCTACTACTAGATCAGAGTTCCATACAATTCTTGCTTCAGGTCCCACATACAATAGCCTCTTAGATACGAGAATTGGGGACAGGGCTACCAAAATATATGGGAGCATATATATAGTTTCTCCTATGGTAAACTTCTGACCTTTATTATCCATTGCCATGCTCCTTTGTCCGTAATATTGCTACCGATATTTTGGTAACTCTTGAACACTTGTCATTCCTTATTCATATACCATGATTTGGTAACAATAAAACCATTACCCAATAATATTTTATGGAGTGAATAGTTCAAACTAGACTTTGTAATGGAATTTTAATAATATTTTCATCCTGCTCGGGTAAATGAATAATAAGCATGTTAAGGAGATATGAAAGGAGAGGTAACGTTGAATTTTAGGAGAAAGTTTGTAAATACAAAGCTACTGGCTGTGGTGATACTTGCCTTGGCATTAAGTCCAGTAAGTGTTTTTGCACAGAACCACACCCAATCCGTAGAGTTGGAAGACTTGCTTCCTCAATATAACAACTTCAAATGGATATACCATGGAAGCGTAGAATACGGACATGATATGGAAATTGAGAGTATTGTCACAGATCAGAATACAGCTAATTACTTTATCGAAGGTAATGTTCATGATGCATCCGGAGGAGAGTCAGATTCGGATTATTCGCTTGGTCTTGAGTACACTGTTCATTCTGATGTAATCATCCAGACCAAGACCGAGGAGATGATGCTGGATTCAGATTATGATGAGATTGAGCTCATAAGGACACCTCTTGAGGAAGGTAGCTCATGGACCCAGGAAGTTGAAAATTCAGAAGGAGAGACAACACTCGAGTCTACAATTACAGAAGTTGAAGATACAGATGACGGCATGATTTTCACTGTAAGGTATGAAGACCTAAACAGTGATTATTATGAAGAAAGAGAAATTCAAGAAGGTGTTGGAGTCATAACCTTTACAAAACTTATGATCACGGAGGATGATTCCTACCCGATGGGCTATTCACTTTTTGAAGAAGGTTCAGGAGTTGAACTGGGGATAGACTTCCATGATGTAAGTGGTGAAGAATGGTATATAGACCATGTATCCAAACTGGTAACACTGGATCTTATCGAAGGCTATCCTGACGGAAGCTTCAGAGCTGATGGTGAAATAACTGTTGCAGAATTTATCAAGATAACCGTTGAATCCATGAGTTATTACCAAGAAGCAGAGTCAGGAATATGGTATGAGCCGTACGTTTCAAAGGCCATTGAACTTGAACTGATTGAAGATGATGAGTTTGAAGATTACAATCGTCCAATCACCCGTGAGGAAATGACAAAGATCATTGTTATGGCAACTGGTGAAGAGCCTCAAAGTGGGCAGCTAAGCTTTACAGATGCTGCTGAAATTGACGCCGAGTTTGTGCCTTATGTCTACACGGCAGTCCAATTAGGTATTATCGAAGGCTATCCATCAGATAACACCTTCCGCGCAGACAGAACAAGCACAAGGGCAGAAGCCTCCAAACTTTTTGTGATATTGGTTGAGGAAATGATTCATGCGGAAGAATTCAACGAAGAAGATGCCTTGGCTTTAGAGGCAGAGTTTGAGAACAGACTATATCAGGAAACAGAAGCTGATAGCTGGGTAGTTAGGGACTTTGACAACAAGGAAGACCTGATTGACTATATCTCAGAAATCGCTGACCGCGAGCTTGTATCAACCTATGTAGACAACTACTATGATTATATGGACGGAGAACTTGTACTGCCACCAAAAGATGGTATAACTACAATAATTGAAGATCGTGAATATCAACTGGAAATGATCCATCCAAGAGAGTACCAGATGACCCAGGAGACAACGACGGAGATGGTAGGACATTACACCATAACAATCACCTATCGCTATGAAAACGATGGTTGGATAATGCAAGACCGTGATCTTGAGGTTCATTAAGACTCATAATAAAAAATTTATAACTCTGTCTCAAATCAGCATGAATAATTATACCTCCTTGGGGTATGTAACCTATAGACACGAAATCTACAAAGGAGGATTTAGATGAACATTCACTATACAGTTACTACAGAAAAAAGTTTTGAAGAAGCATTGAACGCCTTGAAGAAAAGCTTAAAGGAAAGAAGCTTCGGGGTATTATGGGAGTTAGATTTTGAGGAAACGCTTAAAGGCAAGGGATTGGATTTTGAAGGAAATATGAAGATACTTGAAGTGTGTAATCCAAAGCAGGCTAAGGAAATCCTAGAGATAAACATGGAATCAGGGATATTCCTACCTTGCAAGATGGCTGTTTATGAGGACAAAGGTTCGGTAATTATTGGTTTGATTAAGCCTAGCGAGTTAATGAATGTTTTTGATGACAGCAAGCTATCAGAAATAGCATTAACTATTGAAGAGGGGCTTATGGCTGCTATGGACCAGGCCAAATGATTCTCAGTAACACTCAGCAGATTATGTAACATCATAAACTATACAGAATACCAAAGGCTACCAGGATTAAAATCCTGGTAGCCTTTTCTCCTATTCCATCAGTGTATTTGCTTGCCTCAAGGAGGATTTCTCTTTCATATATTCCCTTGCGCTATAAAACAGATTATAAAAATGTAATTGAATCACTAAAAATATTAAATAAATGCCACCGTCTATATGACATTACTCTTCTTTAAGAAATCATCCAAGGGAACAATTGTCTGCCCATATACCCCATAGGCGATTATCTTGTCCTGGTGAAAGGCTTTGAAATTATAGGTGAACTTTCTACCTTCAATTTCACTAACTTCTGATACGATTTCTATAATGCCACCTACAGGAGTTGCGCTCACATGATGAAGCTCAACATAGGTTCCTACAGGTCTATAACCATCTGATAAACGATCATATACTCCAGTAGAGGACCCTTGTTCCACATATCTAAGCAAAGCAGGTGTAGATAATACACGTACCCCTGTATTTCCATGAAAATCAGCAGTATCAGACACTTCAACCTTATACTTGGCTTTAAAAACTTCACCTATATTCAATAATTTGTTATAATCCATAAAAACCTCCAATTTCATCTCCCACCTGAGAGGAGGGAGTATTCTTGCTAGGGATGATAAAATTATTCTATTTAATAACTTTTTCAATAAAAACTTTTACTAGATCTAAATCGAATTGAGTATTTGAACATCTTTCCAATTCCCTTATTGCTTCTTCTTTTGTCTTTTGTCTTATTTTATAGGGTCGTGAGGATATCATGGCATCGTAAGCATCTACAATGCTTATGATTTTGGATTCCAAAGGTATTTCTCTTTCTTTTATTCCTTTTGGATACCCGCTTCCATCAATTTTTTCATGGTGGTAAAGTACAGTCTTAGCTATATCTTCATATTCAATGGAAGATTTAAGTATTCTGTAGCCAATCTCAGGATGCTTTTTCACTTCCAGATATTCCTCTTCCGTAAGTGCTCCTGGCTTCTCTATTATTGAATAATCAATAGCTATTTTACCAATATCATGAAGAAGTCCAGCTGTCTTTAGCAAGTTCAATCTATCATCCTTTAATCCAATTGCCTTGCCAAGCTCATAAGAAAGCTCACTTACTCTCCTTGAGTGTTCTTCTTCTCTTGGATGCTTTTCATGTAATGTAGAAAGCATTGTGAGTATTACTTCTCTTCTTTTACTCTGCTCAGAAAATATCTTATTCGTATACATTCTGCTTTCTGCTTTTTTCAATACTTCCGACATGCTCTCTTTTGATTCCACCTTAGTATCAAATCCTATAGCTAGAGAAAAAGGAATACCTTCTTCTGACTCTTTATCAATACTCTCCTTAATCTTTTCAATAATTTTAGATACCTTATTCTTCCCGCATTTTGGAAGGATAATCGAAAATTCATCTCCTCCCACTCGTGACACTATTTCATCAGCTTTGAGACTATTCTTTATAGCCTGTGCAGATTTGATTAAGATCTCATCACCTTTGTTATGACCAAAAGCATCATTTATAAGTATTAATCCGTTAACATCAATAACTATAACTGAAAGTGGCAGGTTACTATCTACATCCAATCTTTCTAGTTCTTCTTCAAAATACCTTCTGTTATAGATTCCTGTAAGATGATCATGAAGATTCAAATATTCTATTTCTTTCTGTTTTTCTTTTTTCTCTGTAAAATCTCTAAATACTATAACTACACCAGTTATGGTCCCGGTCCGATCTTTGATAAGGGCTGCACTGTCTTCTATAGGAATCTCCTTGCCATCTTTTGCTATAAGTATTGTATGATTTTCCATCTCAACGGTTTTTCTCAGTGCCAGTGCCTTTTTTGCTGGATTTTCACAATACTCCCTTGTATTTTCATTGATTATATTCAAGACTTTTTCCAGCGGCTCATTATAAGCTTCTTCCTGAGACCATCCGGTAAGTTTTTCAGCCACATTGTTCATCAAGCTAATTCTACCATCTTTATCAGTGGAAATAATTGCGTCCCCTACAGATAGCAAGGTTGTCTTAAATTGCTCTCTCTCCCTATATATCTCTGCTTCCATTTCTTTTTGTTGAGTTATTATATCTGTGTATATAACAATTCCGCCTATTTCCCCATCTTTATCATACCAGGGTCTTGATTCCCATCTGGTCCAATCTATACTACCATCTACTCTGTAGTAGGGATCTTCTTCTTCTCTGACTACTTCGCCCTTTAAAGATCTTTTATGCACATCTCTCCATTTTTGAGGCAAGTCAGGAAAAATTTCATAATGATGCTTGCCTATAATATCTTCTTCCCTAACGTTATAACTTTTCAGGTATTTTTCGCTTACATATATATAATTAAGGTCCTTGTCATGTACCGCTACACCACTTGGATTATGCTCCAAAATATATTTTATAAGGTTATTGAAATGAATCAAGTCCTGCTCAGCTTTTTTTCTATCTGTTATATCGTTAGCTATGGACCCAAAAAGCACAACTTCATCATCTTTTTCCTCTATGGGGAATACCCTGCTTTCATATATTATTTCCTCATTATCAATGTGATAACTCTCTTCCTTATATACAGGTTTTTTTGTTTTGCTTATAGTGGCTAACGTATTCATAAACTCTTCGTTCTTATCAGTCACTACTTCTTTGAAGTTCTTACCTAAAAGTTCTTCCTTATCTATGCCTAACAATTCTGCTGCAGAGTCAGAGGCATCCACATAATTCCCTTTATTATCCACAATTGTAATGATACTGACACTGTTTTTTAGCAGAGACTGAAATCTCCCAATAGATTCCAGGCTCTTTTGTTCAAAGCTGATCTTATCAATAAACAACCCTACCTGGGATGCAAAAAGCTTTAGCATTTCATCATCATTTTCATTTTGATTTTCAGAAAATATCAAAGTAAAGTTTCCTATGGTCTTCTCATCTTTAGTTATTCTAACTATAAGGATACTATCTATTCTATATACTTTCTCGATTATTGACATAGCAGTACTAGGTAATGCGTTACCCGCCAACTCCTTTAGAGATTCGACTCTGGTAACTATCGATTTTTCAAACTTCTCATTTCTACCTTCTTCATACTTGAATTTCTTGCCTATTATATTGTATCCAATTACATCCATCATTTTTTCTATGTTTCTTCTATTCCCTTCAAAACCAACAAGGGTAAAGTCTTTTCCATTTTCGTCAAAAATATTAAACATTACATATTCAGCACCTGAAAATTCCTTCATCTGTCTAGAAATCTTCTGATAATCTACCTTCTTATCCTTGTTCTCAATATATTCCCTGGCATATTTATTCAGTTTTAACATTTGAGTTTCCTTATAATTATTATCCAAATTAACCTCCAATTAACCTCCTAAGATGAAATCCTATCAAAGCAGCCTAGCTTTATTCATCATCTCAACAAAATCTTCCACCAGTTCAGGATCGAACTGCCATCCTTTAATTAATCAATGGAATTCGACGACAACATCATTATAGCCATTGGTCGCCAAAAATGAAGTTAACAATTGGTGTAATCTATTGTCTGCTTCCTCTAAGAAACCTTGGCTGATTTTCTCGTCTTCCAGTTCTTTTTTATCTGCATTTATTTCATCAAAAATTATTTGTGTCGGATAATCTGAGAATATATTGCCCTTAACATCTTCCACTCTTGCTGAATCAGTATCTACAACATTGTCGAGAATTTTGGATTTTGGAACCCTAACAAACATTCTTTCAGACTGCTCATTATATGTCATTTGAATTTTTGATAGATCCGTTCCTGCTTTTAAATATCCCGAATACTCGATTAACCTTATTGCCTCTCCGTAGTTGATATCGGTGACACCTAATGACAGGGTCCTTTCTGTACGACTTACAATGACATTACTGTATTCATACCTAAGTGTTGCCCATTCTGACAACTCGACTAATCTATCCTGTACTAGTGCTGTTTCTGAGCTAATATTGGTTCTGCTTTGAAATAGTTTATTATCATTCATCAAAATAAATCCAGCTACTACAACAGTAAATACTATAAATATTAAAATCATTATTCTTATTAGTTTTTTCATTTTTAAATTCTCCTCACATGCATTCTATCTAACCTAATTAAGTGATTCTTCCTTCAAATTCATCGTCTCTCTTAGTTTATCATTTCCCCAATTTATAAACAATAAAAAACAAACCTTATCACCATTAAACACCGGCATGAAAAATCCCTGGAATCTTTATCTTCCAGGGATTTTTTTGGTTTTAAACTAATGAATAGTCACTTTGCTCTGCTACACTTTCGCTTCCGGTTATAGGCATGGAATATTTTTATTTGATTATTTTTTACGACAATTAATCAATATTAAATGTTTTGTTGCATAAATAAAGTATTTGGATAAAAACCTAGTTCCTTATAAAAATTTATGGTGCTCTTATTCTCTTGAGACACTGTTACTCCAATAGCTTTGCATTTTTTGCCTTTCATCCACTCGAGATACTCGACCACTAATTTTTTCCCAATCCCAACCCTTCTAGATGATTGATCTACATGGATTGATGCTATTTCACCATTATCATCAACAATAGTAGATATGCAGTAGCCTATGTATTCATCATTAACCTTTGCAACAGATATTTTGATCTTATCTTTATGGAATTTTGCAAGATCTTTAACTTTATCCTCAAAACAAATAGTACGGTATGATTCGCCGAAAAATGTAGAATTATTCTCATGATACTGTCGATTTTTCTCCCATAAATCTTTAATTATCTCAATGCCATTAAATGAGATATCAAACATTTCAAACATTCGCAAATCTCCTTTTCGTAAACATATTTCTTAGAATCCCTAGCTAATATTCTACCAGTTTTTTTAGCCAATTTACTGTATCCTTTGATATCTCTTGTCGAATAACCCAACTCCCTGGTTGCCTTATTATTTGAAAAGATAACATTTGAACTTAGTGTATAAAGAGAATAGGAAGTAAACAATGGCAGTTGTTTCAAGAATTGGTAGTCTTTCAATTCTTAGTTTAAATCAGTGAGAGGTTTATCTGTTGTAGTTCTCATTATAATGAAGATAATCTTCAACTTACATTATCTATCTAAACATGCCCCTTGTATTGGACATGAAGGTTTGTAGCAGATCCATCCCCTTGTTCCTGATGACAACAATTCTATTTTCCAAATCCAATCTATCAATTAATAGTGATAGGTTTAAATCCCCACCTATTATTTGTGGAATGGTGATATCTGATATCCCTGTACTGGGACTGTAATCATCCGGATTTATATTATCAAATTCATCTACTATCTCATGCCCTGCAACAGTATAAGTGTATTTGTAGTGGCTAGGTATATGTGTTGTACTGTTTGGATAGGTTATAATGGCTTCAAAGTTATTTGCTCCACCTGCATCCCTTATGGTCTTTTCCATGTACGCTTGGTCACCGTGTCTGTTAAGTGTGCTATTCTGTGGAGTTATATTATAGGCATTTGACACTCCCCCAAGTGAATCAGCTATTATATGACCTTCATCAAGTTCAGGATGCTCTGTTCCTGGTACTTTTGCCTCATCATAATAGTATCTTCCTGAATCAAGCACATCCTCTATGCTCTCATCTTGCAGTCTTATCTCATCTGCAACCACCCTTACAAGTTGACCGTTCTCATTTGTATAAGCCCAGTATTCTCTTTCACCATATCCTATATCAACCACTACATTTGGAAGGCGGTGTCCTGATAGGTCACCACCTTCAACCACTATGTAGGTGTGGTCTCTAAAGGAATCTTCTTTCTGATTGCCACCATTTTCTATTAGAACAGTCCTTGTAGCACTATCCCAAGCAACATCTGCTCCGGTTGACTCAGCTACAAACCTTACAGGAACCATACTTCTATCATCGATTATTGTAGGCGGCACATCAAGATTTGTAGGCTCTCCATTTACATATGCAATCCTATGGTCTATGACAAGTGAAATGATTTTGCCTTCTCCAACTCCTGTGACAGTTCTTGTTGAATCATCCCATTCTACTTCAAGTCCCAATGACTCAAAGATTGTCCTTGCCGGAAGGACAGTTCTCCCATCAATTATGGTAGGGGAAACATCAAAATCAAGTTTCCTTCCATCAATCTCAACAGATATGTCCTCCGCGAATACACCGCTTCCAAATATTAAAACAACAACCAGTAATAAAACTAAAAGCTTCTTCATAAAACAATCCCTCTGATTTCTATATCATCTTCTATCTTACTAAAACAAACCATTTAATTTAATACCTATTAAAGATCATTCAAGATATACATCTGAAACTTCAATAAACAATCAAAATTACCAATTTATGCAATATATTGATTTTGTCTCCTTACCCCTATAATTGATGCAATCAATGCATGAACCATTGCAAACGGAATCATAGCACTGCCTATTACAATAACACCAAGCTCATAAGCGAGGTTGCTTCTCTCATCAGGTTTACCCTTAAATCTGTTGATAAATGAACCCCAAGGAATTCCAAGAGCATTGCCTATCATAATTGCACGAATCGCTCCCAGTATTCCCTTAGCCTTAACAATTCCATAGCTCTCGACAACCTGGTCCCATGACTCCTTTGAAGGGTTTCCCCTGGAATCGGCATAATGCTGAGCAAACATAATAGCCTGCAGCTCCTCCTCAGGAACATCATCCACTACACCTGATAGCATATTATGAATCTCCTCATTGCTCATTCCAGCCTCAAGTGCCATTTTAGTATGGGCATAGGAACACATAGGACACCCATTGACCTCAGTTACAGCCAACATGATTCTCTCAATAAATTCAGTGTTCATCTCGCCCTTACGCTTGGCTTTTGACATATATGGTGCAGAACGAATTCCCTTGTAAAGTATTGTGTATATTTCTCCTAATGAATATAGCTTTCTTCCAAACTCCATTTTATCCCTTCATTCCTCTTTATTTATTTGATATTTCTACCTTGAAATTTATATAACTCTTCATCAAGTGTTAAGCGTGAGCTTTTTTTGCATTTATCTAAACTGAGATTTACAAATACACTGTGGTTTTTCACTTTTAGTGACTTATGCTATTCTTCCAAGCCCATACCCAGTTTACCATAAATTGTGTCCAAATCCCATGGAGTTAGTATTGTATAGATATCCTCAATATTTACTGAACTTGCCTTCCGATTCAATACAATGATTGTAGCTGTTCTATTTCCACTCTTTCTGATTTCCTCGAATTTATCAATGACATCATACAGAGTATCTGTACTAATTAAAAAACTGTAACTATCACTTTCTTCATCTCTAAGGATCACATCTTGTACGGATGTATTATTAATAGAGATTATATCATCTTCCACACTTGAAGCTAACCAATTTGTGATCCCATTCTCTGTAATAAGGCCTATGAATTTTCCAGACTTAACAACGGGAAATTGCGAATAATGGTATTTATCAATCTCACTTAACACCTCTGCCAAGCTATCCTTGGCATCCACAGCATTGACGCTTTTCTTAAAAGCATCCTTAACCTTTATTGGATTGGTAAATTGGCCCTCAATAAATTTTATCCTTTCAAGTGTTGATTCCGAAGGTAGCGCCACGGGGTCATTTGGATCTCCATGGGCAATTATGTTTCGTAAATCAGACATGGTTCTTAACTCCTGATAGAACTGTTTAACCAACTTATCCCTTTTCATAGCCTCTTCCAATAGCTTATAGAAAGCCATATTATATTTGGCATCAACCAAGTCTTTCAGAAAATCCTCTATCTTATTAAATGAACTCATAAAATCATTATAATTTGTCATTTAAACCCTCCTTAAATATTTGTTGTCACAAATTAATTCATCAATACAAAACTGCAATACCACCTTGTAAGATATTATTTATACCTCTCCCAATTAAGTCATCTTTCTACTAGATTTTATTGTTTACTTCAATCCTATTTGAATTCTGTAATATAGTTACCCTAAGCACAAAAATACACTTATATTTATATCCTTGCATTTAAGTCACTCGGTATATGTGTTTAGTGGTTTTTCGGTTCAGCGACTCCACTGTGACGATAAACTAGACCCATCATCACGGAGCAATAGGTCCATTGTATCGGAAACAATCCCACTGAGCAACATTATACCCAATAATAACAGCTCAACTGATTTAGAATAATAATCTGTCAACCGGAAGCATTCTGAGTGTCAAGAGTGGTAAACTAATTCACCGTCATTGTGGTAAAGAGATTCAATGTCAGGTGTTAAACTTTTTCGCTGACATTCAGATAAATTATTCTTGGCAAAAACCCTACTATGGTTTACACTATAATTTGAATGACTAATCTGGAAGGTGATGACACTTGTGCTAAATATACTTTTAATACTATTACTGCAGTTGATTTATGTGCCCATATTAACCCTTAGGACAATTTTTTTAGTTAAGAATATGACTGTTGTAGCATCTTTTCTTGGTTTTTTGGAAGCCCTTGTCTATGTCTTTGGCTTATCCCTAGTCTTTAGCGGAAACCAAGGAACCCTAGCAATGATCGTCTATGCAGGTGGCTTTGGGGTAGGTATACTCGTAGGTGGATATGTGGAGAATAAACTTGCTATAGGTTATAACAACTTTGTAGTAAATATGATGAATAAAAACACCGATTTAATTGCCCGTTTAAGAAACGAGGGCTTTGGAGTTACTGTTTATGAAGGAGAGGGCAGGGATAGTAAACGCTATAGGCTAGATATCCTTACAAAGAGAAACAGAGAAAAGGAACTGCTGCAATTAATAGATGAATATGAGCCCCAGTCCTTTGTCGTCTCCTACGAACCTAGGAGATTCAGAGGCGGCTTCCTTCTAAAAACGATGAAAAAGCAGAGAAAGATTCACCTCAAACCAATAAAAACTCAACCTAAAAAAGTGGTCTAGGCAACTCTTTTAGATGGAGTTTTGTGTTTTGCATTCCATAAATAACAGTTCTCGGATATAATGACTTGAGTAATTGCCAGCACTTCCTTTCACTCCTATAAGCTTAGTCACTTAATAGGGTATATTGTTAGGTTTGTACTGGCAATTACTTTTTGTATTTTTGACTGCCCTTTATTGTATTTTAGATTGCCATAGACATGTTAGAGAATATATTCTGGTTCCACTTCAGCCTCATAACCCATTAGGACAAATGTTAATACCATCACAGATTCTAGGCAAGAATATTGAGACTAAAAAATACTCTTGAGTAATTCATTATCTCAAAAGCACTTTTTATGAGATTTATAGCAGCAATCCCATTAGATCGATTGGCTTATCGATGACATAATCTGCTCCGAAACCAGTATAGTGGTCTTTGTTAAAGAAAGTCCAGCCCACCAAAACGGATTTGACACCAGCGTCTTTCGCTGCAACAATGTCATTCAAGCTATCTCCAACGAACAATGCATCTTCTGCATCCACACCCAAATGCTCCAGTGTGGTGAAAATTCCTTCTGGATCTGGCTTGCCTCTTAATACATCGTCCGCGGTAACTGCTATTTCAAAGTACTTGCCAAGATCAAACATATTAAAGGCATGTTGCACTCCTCTAGAACCTTTGTTTGTAACTGTTGCCATTTTGATTCCTTTTGAGACCAATTCGTCGAGGAGATTTTTTACACCCTCAAACAGATGGGTTTGCGAATCCCTATGGGACCTGTAGAATGTTCTGTATGCATCTACTAGTACCTGAACATTCTCCAAAGAAAACAATGACATTTGCTCCTCCAATGTCTTTCCATACACTTGCTTCAGCTCATCGTCGGTTGGAGAGTAGCCAAGGTATTCATTTAATACATGATGAAAAGTATCAATGATTAAATCGTTAGTGTCTATAAGTGTTCCGTCGAGGTCAAAAATTACAGCTTTGATCATTTCTTCACTATCCTTCTATTATTTTATTCTATCAAACCACTTACCTTATAAGAGCTATCGAACTTACGGTTCAAATCTGCCAAGTCTCCAAATATTTCTTCAATAAGACATAGTTCCTGTCGCCTTGTCTTGTGTATTATAAACTTCCCATTTTATTTGATTTTGATTTTACAAATCAATCATCTTATCTATCTATTAGTTCATAAGCAAGGTTGCTTCTCTCATCTCTAAGACCCTTGAATCTGTTGAAAAACAGACCCCAAGGAATTCCAATAGAATTGCTAATCATAATTAAACGAACCACTCCTAGTATTCCCTTCCTTAGTAACAAAGTGGTAGTGGTAAACAAACTCAGTGTCATCTGGTAAACTTTTTGAGTGTCACAAGTGGTAAACTAATTGAATGTTAAAAGCCCTGCTATTGCCAAACTAATTAATCGTCTTGATGGTAAAGAAATTCAATGTCAGGAGGTCAACTTTTCATTTACTTTCACAATTAATGGACTTGACTCACCTTCTACTTCTCCCCCAACTCGATATTTGCTAAAAATTGATCTGACTAAACGCTTCTTTCTCTGAGCTGCGACTATCTCTTTTAATCAAGTTATAGAGATAAATCGCATAAACTATACTCAAAGCAAAAATAATCAAAGTAAAGTACAATTCAAATGATTGATTTACATCTGATCTAGTTACCGAACTTACTGTATTATTTGTGAAGTGATAAATAATGAGTGGGAAAATATTATTTGTTTTAATCATTAGCATCGCCAATATCAATCCTATAAAAAAAGCAAATAAAGTTTGTACAATCGCTTCAACCGATCCCTTTCCATTCAAAGTATTTAATAGGTGAGGTATTGAAAATAATAGGGATGAGCCCCATATAGCATACATATTACTCTTTTTTTGAAGCAATCTAAGAATTACACCCCTGAACATGGTCTCTTCTACAAAAGAAACTATTGCCATAAAAACTATTATATAAATAATCTCTAGTAATTTTAGATCAGCTGAAAATCCAACAACCAGAGGCAGAAATGCAAATATAAATAGTGGTATAAAAAGCAGTTTAGTTGTATTATCCATTTTATTCATTGAGTTAAAGCCATAATAATTCCACTTATTCATTTTACTAATGAATGCAATAAGAATCACTGCGAGTATAGCAAAAGCTATAATAAGGGTTATCTCACTTCTAATTTCTGTAATTCCAGAAATTATACCCCCAAAAGTAATCACTAATAAAAATAAAAAAGTTGCTACGATACTGCTTATAACTGGATGTTTGTCAATAAAAGAAACTTTATTCACTGTTTATTATCCTCCTCGTTCACCAATAAAATTCATTACTAAAAATATTCTTTTCTTTTTAACAAGTCGTACATGATGAAGTTAAGTTGACTATCAGTTGTATTGTCAATTGATAAATCACAGCTAGCTCGTCCACAGAACATATCTTGTTTAATGCATAATGTAATTACCCAAAGGGGGATGCGGATGTTTTTACGGACCTCAAAAATCCAGTCCTAGACTCCTTCTATAATCTATAGAACTCATTCCTCCAAGTGATAGTTTTATCCTCTCTTCAGAATACCATTTAATGTATTCATTAAGTTCCTCTATGAATTGAGCTATCGTAGTATCAGTCCAGGATTTTGTCCGCATCCCCATTTTGTGATATATTATCTATTTATTTGTAGTTTTAATCATTTCAAATAATGCAGGTGATATAGAAATCATTATAATTTGTGCACCTGTTGCTAAATCCAAAAAAGCATGACCTAACATTAACGGTTCGAGTTTCCTCTTTTTATAATATATAATTCCTAATACAAACATCAATGGTAAGAATGACAAAAATCTGAATAGGATATGTTTCCAATCGAACAATAGAGGTATAAAACTATGTTGAAGAGCATAGAAAAACATTGGATATCCAACTGAGAGTACTTTGTTACCTGTAATTTTTTCAATTCCATTTAGGGCATAACCAAAATATAATGGTAATTCAGCAAATACTATCGTCAAAGGTAAAAGCAACACATTTATTACTGCAATCCAAACAGGGATGGGTTGTATCATTGTTACAGGCACATAACCATAAATCATATATCCAAATCCATACATTCCACCTATTCCCAATGAAAGCATTAGAAGAACGATCAACAATGAATATTTCAGATTCCAATGACCCTTTTGATAACCAATTAAGTTCTTATATGTAGTACCTTCAAGTTTGCAAATAATCATTAGTAAAACAATAGTAATGATATTACAAACTGTACATAGTATCGACCACCATTTACTTGCTTGTTCTAATGATTGATTAGTGAACATTGCAAATATAATTCCAACGATAATAAACAAAACACTTCTAAATAATGGCAGTATAAATGGACCCACCTTATTCATTACATCATCCCACCTTATTTAGTATGTAAATAATTTAAACTTTAAAAACTTTTCAAATTTATCTCATGTGTAAATTATAACATATTATTTATGCACCTTATATCTATCTATGTAAAATGGAATATTTGATTTATAATACTCTACAAAACCACACTATAATCATATTCGATTTTATTTTCCATTCTTACCACTGAGATACTCCTTAACTTTAGATCTCTAACCCTTTGATTCCATCTTACTTCCTCTCTATCAACGCAAGAGTCTCAACTTACCCTGTTTGCAAAAAACAATAAAAACCTACTGATATCAGTATGTTTTTATTGTATCAATATTTGAGTTTTTATATTTCTAATAACACATGTTTTAATACAATCAGGAAATATTTTTTTCAATCCCTGCAATTCCGATTGCACCAGGACCACCATGACATGAAATCACAGCACCTGCTTTCATCCACCTAGCTTCCTCTATACCATTTTCCCTTAGCAGATTAAGAATTATCTCTTTATAATTATCATCTACACTAGGAGCACCTACTATCAAAACGGTCTCAGACTCAATATTATAGCTTTCAAAAAAATCCTTAATCATTTTCTTTAAAGCACGCTCAAAGGATCCACGATATTTTTTCCCAGGTACCAAATACCCATTTTCTATTTTAATGCTTGGAAAAATTTTTAAAATATTTGCTCCAAGAAAAGCTAAATTTGAGACACGACCGCCAGCTCTTAGATAAAGAAGTGTTTTAGGCAAGAAATTCATATGGGTACGCTCGCAAATATCTTCGATAAAAGCAATAACCTCTTCAGGACTTTTGTTAGGATTATCTTCAATAAATTGAGCGGTTGCTTTAACAATAGCAGCTGCTCCAATAGAAACATTCTTGGAATCTACTAAATGGACATTTTCAAAATCTTGAGCTGCAATATTTGCCGCATTGAAAGAAACAGTTGTTACTGCTGAATAACCAATGTGAATTATATGTACATCTGGATATTTGGCAAATACTTCTTTGAAAACTTCAGTGTTGTCTTGAGGTGTAGAACCAGATGTCTTGGGTAAAGTTCCTGTTTTCTCATAAAAATCAAAAACTTTTTGCACTTCAAAGCTTCCATCTGGATATGTTTTATCATCCATAATTACATGCATTGGAATGACTTGAATATTGTAGCGATCAATAATTTCTTTTGATAAATCTGAGCCACTTTCTGTTGTAATAATATACTTTTTCATAATAACCTCCAATAATTTGGGTGAGAGAAAACATCTAACTACACATACCAAGCAAAATACTACGAACAGACTGAAATTAGAAATTGGTCATTGCTTGGATGTCTTTTTTAATAGTTACCCTTTCATTGGAGAAAGATTTGCAATTCATTAATATTGCTCCAATATAATCTATTTCATTAGTCATAAAATCCATATTTTGTGCCTTATACTATATGTTTAAATTCATTTTTGTACTTGTAGTCTTGGTTGCCCAAGGCTGTATTGTGCTATTGTCATATACAATTAGATAGTAGCATGTACAACTATTCTACATAGTGCACTTATATACCACATTGGTAGCTTCGTCTCACTGCAAGTATGGCATGTATTACCAATATAGTAGGCTAATCTAATTGTTATATCCACATATCAATTTCACGAAGCTTAATGTCTTTATTAATCATTAAATAATTGAATATTATTTTCATACAACTGTTCTAATGAAAAATCTGCTCTCTGCATCAACAGCTTCTCAATTGTATCTGACATAAGCTCTTTCAATGACATCATATTATTAGCATCATGAATAAATGGCGCATCAGATTCAACAAGAATTCGCTCGATAGGTATTCGCTCAATAATCATTTTCCCATTATCGCTTTCTAGCATCTTTAAATTAATAGAAAAAAAACATCCCATCTCTATGGCTCTTTTTAATTGCTTTATTTCACCAGAGTACCAGTGTAAAATACATTTGCAGGTTTGACAGCATTTATACTTTTCAAGTATATCTAATACTTGTTTGGCAGACTTTACACTATGAATCGAAATAATCTTACCTTTATGATATGCACATTCACGAATTATTGTATCAAATACATGTAACTGCTTATCCTTTGATTCATAGAATTGACGGTTAAAATCAAGACCTATTTCACCTATATATTTCGCATCAGGCAAGTATTTCTTCACCAAATCTAGTTCACATGATCGTTCTTTAACTAACTGTGGATGTAAGCCAAGCGCAAGTTTTATAGTTTCATAATCTCTTAATAAACTAATCTCTTTTTCGTAAGCCTTTGGTGTTGTCGTTACTGAAAAGATTTGAATATCCATATTGCCACTTTCTTTCGCTGCTTGTTGCATACTAGGAAATAAATCAACATGACAATGTAAATCAAATATTTTCATTATTTTCACCCACTTCGCTGCTAATAAAAGAATCTACTTCCATTAAGCCTCGCTTATAAACCTCCGCCAATTCAATTATATACTCACTATCTCCTGAAATTGATCCAGTTTTATAAACAAGCAACCGTGCCATTGTAGGCTTCTTCTTCAGACGGTTAATAGCATACTGAAATGATCTCAATTGAACACCTTCACCTGATGCGTGATTTCTAATAATTGATGAAACATCATTAGCTGTATATACTGTTCCATCACCATCTTTACCAAACGCCTTATGCATCGCAGCTCTTCTAATTATACATGGAACACAGAATCCGCAGTGTTGAGGAGGTAATCCTTTCCACCTAGCTTTAATTGGGGAAGAGCATGAGTTAGATCTTTCCACTATCTCAGATAGATACTCTTTATTCAGGCATTCATTGGCCATCTCACCCTTAGTCTTGTTCCAATATGGGTTTAAAACTAATTTGTCTGTATCTAATATTTTTAGAACACCATTCCAAAGATTTAAGTAAAACGGATGAGTTGTTCGTGTGCTGTGTGAGCCAATTCTTAAATCGTCAAGCGGTATGTTTAAAGCAATTAACCCATTTTCAGGTACTAGTAATTCCTTAATAGCAGTAAAATTTGATATTGCAAAAATACCAAGTGCTATAAACAAAAAAGATCTGCTTCTTGTTGAATTTTCATTCCCACCACCTGGCAAAAAGTCTTTCTCAAACACCATCCATAGATCCAAATAAAGTAAATCACCTAATTGATACTTTCCTTCAAAATCATGTAGGATATTAGTTTGCGAATTCTTTGTGAATCCCTCTCCAGCGTGGCTAACTAAAATTATTTTCTTTTTCTGTTCCAAATAATCTATTGTGCTAATCAAACTATCCATCCCACCAGAAAAAAGAGAAGCCACCTCAAACTCCTTACATTCAGTTATAGCTTCATCAGGCTCAATTATTTTAACCACTTTCTGAGTAAAATCTATAGCCCATTTATCACCAGTTAAGAAATTGAGCATTCTTTCAAATATTGGCTTTGCCTCACGAAATTTCGTTAAGTCATAAACAGGTAATTCAATATAAATCTCTCTAGTCCAACTGTCTTGTGAATGTAATTCTCTTGAAATCCTCGTATCAGCAATATAAACAGCTGTTGCTAAACACAAAAGATCCAACCCTGTCTCTGTAGGCTCTAATCCATTTTGTAACATCTTTTGCTGTACATGATCAATTCCGTACAGTAATTTCCCGTCTCTATGTCGTATTGGTACTATAACTTTCTCTACATCATCAGTACTCGTCGTTACTAATTCAAATTCATCATAACTCATTATCATTTTATATCTTTTCATATACTACTCCTCCAATTCAGAAAGTATAGAGAATGCTCTTTCGTAGACACTATCAACAATATCCCTCGTATGATTTGTATCAATGTTTCTTATATCCACATGTAAATCGTTCATTGCATCTGAAACAGACCCACTTATAAAATCTTTAATCTGATTCTGAATTATTTCGACCGTTGCAGTATCATCTGGTAGGGAAATCGTTTTATTCCCAATATCATTAAGAAGTCTTTCTTGAATTACATTCGTCATATACGTTTTTGTAAATGTCAAGAATTCACCATCGGTTAAAGTCTCAATTGTTTTATCTTCCAAATCAGTTAAAGTCATCAATGTTTCGATATACGAACTTCTAGCTATTCCTTCATCGGTCGGACCACCATCAGGGCAGACAAAATCTATAATATGTAAAAATACATCCCTGGCGCTTTTCCCAATTATATCTCCAAGACCATATATACGGCTTGTTTCAGAGACCCCATTCCTTGAAATGCTGTTAAAAAATGAAACTAACCTTTCTGTGCTATTTCTTGCTGAGCCTAATCTTGTAACAGCATTTTTTGAACCCCCTAGTGATTGTTTAACATATTTCGATGTTGATTTTCGTAGATTATGCGTACTCCTTCCACCTTCGTTTACATATCTAGTAAAATTGCTTCTTGGTATTCTAAATCTCTCACCATCCGCTTGGGGTGGAATTGGTTTATCATTTGCTAATGGGTTCTCCCCATCTTCCAGCCATGATGGTACTAAAGGTGTACTACCTTTCTGACCTCCGTTACTTGTAGATGTTCCCATTTATATCCCCCTTTTTTACATGGATTTAAGTGCTGCTTTAACAAACGTGGTACCATCTCTTCTTAATTTATCTAAATAACTTGATAATCTGCTCTTAGCTTCTGCTGATGTAATGCAACTACTCCAGCCATTACAAATCCAAACACCAACAGTCTTAATATCAAACATTTCTATTAAACTTACAAGATTCATTTGAAGATTTTGATGCAAGGAGACAAGACATATAATTCCTTCAATTCCATTTGGTTTATTTGAGATATTACTTTGAGCCAATATTTTCGAAGCCAATGCATCATATACAATTTTTACGTCATCTGGGGACAATACTTTTACTTCCTCTTTCACACTTGCAATATTCATAGAGGTACTCATTAACTTGTCCAAAATAATACGCAGTTTCTCAGATTTAATTTGATTGAAGAAATAATCTTGCTTTTCTTTACAGGCAAAGAAATATGGTCTAAGGTCTTTTTCACCGAGCTTTGGTTCAGTCATTACCCATTTAGTAATATTGTTGTCTTTAGCCCATTCGACTACTTTAGGACTGTTTTTAGTAATTGATACTACCTTTTTATCGGATTGCTCAACTTCAGCTGCATCATCAACTTTCTGGTCCTCTTCACTTTGCTTACCAAGATTCAATACTTCTGTTTCTAATTCTCTTATAACGTCACAGTATCCTTGATCATTTGTTTGTGAGGCTATATCCTCATAGAACTCATCAAAAAAGCTCTCAGCAAGCATTATTTTAGCAAGATAAGGCAATACTACCTCATCACCATATCCGCGAGCATCCGCCATTTTCTTTCTTAGTAGAAGCATATTGATAAATCTTTTAATCTTTCTAGGATTACCATTGGTATGACGAGCAAGGATCGCACTTATTTGTGTTGCTATTGTTATCTCACCTATGACCAGCTCATATTTAGTGTCAAGTGCTTCATTCATCTCAGTAATCGTTAGCCCTTGATTTTTCCATGGTTTTTTCATTTTCTCAACTGATATTGTAAGAAGTCTATTAAATTCACATGAATCGTCTTCCAGCTTTGATCCTATAAGCAACATTTTTATATACATTTCTGATTCAATTTCACCAAGCACTGGAAGTCTAAATGGCACCTGAATTAATTTTTCCAAATATCTTCTTGAGAACTCTGCTCCTAGATTCTTATTATTAGTATCTGTCAAGTCAGGAAAGTGGTTCTTAACTGCATATTCAATCATTGTCTCATCTGCTGCAATTACAAAAGCTGTAGAATTTGAAAACATAAATAGTCTAACAGCTTCTAGTGTTTCAATTGTTACTTCCGGTAAACATCTATCCAAATCATCGATAAGTACAACTAATTTTTTTATAGATGATGCTTCAAGGAGTTCAGAAAATGATTTTTGAAACTCGGTAAATTCTTTAGACATTGAAACATCTTCAAATATTTTTGAGTCAGTTAAATAAGAGCCTATTGAGTCGATAGTATTTCCAATCTTCTCTTGATCTGTAAGATTGCCCTTTAACACGTCTAAAGCACCTGTAATCAATCCTATTGGAAGTACACCAGTTGAAGCCGAAAAAGCGAAATTCCCTGCTGTCTTTGCAACACTTAACCAGTTAATGCTCTTCCATACTTTTTTTACTTTGTCGGCACAAACCTCAGATAGATTTCTCTTTTCAACTAAAGTAGAGACTATAGAACTCATCAATGCGATTTTTGCATCTTCAAAGCCTTGATGCTTCCATCCATTGAACTTAATACATTCAATATCATCTTTTGATTTAAACTCATCTTCTACCATTTCAAGAATACTTGATTTGCCTGCACCCCAGTCACCATGAACACCAATAGATATAGGCTTCTCTCTACTTTCATTTATTAGTTCAACAACAGTTTTAGCTATTGCACGATTGTTCAGCATATCGACTTTAGTTTCATTATCTGAAAGAATCAAATGACTCGCCCCCTTTAATCTTTTTTTATAATCTCTTCAATATCCTTATAGCATAGTTTGTTTTTTTCATAAATTTTGTTCAATTTCTTCAACTTAATCTTATCTCTGAAAAGTTGAATATTGGATTTGTTCAACAGTGAAATGAGTTTGCAATTATACCAATAATTAATCCACCGATATAAGTAAATGGTTCAGCAACATCCCAATTCTCAGATATAAATTTCCCCAAAATGAATATTAATGGAAATGCTACCATCCAAAAAATAATCAGAAAGCAAATGATATAAAGATTTACTATCCAATCATTTAAAACATTAATTGATGATTTCATAACTTCAAAAGTTTTAGTACCCTGGAAGTTCTTCTCTCCGAGTTTTTTTATGCCTTCATTACAACATATAAATCAAGGATATCATCTACTGAGGTCAATGAGTTCATAAGAAGATCGCTAGCGTTCTTATAATTATTATTATTTAAGATCTCATAAACTAAATTATCAATTGGTGTTAATACTGCTTTATTGTACTCCGGTTTTATTTGTTCAAAAACTACTGATAAAAGATAACTATCTCGAAGACTGCATGACGTAATATATGTTTTAACGTCTTCTAGAAACCTGCTTGAATCATATAATCCAAAAGCTATCAAGGTGATTAGACTTTTTCTATAATCCAAACCTTTTCTGTTTTTCATTCTAACTATCGATTCAACCTGATCCCCTAAATCCACTTCACAGTTAGAAAAAATATTTATTAACAGATTATCTATTTCACTTAAATTGCCATCAGTTAAGTCGATCACGTCCGAGCCCCTCAAATAATTATAAAACACCTTTTCTCGAATACTTGCAGCTGACATCAATTCCTGTTCCATACTTTTAATATCTCGATAAATTATTGGCTCCCGTAGAATTTCACAAAAGATGAATTAGTTCTATTCTCCAACCCTTGCATTCTTTGAAAGAGTACCAAAAGGTTCAATGTTTTCATATTTGGTTTCTGCCAATCTCTTCAAATTCTATTCTATGCATTATATGGTGATTTTGTATCAGCAACTCTATCATAAAACACTAAATTAACTTGATTGCCTGCCATCTTCTCAGCCTGTCTCATCACTGTTGTCATAGCTTGGTTAGTCTTATCTGGTGGATAGCCGTACTTCTTGAGCAGTCTCTTAATAATACTTCTCATTGATGCCCTAGAACTCTTTCGTATGCTCCAGTCTATGGTGATATTGTTCCTTATGGCTTGGGTAAGTTCATGAGCTATTTCTTTCAATACCTCATCTTCCATCATTTCCTTGACTCTTTCATCGGAGGTTAGTGCGTAATAGAAGGCTACTTCATTTTCTGATAGACCAAGTTTATTCTCCTCATCCTGAGATGCCTTAATCTCATGGGCCATCTTGATAAGTTCTTCCAGCACCTCTGCATTTGTGAGTGCCTGGTTTCTGTATTTATTAAGAGCTCGTGTAAGCTTTTCTGAGAACTTCTCTGATTTGACGACATTGGTCCGTTCTATGGTCTTGATCTTTCCTTCAAGTAGTTTTCTAAGCATTTCAACTGCAAGGTTCTTCTGCTTCATATTCCTTATCTCATTAAGGAAGTCTTCTGATAGTATAGATATTTCTGGTCGCTCCATATTCATGACTCCAAATACGTCTATTACTTCTTCTGAGATTATGCTTCTCTGTAACATCTGGTTTATCCTTGCATCAATCTCTGCCTTAGATAGAGTTGGTCCTCCACCTTGTAGCTTTACCATGCTGGCCTTAACTGCCTTAAAATAGCTGACTTCAAGATTATACTTTATTCCTTCCTTGGATGCTGCACACAGTGCATGGGCTTTTCCCAGCTCAAGGGTGATCTTCTTGAATTCCTTCTGGTCTTCTTCTGACTTCCCAAGGATGTGGTCCATTCCACCTACAATGGTTCTAGCTCTTTTAAGCTGTGAGTCTCCCCAGAAGGCTGAATAGTTGTAGCCATGCATCATGTCCCTTAGGATCTCCAGCTTCTCAACCATTATCTGGATTGCAACACCTGTATCTATACCAGTGTTTCTTCTATCCTTTGATGTATATTGATTCAAGGCTTCCTTGAGGCTTTGGAGGATTCCGATATAGTCAACTACTACTCCTCCTGATTTTTCCTTAAAGACTCTATTCACTCTTGCTATTGCCTGCATCAGGTTATGGCTTCTCATTGGCTTATCAATATACATTGTATGCAACGATGGCACGTCAAAGCCAGTAAGCCACATGTCCCTTACTATTACAAGCTTCAGTTCATCATTGTTATCCTTCATCCTCTTGGCTAGAAGGTCTCTTCTCTGTTTGCCTCCAACATGCTGTTGTATCTTCGCAGGATCTGCTGCACTTCCTGTCATTACCACCTTTATCTTTCCTTTATCCAGGTCATCACTATGCCAGCTTGGTCTTAAGGCTACTATTTCATCATAGAGCTCAGCACAGATTCTTCTGCTCATGCCAACTATCATTGCCTTTCCTTCTATAGCCTTTGTCTTCTCTTCATAGTGCTTTACTATATCTTCTGCAAGTTTCTTTATTCTGTTTGGTGAGCCTACCACTGCTTCGAGTCTTGACCATTTGGATCTTGTCTTATCCCTTAAGTTGTCTTCCTGACCTTCGGTTATCTCTTCAAACTCTTCATCTATTTTCCCGAGCTCTTCATCATCTGTTTCAAGCTTTATGATCCTGTTTTCGTAGTAGATCCTTACTGTTGCTTCATCTTCCACAGCCTGTGTCATATCATAGGTATCTATGGTCTGTCCAAATACCCCTGTTGTGGATTTGTCTTCAAGGTCTATTGGTGTACCTGTAAATCCGATAAATGATGCATTGGGTAGTGCATCTCTTATGTACTTGGCATATCCATAGGAGATTTCACCTGTCTTTGAATCTGCCTTTGCCTTTAGTCCATACTGACTTCTGTGGGCTTCATCTGCTATTACTATTACGTTTCTTCTATCTGTTAGTACTTTCATCTCCCCTTCATCAGGGCTGAACTTCTGGATCGTTGTAAATATGATTCCTCCTGATTCTCTTTCATTAAGGAGGTCATAGAGTCCGTTTGTATCTGAACTGTTACCATTTATTTTGGCTGACTTTTGCGCATCAGAAAGTCTCCTCACATCTGCCTGTAGAGGAGTTTGTCTTAGTATCTCTTTTGACTTGCTGAATGTTGAGAACAATTGATCATCAAGATCATTTCTATCTGTTATCACTACTATCGTCGGGTTGTTCAATTCCTTTATTAGGTTTGCTGTATAGAATACCATGGAAAAGCTCTTGCCTGATCCTTGGGTATGCCAGATTACACCTATCTTCCTGTCTCCCTGTTCACTTATGGCAAGCTTCGTCTTTTCCACTGCTTTTTTTACAGCGTAATACTGATGATAGCCTGCAAGTATCTTTACTATGGTCTTCTTGTCTCCAAGCTTCTTTCCCTCTATATCAAACTCAGCATCCCTTGATTCCTGGAACAGGATAAAGCTCTGGATTATATCAAGAAGGGCTTCCTTCCTTAAGACTCCATGTATCAGCACCTCAAACTGTGGTTCTGATAGTGGCTCTATGTTTATTCCATCCTTTGTTCTCCAGTTCATAAACCACTCATAGGTCGATGTTATTGTACCTACCTTGGCATTGATGCCATCTGATAGGATGCAGAAGGCATTGTAGTTGAAAAGGGCTGGAATATCCTTCTTATATGTCTGAATCTGGTTAAATGCACTTTCTATTCCCACGTTTTCATCTATTGCTGACTTGAGCTCCACTACAATAAGTGGTATTCCATTTACAAAGACTATTATATCTGGTCTTCTGGATTCATTCTCTATTACCGTAAGCTGATTTACAGCAAGGAAATCATTGTTGTCTGGATTCTCAAAGTCTATTATGTATGCTCTCTTTGTTCTTATATGTTCTCCTTGGGAAAAGGACACTTCAATTCCTTCCACCATATGCTGATGGAAGTATCTGTTGTTCTCTTCAAGCATTGGGCTGTTAAAGGTAATGATCTGTCTATATGCTTCTTCAATTGCTTCTTCAGGTAGGCCTTTGTTGATTCTATGTAGGGCTTCCTTGACTCTACCTGGAAGAATCACTTCCTTGTGGTCCTTTCTCTCCTGATAGTCTCCACCAGGTGATAGATCAGGTCCAAAGGCATAGTCATACCCCATGGTCAGCAGTAGCTCTATTACTGATTCTTCTAGCATATCTTCAGTAAACAAATTCATATCTTAACAGCCTCCCTTAACAGAGATTATTGTTCTTCGATATCCAGTGGTACTCTTATTTCTCCTGACATAAGCTTGGGTATTAAAGTGTCTCTTATGGAATCAAGCCGCTCAACCATTCTTTGATTAGTTAATATCTTATTAAAAATTGGATCAACCAAATCATAAAACTCATAAATATATTTTCCCTTAGGTTTAATTACTTTAATCTTTGAAAACTGTCCTTTATTTAAATTTAAAGTTGTACTCCCCGTAGACCCCAAAGTTCTTATATAATCTGCCAAATCACTTATTAGAAAATAAGTAAAATAACTCATTTTTGGATTGATATTCACAATTGTGTTTATCTGTTGATTTGTTTGACATTCCTCAGCTGCTAAAGACACCAGTCCCGGTGTTGCTATACAACTTACCATTATAGAATTCGGAGGAATAACCTTATTGATGTTCATTCCTTTCTCACTCAAATACGATTCTGTTTTAGTAATAAATACCTTACCATGCATGTCTGGAATTTTAACAAATTGTATTTTCCCGTCAAAATTACTCTTGTCTTTCGTACTAGGGGTCTTCCCGGTAATAATTTCAGAAGATAAATCTCCTAGAGTTTTTACTTCCCAACCTTTGGGAATCAGGCCAAGCTCACTATCAACCATCTCTCCACCACTGGACTTATATGGTTCTCCATCTTCATTCGGAAATTCAAAGTCCACAAACCAATGTTTGAATATTGATTGACCCATCTCTTCTAAGGTTTTATTGATTTTGTTGTTGACCTCGATTTTCTCATCCAGGCTTGATAGGATGTGGGCTATAGCTTTTTGTTCGGCTAAGCTTTCTGGGAACTCTATCTCAATTTCTTCACCAAACCTTATCCGACTCAATTCAGTTTGACCAGTTGATCCTTCTGCCATGTTTTCAATCAGCCATTGTTTTGACTTTATTGAATATCCTAAAAATCTTTTATCTACTACATTTTCGTTGCTGCGCACAATTGTAACATGTGAGTCAGTTGTTGTTAGCTCATTAATCTCGTGAATTTGTGATACTCTTCCTAACGTTCCAACCCCTGTTGAATTAACTAGCACATCATAATCTTTTAAGTATTTATCTTCATTAATACTTTTCTTTTTAAGACTATGCCTCCTTGAGTTTTCAAATAATACCTTTCCATCTCTAATACACCTTTGATTGATTACAACTACGGAATTCTCTGTACTCTCTGTATATTTTGGAGTAATTCCTCTTGAAATATATTCAGTTACATCTACTAATTTTTTTACATTCCAATTCGAACAAGGTTCACTAAAACTCATATCCTATACCCCCAAGATTCTTCCTTATCTCTTCCTCCAGGTTTCGGGATTTTGCGAATAGCTCTGCCAGCTCTGCTGTCATAATCACCATCTTATCATCAAAAGGTATTCCGTCGTCCTCTACATCCTCAATTCCAACATATCTTCCTGGAGTAAGAACATACTCATGACCCTTTATTTCTTCAATCTTTGCTGACTTACAGAAGCCTTTGATATCCTCGTATTCTCCTTCAAGGTTTCTCCACTGATGGTAAGTCTCTGAAATCTGCTTAATATCTTCCTCAGTCAATTCTCTGTGACGTCTATCTATCATCTCTCCAAGCTGTCTAGCATCTATAAATAGTACTTCATGATGTCTGCTTCTGTATGTTGGATTATCCTTCTTATTTCTATTTAGTATCCATAATGATACTGGTATTCCAGTTGAATAAAACAGCCTATCTGGAAGCGCAACAATAGCATCTACAAGATCATTCTCTAGTAGATTCTTCCTTATTTCTCCTTCATTGGAGGTATTTGAGCTCAGGGATCCATTGGCAAGGACTATCCCTGCTGCTCCGTTTGGAGACATATGGAATATCATATGCTGTAGCCATGCGTAATTTGCATTCCCTGTTGGTGGGATACCATACTTCCACCTGACATCATCTGAAAGTCTATTTCCGCCCCAGTCACTTATATTAAATGGTGGATTTGCTAGGATATAGTCTGCCTTAAGGGTCTTGTGTATATCCTGATGGAACGTATCTGCATGGTGTGGTCCAATATTGGCATCAAGACCTCTGATGGCAAGATTCATTTTGCATAGCTTCCAAGTGGTTGAATTTAGTTCCTGACCGTATATGGACAGGTGCTCTACCTTTCCCTGATGATCCTCAACGAACTTTTCACTTTGTACAAACATTCCTCCTGATCCACAGCAAGGGTCTATGTTCATGCAGATTTTGATACAAAAAATAAAAGCCCTCTCCTGGGTATAACCCCGGAAAAGGCTTGAAATCAATGTGTTTAGAAAGGTGCTCGGACTTGTGATACGCATTAGATTACTACCGTATTGAGTTTTTTGATTGGAGCGTTGGTGATTAAATCTAACTTGAATACCCTTACATTTATTCAGATGAAATAATTAAAAAGTATAGCTAAAATTAAAAGGTTCAGTGTAGATATGTTTCCTCTAACACCATGAAACGAGTGAACACTAAGTATGTCAAATCAGCCTGTCTGTTTGTGAAAACATATCAATAAACCTTTTAACGATAGGTAGAAACTATCGTTAAAAGGTATAAGACAGATTAACTGGGATTTTTTAAGCTTTCATTATCGGAATCCAAAGTTCCATTTTATAGTCTTTATTATCCATGTCTCCTTCATAATAATATTCAAAGTCAGGTTTTCCTGAATGAACATAACCATGCTCAGGAAAAAATACTTCCATCGCATATTTCCATCCGTTATGAATACAATCCGGAACAGATCCTATTAATTCTACAACAGCATACTCTGCTTCTTCCACTTCCAAAATATCTAATCCCATGCTTTTTGCTTTCTCTACATCATTAATAATATAGCCTGCCATATAGTTAATTGTATTAGCTTCTAAAACATCATGGTTATCAAGGTTTAATATATCGTGGCAAACCCCAACAGATTCGCCTGTCCCTAATTTTGACATTTCTTCATGGTTAACCTTAGAAAACAATCTTACCCATATACTTGAACATAATGATGAATTAATGTTTTGTTCATTTACACCTGCAACCGTAAATGCTTTTTTATTTTGAATTGTAATATTCATACTTCTTCCTCCTTTTACACTTAGTGTTAATTGAATCCTAGAAACTAATTTGAATGGTTTCCCATTTCTTACCTCAGAAGGAGTGAATCCATGAAAATTCTTGAAAGCTGTCCCAAATGAATCCGATGACTCATATCCAAATTTAAATGCAACATCAATAATTTTTTCATCTGTGTTTCTTAATATAATAGCTGCTTCAGTTAATCTTCTGCTTCTTAAATACTCTGAAAGCGTTGTTTCGGTCAGAATAGAAAATAAGCGGCTGAACATTGAATAAGAGTATCCGGATAATTGAGTTACTTTCTTCTCGCTGATTTCACCATCAAGAACTGTTTCAAGATAATCAATCGTATTGTTAAACGACTTGATAATATTCACTTCGATTCCTCCTTTCTTTCGGTTTATTCTAGTATAGAGGAAGATATCTTTTCCTTCCCTACAATATCAGTACAAGTTTTATAGGTTTTATCTCTTAGAAACTTCTACTTTGGTAAGCTTGATAAACTGGGATTTGTAGAAATTAACCCTTAAGGATATTATAAAATCTTATAACTTAATGCAAAGTGTTGCTATATAGTCATTTCCATATTGTGATAATCTGTTTCTTTCATCACATGATTCATAAAAATCTATCATAGCAAGTCCATTTTTAAGTTGTCCTCTAATCTGTGATTCTAAGGTATGACTAAATTCATATCCATATTCTGGATTTATCTTTATTTTACCTTCTTCCTCAAGTTTTCTTGAATTAAAAGGTAATGAGTACTTTAAAAGTAATTCTTCGTCAGGTCTATCCCAAACAACATCAGCATCATACATATAAATCCATGGGTTCATAAAACCTACCATTAACAATCCACCTTTTTTCAAAACCCTAGCGGCTTCCTTATACATATTTTCTAAATCTTCAATATATGCATTTGAAACTGGATTAAATACTATATCAAAAGTTTCGTTTTCAAATGGAAATGGTTTTGTCATATCTCCTTGAACTGTATTAATTTTTAGACCCTCTCTATTTGCAACCATATCGTCTTTATCTAACTGAGATTTAGAAAAATCCATTATGGTTACATCATATCCTTTAGTTGCAAAAGCCGGTCCTTGTTGACCACCACCACAAGCTAATCCTAATATCTTTTTTCCATTAGCCTTCTCAAACCATTCTTTTGGAACTATTTTACCAACCGTTAATCCTACAGATAATGGCTTATTCTTAACTTCCTCGAATTCCTCATGTGTCCATGGTTCAGTATAGTCATTATTCACATTGTCCCATCTATCTTCATTTAATTTTATATAATTATCCATGTATATCTCCTATATTTTATATTTTATTTTAAATTTAAGCTGAATATGTTGCCATTACATTTTTCACACGCCGATAAATTCTAATTTATCATACTCCTTCACACCATCCATACCGTTGACACGACCTACCTAAATATCCAAAGTGTTGACACGACCTTTTCAAAATATTTATAGTGTTGCAACAAGTAAGTATTTAGGAGATATTTTTGACCACTAATTTCAAAATTATCAGTCTCTTATTTACAAGTCCAAAAATCATAAACCTATTGATTTCAAGCCTTTCAGAACCTTTAGCCAACTATTCGCTTGTCATCAATACTAGAGCCTCCACATGGCCCGATAGGCCTATCTTGATGTCATGAGTGTTTTTATACATTTATCAGTACGCGGAAACTTGTCCACGCTACTTTTGATACCACTCTCCGTATGCGGAAACATATCTATACTAATATTTATCATCTTACCATTAGCGGAAACAAATCAATCTTTGATAAACCATTATTCTATTCGATCTCTATATTAATGCAGATTTCGATGCAAAAAGCCATCTCCTGAGCTTTAGCATTCACTATATATTGTCCATTAAACCTTTTGATGGCATTGATGCTTTCTTGAAGGCGTTTCGAATTGTTTTAGCTTGAGCTTCACCTTGATTAGATATCTTTTTTATTATTGCCTTACTATTTTTTAGTGATTTTGTAGAAATGGTCATTTTTATCGCAGTTCCTTTAAAAAAGGTATCCCCAATATTATTTGTTCCATCACTATTAATATTAATGTATTTCGTTCCTGAAGCTAAACAAAAAGATCCATGCAGCTCTTTACATATCTCACTTACCATATAGAGACCAAATCCTGAATTCGCCCACGGATCGGCGGATGAGTTTCGCTTAGATGGTTGAAAAGTTTGAGATATACCTGCTTTAATCGCACTTGTTATTGCATCTTCATCATTTTCTATGTACTTCCTGTGTATCATATTTCGTTGCAAACTACTTTGAATTCCTATACCTTCATCTATAATTGCGATTTCAGCTGTATCATCACTCCAGTACTGACCACAAATCCATGCCTTATTACAATCAGCGTGTTCAGGTATATTCCTTAACATTTCGCGAATTAGATATGTAATCAATAAATGAAATTCTTCATTATCTCGACTCAATACTTTTGCTAACTCTGAAGCCTTCATCTCAATCGCATCGCCCATTTCTACCATTCTTCCGTTCGAAATTTCATCTCTATGGATTTGACGCAAATCTAATTCTGTTATTGGTATATAGTTGTTGTTCCCTGCAGCTTCACCGGGCTCTTTTCCGATACTTAATTTATCGGATATAGATTTAAAAAACCCCATGTGCGAAGCGTATGATATGCTCTCACCAGTGGTACTACATTCAATTCTAAACCGTTTGTCTGGATACTTATTCCTGAATTGCTTCATACTACAAGCAGCTACCAGCATACCAAACGGTCTTACCCAACTCATATTGGCATTAAATGTAAAATCACCATCAACAGTTAAATCATCCAGTTCTTTTGCAAATTTTAATGCTTTTTTAGTTTCGAGTGCAGGAATATTATATCGCACAGTATCACCTCTCTTGATAATTCAGTCGAAACTAGACCAAGCTTAAATAAATTATTTAACCAAAGTAATTATTGATTGCCTTTAAAAACAAAATATCTTTTTCAGAATTAAGAACATGCATTTTCCTATGACAGTTTGGGCATAAGGCAACTGTGTTCTCAATTGTATCCGATCCGCCTTTTGATAGCCATTCTATGTGATGTGTTTCTAGATACGGTTTACCTTCATTATCAGTAAATGGAGCATCATCTCCACATAATTGACATTTCCCATCAGCTATACGCTTAGCATATTCTGAAACATAAGGATCTCGAATGTATGATATAGATTTTACACATCTAACCGACACATTCTTACTCTGATTATCTGTAGCTCTTTGCTTAAGCACATCAGTAGACAATTTTCGTGCCTGCTGCCTCTTCTTTTCTTCATGATCCTCTAAAAGGCTTTGATCTACAGGTGTTTCTCCAAGCTTCAATTTCACTGGAAACATCCATACTTTTCTTAGTAAGCCGTCCTCTCCCTTTTGTGTTTCTTGATATGGTGCTGCCGACAGTTCAATTGGCCCCTTATATATGTAGTTGCCTGCTTTCAGAACTTCAAATAAATGAACATCTATGCCGTTAGTTTTTGATTCATTTAGCGTCCTGTTTTGCATGAAATTGATATCTTGATCTCCAGATTTGCCCATGCCTGTATAGTGAAGAACATCTCCGAACCACTTATCTTCATATAGCCCTTTTGTGTGATCAGAAATAATCACCAGTGTATTAGTTTGTTTGGAACGGCGCATCCCTCCCATGTTTCCACACTTGAATTCATTAACGATATCTGCATTTCCAACAACTGAGCCTATTGAAAAAGATGGTACAAAACTCATAAAACCCCTCCTTTAATGTTATCTAGATTCGTGCGCCAAACTACGAGTCTTAAATTCCAACTTGTAAAGCTTTTTTCGCATTTTGATTATTCATGGGAATATAACCACTAGGTACTTAACTCAAGTAATGCCTTCTTGTAAAGATTAATGACCCTGAATTAAACTTTTCCTCCTACGCCTTTGAACTTCTCTACAAATGCAGCGATCTTTTGAAAAACGCTCTGTTTTTTCGTTAAGTATTTAGGATTCAGAGGGCTCATCTTCGGCAGAATTTCATTCAGTTCGGTTCCATTCTCGCTAGCGTATTCTCTTTTTAATGAGGCAAGTATGTATCTCTTTGCAGCCTCTTCATTAAGTTCTTCGGTATTAATCAGTTCCTCTGCTTCACGTTTTTGTTCTGCTTGCGCAAATGAGAAGAACGCATCAATAATGCTCGCTTTATCATGAATCTCATCTAAATTTGTTTGATTGATAAAATCAACTACTAAGCTTTCTTTTGCGCGGTTTCCCACACTGGATCTAATTAATCGACGTACCTCTTCAACTAATGATGCTTTGTCTTTTGACTTCTTGTTTTTCTCAAAAATCAATTCGAGGATATAATCTAGGTTGATTTCTTGTGACTTTAATAAATCTACCTCAAAGACAACATCATCCCAATCAATCGTGGAATCTTCTTTTTCTTTACCTGCTTTTTCACGTCGAAGCCAATCACGAATATCGTTATAAGTAGACCGATAGTCTTGAATAACTCTTTCTTCAGGCATCTTAATTTTCTTCATAACACTGATATCTTCATCACTTAGATAATGAACAGTTTTAAATTTCTCCATGGCCTCTGGATCATGTATATCTATCAATTGCAAAGCTTTTAGACTAGAAAACTCATCATAGTTTTGTAAGATGTTTTCAACCCGCAGATATTCACCAAAGAGCCTCGCAAAATCTTTTTTATCTTTTTCAGTGACAATGTCATCAATATTTGAAAAACGAGCTTCTAACTCTTTAACTACATCTACATATCCACGACGGGCTTCGCCTGTAGAAATATCAGTGAAACCTTCCATGTATTCTTTATAGCTTTTTTCAAGCACCACATTCTTAGTGTTTTTATCACCAAAAAGAGTGATAGCATCTATAGTCGCTTGTTCCAGATTCCTGAAAGTAACAATATTCCCAAATGTTTTGGTGGAATCATAAATACGATTAGTCCTTGAAAATGCTTGCATCAAACCATGAAAACGGAGGTTTTTATCAACAAATAGTGTATTCAATGTTGGTGCATCAAAACCTGTTAAAAACATCCCTACCACTATTAAGAGATCAATCTCTTGTCTTTTTACTCGATTCGAAAGATCACGATAATAATTTTGAAATTCGTTGCTGTCGACACCATAATTAGTTTTAAACATGGTGTTATAATCCTTCATTGCCAAAGTCAAAAATTCTTTTGCGCTACTATTCATAGCAGAAGGTTCAAAAGTTTCATCAAGGATTTCACCTATAGCACTTTGTTCTTCATTAGCAGCAAAAGAAAAGATTGTCGCGATTTTTAGAGGTTTTTCATGATCCTTCTGTAAGTTGCTTAATGATTCATAATAAAGTTTGGCTGCGTCAATACTACTCACAGCAAACATAGCATTAAACCCTTTTCCATTAACGTGAGAACGATGCGTTTTAAGTCTAAAATTATTTAAGATATATTGTGATATCTCTTTGATTCTTTCAGGATGTAATAATGCTTCCTTAGTCTCGGCTGCTGATAACTTTTTCTCATCTTGTTCCATCTCAATAGATTTAAACTTAGGACGTACATCGTTATAATCTACTTTGAATTTCAATACCTTCTCATCTCTAATTGCATCTGTTATAACATAAGAATGTAATTCTCTGCCAAATACTGTAGCAGTAGTGTCAGAGCCCAAAGCATTTTCAGGGAAAATAGGTGTGCCTGTGAACCCAAATTGATAATACTGTTTAAACTTTTTCTTAATATTTTTTTGAGCTTCACCAAACTGTGAACGGTGAGCCTCATCAAAAATGAACACCACTTGCTTATTATATATAGGTAAATCGGATTCACCTTTAACCAGGTTATTCAATTTTTGAATCGTAGTGACGATGATTTTATTGTCATCTTTGTCTATGTTACGCTTCAAGCCTGCTGTATTTTCTGAACCATTTACACTATCAGGGGAAAACCGTTGATATTCTTTCATCGTCTGATAATCTAGGTCTTTTCTATCTACAATAAAAAATACTTTGTCTATGAAATCCAGTTCAGTAGCCAAACGAGCTGCTTTAAAGCTGGTCAGAGTTTTACCTGAACCCGTTGTATGCCAAATAAATCCTCCACTTTCGAGACTTTTCCATTTTTTGGCTTGATATGAACTTCTAATTTTCCACAAGATTCTTTCAGTTGCAGCTATTTGATAGGGTCTCATGACAAGTAAAGTATCACTGGAATCAAAAACTGAATAGTGGAATAATACATTCAGTAAAGTATTTTTTTGAAAAAAAGTTGCTGTAAAATCCTTAAGGTCTTTAATCAGGGTATTATCTGATTTCGCCCAGTTCATAGTAAAATCAAAGCTGTTCTTATCTCGTTTTGTTGTATTCGCAAAATAACGGCTATCAGTTCCATTAGATATCACGAAAATCTGTAAATACTTAAATAGAGAGTTCTCAGCATTTAGGCTCTCTTTGCTGTATCTATGCACCTGATTAAATGCCTCTCGAATGGCAATTCCACGCTTCTTCAATTCCACTTGAACCATTGGCAAGCCATTAACTAAAATCGTCACATCATATCGGTTAGCCTGAGTTCCTTTCAGTTCGAACTGAGAGATCACTTGCACCTTATTTTTCGCAACATTCTTTTTATCTACGAGATAAATATTCTGAATATGGCCATCATCAAAGACAAAGTCATAAATATAATCAGTATGAATTTTGCGTGTTTTATCAATATGGTTGTCACTTGGTTTATCTAAAAATTGTTCGCAAAATCTGACCCATTCAGCTTCAGTAAACTCAACACTATTAAGATTTTGCAATTGAACACGAATATTAGCAAGCATTTTATCAAGAGTATTCAAACTGGGCAGATGCTCATAACCTTGATTGACTAGATCTTGAACCAGTTCTCGCTCAAGATCAGCTTCGGTTTGATAACCACTTCCTTGCTGTTCTATCTTTGTATATTTATCTAAAACTATAAAGTTGTTTGATTCTGCAATAGGTTTAAAGTCTGCCATTTTTACACCTCCTCTTTTGGAAAACTAAGAAGCATATTGCGGTAATACTCATATTGCTTTTGGCGAAGCTCTATTTCACGCGGTAACCCCTCAGTGATTGAGGATGTTATAGCATCAAATTTATCAAGAATCGAGACGATGCGGGCTTGTTCATCTGGAGATGGAACAGGAATAATCACCTTTTCAAAGCCTTTGGCATTGATGGCAGATATTTTTCCCGAAGATATTGATTTTCTAATCTGATCGTGGAAGGATTTTGTTCTTGTATAGTATGCAACATACTTAGGATTTAACGAACTTTTATAAAAAAAGCATGCGTCATGAATAACAACATCTTCATCGCCTAACCATGCCGTCCCTCTACCAATATCCTCAATTGTTTCACCCGCCGCGACCATAACAACATCACCATATGTTGCTTTTCGTAATTTGATAGCTAATTCCTCGGAGATATATGATTTTGCTTCACCTGCCCATATATTGTAGTGAGTATACATTTCACCATAGTGAATACACGGTACACCTTCGAGAATTATATCGGTTTTCACAAAGCGTTTGCCTCTAATAAACTCACCAACATCCCCCAACCGTTTCCACTCAACTTCACCCTCTTCAAAAATCAACAACTTATCACGGTAATAGTTATATTGCTTATTACGAGCTGTAAGCTCTGCTGTAAGCTCTGCTGTAAGCTCTGTGAATGTATCTAAGATACGGACGATTTCGGCTTGCACTTCAAGTGCTGGGATGGGAATTTGCAGTTTTTTAAATCTTGCTTTTGATATGTTAAAACGCGTAACACCACTAGCAGTTTTTGCAATTTCTGTACGCATAAAATGACTGCGGAATAAATATTTCGAAAATTGCGGCGTTATATGAATATCGTCATTAAATCTTACACCAAAAGAAAAGCTGTTCAGAAATACTGAACCATCAAACTTTGTAGTAACAGAAGAAGACATGCCTGCTTCCTCTGCAGTTTCTGATGATCCTGTAAATAGCACATCCCCATATTTTACTTTGTGCTGATTTTCGGAAGTGGAAACATTTACAGATTCAAGTTTTTCAAAATCAACTTCAATATTATCAAAGATGTTCTTGTAAGAAATATAATCGGCATTTCCATTTTCAAAGTCAATTTTACTTTTACCTGTAAGTCCGCCATAAATTTCTGAAATTTCCCCTAATGCTTTCCATTCTACTTCAACACCGTCAAGTAATTTATCCATAAAATCTGACTTCATCATGATTCAATCACCTCAATAATCTCATCAATCTCTGTACGAAGCTTATCTATTTTTTCTACAGTCTTTTTTATTTCCGCATTTAGTTCATTTATATCAATGATTTCTCTCATGTCTTTAGCTTCGACGTAAGAATTAACAGAAAGATTATAGTCATTTTCAACTATTGCATCATAATCAACAGACTTTGCAACATACTCAACATCTGCTTTATCGTCAAACATTTTCATAATTTTTCCAATATGTTTATCTGTTAATATATTATTGTTCGTTTCCTTTTTGTAAAAATCTATCCCGCTTGCATCAATAAATTGAGTTTTATTATCACTTTTATGTTTAGAAAGCACTAAGATATTAACAGCTATTGAGGTCCCATAAAAAAGGTTAGGCGCTAATGAAATAACTGTTTCTACAAAGTTATTATCAATCAGATACTTTCTAATTTTCTGTTCAGCTCCACCTCGGTAAAAAATACCAGGGAAACAAACGATAGCGGCTCTTCCTTTGCTTGAAAGATAACTAAGAGAATGAAGTACAAAAGCAAAATCCGCTTTAGATTTTGGCGGTAATACACCTGCAGGAGCAAATCGCTCATCATTAATAAGCGTTGGGTCATCACTTCCAATCCATTTTACGGAATAAGGCGGATTAGACACAATAGCATCAAAAGGTTTCTCATCACCATAGTGAGGATCTAAAAGTGTATTGCCCAAAGCAATATTAAACTTATCATAGTTTATATTGTGTAAAAACATATTCATTCGTGCAAGGTTATAGGTAGTATGATTGATCTCTTGTCCAAAAAAACCATCTTCAATAATATGAGCATCAAACTGTTTTTTTGCTTGTAAAAGTAGGGAACCTGAACCAGCTGCAGGGTCATAAATTTTGTTAATGGATGCTTGCTTGTGTATTGCTAATTGTGCAATCAGTCTAGAAACACTCTGTGGTGTAAAAAACTCGCCACCGGATTTACCAGCATTGGCAGCATAATTAGAAATTAAAAACTCATAAGCATCACCAAAGAGATCGATATGATTTTCTTCGAACTCACCAAAATCAAGCCCTTCAACGCCTTTAATAACAGCTGCCAGACGACTATTTTTATCTTTCACAGTATTTCCTAATCTATTGCTTGTAGTATCAAAATCAGCGAATAACCCTTTAATATCAAGTTCTGATGGATAACCATTTGCGGAGCTTTCAATAGCAGAAAATATTGCAGCTAAATCTGTATTCAAACTTTCATTTGTATTAGCAGTTTTAGCAATCCTAGAGAACATCTGACTAGGATATATGAAATAACCTTTAGTTTTAATTGCATCATCTTTGATTTCATTGGTTATAACATCATCATTGAGTTCTGCATAATTGACGCTATCGTCACCACCCTCGATATAAGAAGAGAAGTTTTCACTAATAAAGCGATAAAAAAGTGTCCCTAAAACATACTGTTTAAAATCCCATCCATCTACAGAACCACGGACATCATTGGCAATTTTCCAGATCTGTGACTGTAATTTGGCGCGTTGTGCTGCACTTGTCATTTGAATACCTCCAATTATTATGATAGTTACTCGGAGACCTTAATAGTCCGAGTTTGATTTGTTTTTTCTTGATACTTGTATTGAATTTTGTAGCTGGCTCTTAAAAACACTTTTCTAAGAACTATTGTTATTGGTTGATTCTTACTTATTCATTCTCATCATCACTAATAGTTTCAAACAGATCTTCAACCTTGCAATCTAGCGCTTTGGCTATTTTCATCAATACATCCATCCTAACAGGTTCATTTTTACCAAGTTTAGCAATGGAATTAGAACTAATATGAGCCGTATCTTTGAGATCAACTTTTTTCATGTTCTTATCAATGAGTATTTTCCAAAGTTTATTATATTGGATTTTCATTTTCAGCATCCTTTCTACCCCATTTCCAACCAAATAGCGCCTGCCCATCTATGTCTAGCTTTAGTACTGTATTTTCTTTGATTATTGATTGAGTTGCTGCATCATACTTCTTATCTCTATCAAAGGAAATAAATATCTGTTTCTGTTTTTCTTTTGTATAAAGTTCTAAGATTCTACCAATGGATTCATCCGACACATTAGGGAAGAGAAGTGAGTCATGAGCCAATGCAGGTAACACAGTACTTCTAAGTATGCTGATATCATAGATTAGCATCCCTTTATAGTTTGTGCCCGTACCTGTATCTCTTGGAGTCTCAAAAGAATAGCTATTATATTCTTTAATTCCAAGAACCGGCGGATTATCATTCCCATATGAAACAAAATCACTGATTTCACTCATTTGTTCATTTATAGTCGATTCAATAACTCTTAGAATCGTCTGTAACTGTGCTTTAAGCCTATCACTTGCTCGTTTTTTCTCATTTTGTAATGTATTGCGAGTATCAAAGGCCTCGTTTTCATCTTCTAATTTATGAATTGTACGATCAATTCTGGTATAGGCCTCGAGGAACTCTTTACTAAACGCCATAGAGGGTTTTATTTCTTCTACCATTGACTGCAGCTTTTTTACCGAATGATTCAATGGTATTAGTTCCTCTTTTAACCTCGCTTTTGCAGCTTCTAACTCATCTTGAAGTATTGCCTGGATTTTATTATGAAAGCGTTCAATATCTATTAATTTTTGAAGATTCACTTCTGGAAAAAACTCACGCAAACTCATTAAATCGGCTTCTGTCGGATAAACTCCCTGCCTAATATTCAGATCGATTAAGTGTAATTCATTCTCTTTTTCACTTACTAGTCTGCGAGTATCCTGCATTTGAATCGTTAAAGCATTTATCTGATTGGCCTTATTAACCTCATCAGTATCAACTGTTTGGTTATGAGTTCTTTCTAATTCGATCTTTTCTTGTTTCAGCGCAGCAATGGCTTTGATGTTATCTTCATATTTTTTTAACCCATCAACTGCTGCTGGAATAAACTGAAACTTACGGGCATCTCTGAATGCCTTGATTCTGTTTTCTGCAAGCTTCAATTGTTCTTCAAACGCAACTACATTATCGTATTGTTTGAAAAGTGTTATGAGCACATGTATTGCGTCTTCTTGAGATTCATTTCCACCCCTCATTTGTAATGGTCGTAGCTCGTTATAATTATTCTTGCCGTAGATACGGAAGAATCGACTTATCGTTTTTCTGAATTTTAAACCTGTGTAATCCATGTGGTATTTTTCACTAAGCCATTTTGTGTAGGTTTCTCTACTCAGAATTTCCAATATATTTCCGTTTTCGTCTAACCTAACAAAATCTCCAGATGTAGCCGTATGCCTAACAAAATAGTAAGGTACTTCATCAAACTCAAAAATAAAATTTATACTGTGATTATCTAACTGTTTTACAGCATCACTTTTTACATATGCATCTCCACCAAATACAAAATCAATTATAAGTAACATTGTGGACTTACCTATGGAATTTGCACCTGTTCCTCCACCAAGTATTATGTTAAGCCCTTTATGAAAACGAATAGGCTCACGTGTCTTCCCGTTGATCTTGAATAGTTCACAACTTATTTCTTTAAGCATCGTACAACCCTACCTTCCTCTTCATTAAATTCTATTTCCTTAAGTGCGTACAAACAATCAAGAGCACCCAATAGTTCTAAGGGACTTTTAATTGTATTCTGTAAACTTAATAAGAGTTCATGTGGAGTCTTAGGCTGATCCAATGCTCTCAATATAATTGGCAACTTTGAAAATACACTTTCGTTATATGAAAAAAGCTTATTTGGTAATAGCATCGAACACCTCGCATGATTGAATAAAATATGAAACTACAATTGAACAAAATCTAATATCCTGTTTAGTAATACTTCTAATTTTTTCAGACAAGGCACTATATATTATCTCTGGACTTTTCTTTTTTTCTGCTAATTTCCTATAGGAATCTGCGATTTGCGCTCGAAGTAATCCATCACTTAATTGACTTTGTTGTGCCAAGTCCTTCATCGTCTTTTCAATAAATAGGTAATACTTGGTCACATGTGCTGTCACTTCATCGACAAGAAATAGATATAGCTCCTCATCAATTTTCTCAGGTACCCTCAATGCATCATAGTTAAGGGATAATAGCTGTGTTGGTTTTGCTTTACTAAGATTATAGATAACCTTGGTTATGCCTTTTTCAATAGCAACCTCATCGAGGGTTTGTCGCATACTACGAGCATCACTTTGGAGTTTTTTGATCGTAACAAGGTCTTTCTCTTCTGTTTTTGTATGTTTGAATACATAGTTCTGAAAACAATCATGGCACATAGCAATCAAATTTTCATATGATAATGATCTGCTTCCTTTGATACCGGCTACTTCATAATTATTAGCTGTGTGGTACTTGTCATTTACAGTTTGTAGATGTTTCCCGCATCCAGGATACGAGCAAGTGTGTCTGCAATCTTCAAGTAAACCTAGTCCATAAATACCCTTAGCTTTTCTAGAAGCCTCTTTGGCAGAAGCAATTATTCTATCATTCTCTAGTTCAGGATTAACAATAAAATCTAATGATTGCTTAAACAAATCAAACAGGACTTCTCCTACATTATCTTTATCAACATCTTCCGCGAAAGGTTGTATGTCTTCAGCTAAAGACTCGAGAACTGTATCAGTTCGGTCATTGAGTGAATCATCATGATAAATTGCTTCAATAAAATTCTCACTTGTTAATCTACCAAGCATCGATTTAGCCAATTTTTTTGTTGGACCCTTTGTATAGAACTTCCTCAAGGATGAATCCTTGTTGGCTTGTTCAGACGACGGGTCTTTTTTTGTTGACCAATCTTCTTCTGGTATATCACATAGCATCTGAATAATATTTCTCATGAAATCAGGTACATCCGCATCTTTCATAAGATGTGGATGAATGGCATGGACTAACTCCGTAAACATCATGCAGTTTGGCACCTCCCCCAAAAAGTATCCAAAGTATCTCACAGTATCCCAAAGTATCTAAATTCACTATGCCCCATTTTATACAATAAAAGAGATCAATGAGACGTTAATGTATTTTAACATATGTAATATATATTTTCAATTTAAAATTGGTAATCGCCAATTTCTCGTTGATCAACAAAACATCATTTAACAGCCATGTACAGGCATCTTCCAAGTGTTGAGTGATGAAAAACTAAATACGCATGCTCCAGCCACTTGGAAGTGCTGGTGCCAGTTTGAGATGGAGATAACTCCTGACTACGGTACCAGTCTGCCTTGTGGCTTATTAGCTATGGCATATGAGCTCTCCATCTCGGTTTTAAGCCGAAGGAGGGCTATTTATATGTCAATCAACGAAAACCAAAGTCAACCAACGAACAAAGACTTCTACGATGGATCATGGCACCTAACAATCGAGGATCAAGTTGTTGAAGTCACCGAAGAAGTGTATCGCGCCTATAAGCAACCGTTATGGGCGGAGAAAAAACGTCAAGAGCGCGAGAAACGCTGCATCATCAGTGATGGCAAAGGTGGCACAAAAAGATGTACTCGAAATTGCCGTGAATGTGATCTGGAACGTGCTGAAAAAGGTTTACCACTAATTGATCGGACAGGCAGTGTTCTGTCATTGGACAAGTTCAGTGCTGATGGTTTCGACGTTCCTGATTCAATAAACATTGATGAACTCGTGGAGGACAAGCTGCTTCTTGAGGAACTCTTCGCTGCCCTGGATGAACTAGACCCTGAGAATCGCCGTATTGCTGAGCTCTTTAGTATAGGAAAAACTGAACGAGAAATTGCTGAGTTCATTGGTTGCGCTCAAAAGACAGTCAACAATCGCAAACTCAAGCTTTTTTCCCAACTAAGAGAAGTCCTAAAAGACTGGATTTAATTCATTACTCAAAATGCCCTCTGGTGTCCTGTTGATATCAGAGGGCATCATAAAAATTATTTTTCAAAGTCATTACTCAAACTTCTCACTTTTGTCCTGTGAAGGTTGAGGGGAACAAAACAGCCCTCGGAACGGAGGTTAAACAATGCAGAATCAAGCAAACCAAACTGATACTCAGAGTCGGGATCCTGAAATGGATGAAGAGCTGGCCGATGTTCTTACCGCCATCAGCGTAGTGTCAAAGCGCCTTGCTAAGAAGCTTACAACGCTATCGCAGCAAGAGAAAGAAAAAGGAGGAAAACCAGATGGGCAAAATGAGTGAACTCTCTCTATTAGTGAAAGAGCTGAACCAATGTGGTGAAACGCTGATAGGCATATCTCAGTCTCTTTCCAGCATGTTCAGTAGTAGCGATGAACCAGCACCTGCTAAACCAGAAAATCCTGCACCAGAAGAAAAGGCCATAGCTCTTGAAGAAGTTAGAGCGGTTCTGGCTGAAAAAAGTCGAGATGGCCATACCGCAAAAATTCGAGAGCTACTTCAAAAGTATGGTGCTGATAAGCTCTCAGAAATTAATTCTTCCGATTATCCAGCACTCCTAGCAGAAGCCGAGGTACTTGGAAATGGGTAAACATGCACTTCTTTCAGCCTCTTCATCTCATAGGTGGTTAAACTGTCCTCCTTCTGTCAGGCTCAGTGAGTCTTATGAAGATAAAGGAAGTAGCTACGCTGCTGAAGGCACCGATGCTCATACCCTATGTGAGTACAAATTAAAAGTTGCACTTGGACTCCCTGGCAAGGATCCAACAGAAAATCTCACCTACTACAGTGAAGAGATGGAAGAATGCGCGAATGGCTATGCAGCTTACATTCTTGAACTGGTAGAAGCTGCAAAAGAAAAATGCGCGGACCCGGTTGTTCTTATCGAGCAAAGGCTGGACTTCTCTAAGTACGTTGAAGGCGGCTTCGGTACCGGAGATTGCTTGATCATAGCTGATTCAGAGATCCACGTATGCGACTACAAGCATGGACAGGGCATTTTAGTTGAATCTGAAGACAATCCTCAGATGAAACTCTATGCACTAGGTGCCCTAGAAATCTTCGATGGAATCTATGACATCGACACGGTTTCCATGACTATCTACCAACCCCGTAGAAACAACATATCCACTCACACGGTTACCAAAGAATCTTTATACCAATGGGCTAATGAAGTTCTTAAACCAACTGCAGAGCTGGCCTTTGCTGGTGAAGGGGACTTCAAGTGTGGTGATTGGTGTGGATTTTGTAAAGCAAAGCACGAATGCCGCACCAGAGCTGAGCACAACATGGAGCTGGCCAAATACGACTTCAAGATGCCCCCTCTACTGGATGATTACGAGGTTGAAGAAATCCTAAGTAAAATCGATGGTCTAATCTCTTGGGCATCAGATATCAAAGATTACGCACTGCAATCAGCAGTCAGCGGAAAGCAGTGGAACGGATGGAAGCTGGTCGAAGGACGCTCCAATCGAAGATACACCGATGAAACTGTGGTTGCTAAAGCCGTCAGTGCAGCAGGCTTTGATCCATTTGAACAAAAGCTTCTTGGCATTACTGCCATGACTTCTCTTATCGGTAAGAAGCGATTTGAGGATATTCTAGGAAGCTACATTGAAAAGCCACAAGGGAAACCAACACTGGTTCCCGAGAGTGACAAACGTCCGCCAATTAATACAGCACAACACGATTTTAATGAAATTTAAGGAGGAAAATCATATGTCCAATAATGCAAACAAATCAAACAGTAACCCCATGAAAGTTATCACAGGTCCTGACACTCGCTGGTCTTACGCCAATGTCTGGGAAGCAAAATCCATCAACGGTGGTACCCCAAAATTCTCGGTGTCCCTCATCATTCCAAAATCAGATACTGCCACTATAGCCAAAGTCAAAGCTGCCATTGAGGCTGCTTACCACGAAGGTGAAGCAAAGCTCAAAGGCAACGGTAAATCCATCCCACCTCTTACAAGTATCAAAACGCCTCTTAGAGACGGAGATTTGGAAAGACCAGACGATCCAGCCTATGCCAATGCCTACTTCATCAACGCAAACTCTGCTACTGCTCCAGGCATTGTAGATGCTGACAGAAATGTTATTCTTACTCGCTCCGAAGTTTACAGCGGAGTATATGGTAGGGCAAGCATTAACTTCTATGCCTTTAACAGCAACGGAAACAGAGGAATCGCCTGCGGTCTAAACAACCTCCAGAAAATAAAAGACGGTGAGCCTCTTGGTGGAAAGTCCAGGGCTGAGGACGATTTCGCCACTGACCTTGATGAGGATTTCCTCTCTTGAGGACAATAAGCATCGATATCGAAAGCTATAGTAGTGTAGACCTCGCCAAAAGCGGGGTCTACCGCTATATAGAATCATCTGACTTTGAGATCCTGCTCTTTGGTTACTCCGTAGATGGTAGCGATATCGAGGTGATCGACCTTGCCAGTGGTGAAAAACTTCCTGAAGAAATACAATCAGCCCTTACTGATCCATCCATTACTAAGTGGGCCTTTAATGCCCAGTTTGAAAGAATTTGTTTATCTAAGTGGCTAGGATTACCTAATGGCCAATACCTAAGTCCAGAATCATGGCGATGCACCATGGTCTGGTCTGCATATATGGGTTTACCCCTCTCCCTTGAAGGCAGTGGCGCTGTTCTTGGTCTTGAAAAGCAAAAACTATCTGAAGGGAAAGATCTGATCAGATACTTTTGTAAACCCTGTAGCCCAACCGCCACAAATGGTGGTCGGTCGAGAAATCTACCAGTCCACGCTCCTGATAAATGGTCTGAATTTAAGTCCTACAACCTTCGTGATGTCGAAGCTGAAATAGCCATCCAGGAAAAACTAACAAAGTTTCCCGTGCCTGAAGAAGTGTGGAGTGAATACCACCTTGACCAGGAGATCAATGATCGTGGTGTCTCCTTGGATATGCCTTTTGTAAACGAAGCAATAAAGATGGATACTCGCTCTCGTTCAGAGCTGCTCCAGAAAATGAAAAGACTAACGGATCTTGATAACCCTAACTCCGTAGCACAGATGAAGAACTGGTTGTCGGACCAGGGACTTGAAACAGACTCATTAGGTAAAAAAGTGGTTTCAGAACTCATTCAAACTGCTCCACCTGATCTTAAAGAAGTATTGGAGCTTAGGCAGTCACTGGCAAAGTCCTCTGTTAAGAAGTACTCTGCCATGGAAAACGCCGTTTGCGCCGATGGTCGTGCACGTGGAATGTTCCAATTCTATGGTGCTAATCGAACAGGACGATGGGCAGGAAGAATTATTCAGCTTCAGAATCTTCCTCAAAACCACCTCCCTGATTTAGAACAGGCAAGAGCCCTTGTTCGCTGCGGCAATTTTGAAGCTATAGAAATGCTTTATGATTCCATACCCGAGGTTCTCTCTGAACTTATCCGCACCTCCTTCATCCCTGCCGCTGGTCGCAAATTCATCGTCGCAGACTTCTCTGCTATTGAAGCCAGAGTTATTGCATGGCTTGCCGGAGAAAAATGGCGTCAGCAAGTTTTCGAATCTGGTGGTGATATCTATTGTGCTTCTGCTTCTCAGATGTTTGGTGTTCCTGTTTCAAAGCACGGAGTCAACGGTCACTTAAGGCAAAAAGGTAAGATCGCAGAACTGGCCCTTGGTTATGGCGGCTCCGTTGGCGCTCTTAAAGCCATGGGTGCTCTGGAGATGGGTCTTAATGAAGATGAACTGCAGCCCCTGGTTACAGCTTGGCGCACCACCAACCCAAATATAGTCAGGCTTTGGTGGGAAGTCGATAAGGCTGCCATGAAAGCTGTTAGAGAACGGACAGTCACTGAAACACATGGCATCCGGTTTTCTTATCAAAGTGGAATGCTCTTTATCACCCTCCCTTCTGGAAGAAGACTCTCCTATGTAAAACCTCGCATTGGAACAAATATGTTTGGTTCAGACTGCATCACCTATGAAGGCGTTGGTGGCACAAAAAAATGGGAACGCATTGATAGCTATGGCCCAAAGTTTGTGGAGAACATCGTCCAGGCAACCAGTCGTGATCTTCTATGTTATTCCATGCAAGCTCTCAAGGATTACAACATCGTCATTCATGTACATGATGAAATTGTCATCGAAGCTGGTATGGAAACATCCACTGAAACTATTTGCAATCAAATGAGCCATACCCCGCCTTGGGCAAAAGGGCTCTTAATGAGGGCAGATGGTTATGAAACTAATTTCTATAAAAAAGATTAGTCCTTTTACTACTCACAGGGGAGGTTTCTGTCCTGTGAACAGTAGAAGGCACTTAAGCCTTCAAGAAATGGAGGTAATGAATATGTTTTATGTAAAAGAATCAATCAACGACACATTGGAAATCAAGGTAGAAATCCATGATGACAATGTCTTTACCACCTGCCCAGATTGCGGTGTTGAAATCTGTGTGGACATCTCAGAATTATTTTGTGATGGAGAAAGCGACCTTTATGGAACTTCGATCTTCTGTCCTGAGTGCAGTAAGTCAAGATTGGAGGAATTCTAATGAAAGAATTAATTCCAAAAGACAAATACGGTATATTTGCTGATGCTCGGGATATTGCTTGGGCAGATAGTTTATTTGTAGCAAACCACTTTGAAAAAGAACACTTCCATGTACTTCGTGATATATCCAAAATCACTGACTCCAATTCTGGATTGAGTAAAGATTTCATTGAATCCAATTATGAGCTCTCCTATTACAAGGATAGTACAGGAAGAAAGCTACCTTGTTATATGATGACTCGCGATGGTTTTACAATGCTTGTTATGGGATACACAGGTCAAAAGGCAATGCGATTCAAAGAGATTTACATCAAACGCTTCAACGCAATGGAAGAGTTCATCACAACTTTGGTTACAGCTCGTAAGGATTTCCCTCTACTGACCGAAAACATAAAGCTACTTCACGAAAAACCCAAACCTTATCACTTCAGCAATGAATGCGACATGATAAACCGCATTGTAACAGGGATGTCTGCCAAGCAAATCAGACAAAAATATGGTCTTGAAAAAGGCACTAGCATCCGTCCATACCTAACCGATGACCAAGTTAAAATGCTCGAGACACTTCAAAAAGTTGATATCGGACTACTTCTCTCTGTTCCAGACTATGAACAGCGCAAGCGATACCTGGAATGGTACAAGATGAAGATTTCCGATAGGCCAGCATAAAGGGAGGTTCTACTAATGGGAATTGATAAATTCAACGCAGAAGGTTACTACGACCCCACTGCTTATGATGCCTTAACTAAGATCGAACAAAGAGAAAAGGCTGCCAGAGCCTTCCGGCCTCTTGTGTATATCTGCTCACCCTATTCCGGTGATATTGAAAGTAACACGGATTCTGCCAGACGCTATAGCAGGTTCGCGGTGGTGATGGGATATATCCCCATCGCTCCGCATCTTCTTTTCACTCAGTTTCTTGATGACAGTGATCCTGATGAACGAGAACTTGGTTTGTTCTTTGGAAATGTACTGATGTCAAAGTGCTCCGAGGTTTGGGTGTTTGGAAGCCACATTTCCTCCGGCATGAGAGCAGAGATTAACTGGGCAAAACGCAAGAACTATACAATCCGCTACTTTTCATCTCAGTGTAAGGAGGTCATTTAGATTTATGAAAAAGATAAAAGCAATACAAACTGAATACAAAGGCTACCTCTTCAGGTCAAGGCTTGAGGCCCGCTGGGCAGTATTCTTCGATTTTTGTGGTATTGATTACGAGTATGAACCTGAAGGATATAACCTTGGAAATGGGTTGACCTATCTTCCAGACTTTCTTCTTCACGGCGTAGACGGCAGATCTGGTGGCGATCTTTACGTTGAGGTCAAGGGTCAGATGACCGATGCTGATGCAGATAAAATCAACCGTTTTTATGAGCTGGGAAAAGATGATCCTGATACTTACGGTAAGTCCCAGACAGCCATCCTTGTGGTTGGGAATATTCCAAGTGGTGCAGATATTGATGACATATTATGGTCCATAGAAAATGAAGCTTACAATGATAACGGCAATTGGCCCAATAAATATAACTTTAATACTATCGATGGGGACTATTTTGCGGCCTATCCTGGGATAAACCATAAAGGAAAATTTGAACTCTTCGGTGATGATAGTAACTATCTTTGTGATATGGATTCTAGAGCAACTGAGAAAGCCTATCGTGCTGCAAGACAGGCCAGATTTGAACATGGAGAAAGACCTCGTACGAAGGGAGGTTATTAAAGTGAGAAAGCTAGCCATTGCCTACGGTAACAGCCGCCAGGCAAAGAAGTGGGTCAATAAAGAAATAACATTTGACGCACTAAAAGAGAGATTGAAAACTCCAATCCGAACAACAGAATCAGCCGAAGAATATGCCAAGTTCAGCAAGGCTCAGAAGGATGATGCAAAAGACCATGGGGGCTTTGTTGCAGGTGTTCTAAAAGGCGGTCGCAGAAAAATTGATACCGTGGAGCTCCGCTCAATGATTGCCTTAGATGGTGACCGCATTGATAAAGAGTTTCTTGAAAACTATGAATCGAATGCCCAGTATACCTCAGTTCTTTACTCCACCCATAGCAGTACTGAAGAAAATCCGAGAGTGCGTATTATCTTGCCTCTTACAAGGGATGTGACCCCTGAGGAGTTTGTAGCAGTATCAAGGTATCTTGCACAGATGCTCGGTATGGATTATTTCGATGAATGCTCCTACCTACCAAACCAGCTGATGTATTGGCCAAGCACGCCATCCAACGGAAACTTTATTTATAAGGAAGTGGATAAGGACTGGCTTAATCCAGATGAAATCTTAAAGGATCATCCCGAATGGACTGATCCCACAAGACTTCCGACTTCATCAAGGGAGAGCAAGGCAAATACAGTATCGCAGCAGAAGGTGCAGGATCCTCTTGAAAAGGAGGGCGTTGTCGGGCTTTTCAATAGAGTCTACTTCCCCATCACAAAAGCGATCGATGCTTTTTTATCAGATATCTACGAGCCAACAGGAAATGAGGACCGCTATCATTTCATAGAATCAAGCAGTATGGCAGGTGTTGAAATTAAGGAAGGTGGCAAGTTCGTATACAGCCATCATGCCAAGGACCCAGCATATCTAAAATTATGCAATGCCTTTGACATCGTCCGTATCCATAAGTTTGGTGATGACGATGCTAAGAAGTCCTTCAAGAGTATGTGTGATTTCGTCATGAAGATTGATGAGGTGAAAGTCTTTGCTACCAATGAAAAACTCGTAGAAGCTGAAGTGGACTTTACAGATCTTGGTGACAACTGGAAAGAAAAACTGAAGTATCAGCCTCGAAGTCAAGTGCTCGAAAACAGCGTATACAACTTAAATCTCATCCTTAATCATGATCCTGATTTTAAGAACTTTGCATTTAACGAGTTATCAAACCGTATCCAGGTCACAGGACCACTACCCTGGGAAAGACCTGAAGGTAACGTGTTTTGGAGAGATGCCGACACAGCCCAGCTTAAGTCCATTATGGATATTCGCTACCTTCCGTTCTCAAGCAGAAACCACGATGTTGCCTTTACCAAGGTTGCTGATGATAGGAGATTTCATCCCATAAGGGATTACCTTGATTCTCTACCTGAATGGGACGGAGTAAAGCGTGTGGAGGATGTTTTCATCAAATATCTTCAGGCTGATGACACTGAGTATATACGCACAGTGACTAGAAAGACCTTTGCAGCGGCGGTTGCCCGGATATATGTTCCAGGAATTAAGTTTGACTGCGTTCCTGTGCTTGATGGCGATCAGGGGATTGGTAAAAGCACAATTTTGAAAGACCTGGTAACAGCAGACTTCTATTCTGAAACCTTATCCCTTACGGATATGGATGACAAGTCCGGTGCTGAAAAACTTCAGGGATTTTGGGTGGTTGAGATCGGTGAACTTGCTGGTATGAAGAAAGCCGATATTGAAAAAGTAAAAGCCTTCCTCTCAACCTCAGATGATAAATACAGACCTTCCTATGGCAGAGTTGTGGAAAGCCATCCTAGACAATGTATCGTCATTGCAACGGTAAATGGAGAACGTGGATATTTGCGTGACATTACAGGTAATCGCCGCTTTTGGATCATCAAGGTACATCAGAAAAAGCAAAAAAAGACATGGAGCTTTACGGAAGAATACAGGCAGCAGTTCTGGGCTGAAGCAAAAGAAATATGGATCTCAGGCGAAAAGCTATATCTGGAGGGTGACATTTTAGAAGAGGCTGAAAAGGCCCAGAAGGGTGCCATGGAGGCTGATGAGCGTGTTGGCATGGTTGAAGAGTACCTGAATACCTTACTTCCAGATGACTGGGATAGTATGGACTTGTTTGCCCGCAGAAATTACCTAAGTGGGACCGAATTTGGCAGGCCAGTGCATGCAGGTACTGTTGCTCGAACCTCTGTAAGCAATGCTGAAATATGGTGTGAATGCTTCAATCGCAACCTCTCAGAACTGAAAACCACGGATAGTTATCAGATTGCAGCACTCATGGCTCAAATTCCAGGTTGGGAACGAACCAGCAGTATCAGGCGTTTGCCCATATATGGTAGACAGCGACTTTATCAATATGGCGGATAAAGAACACGACACAACACAAGTTTTTCCCTTATATTCAAAATGCTTTTTCTTAAAAGTAGATAGGAAATACCTGTGCACGTACACGCGCGTTAGTAAATATAGGGGAACGCTTGTGAATTTGTGTTTCTTGTGTCAGATGGGAGGTAAAAAAGTGACTGAAAAAATCATCGAACAAAAACTAGTAAAAGCAGTGAAAGAGCTGGGAGGCATTGCACCAAAGTTTATCAGTCCAGGTTTTGATGGCATGCCTGATAGATTAATCCTTCTTCCCGGATGCAGAATCACCTTTGTTGAAGTCAAAGCACCTGGGAAGAAACCTCGACCTTTACAACTGGCAAGACATAAGCTCCTTCGCGATCTTGGATTCAAGGTTTATGTGCTTGATAGTGTAGCAGGAATAAAGACAATATTATCCGACATGGGAGGTGATGCCAAATGAAGTTCATACCACATGATTATCAGCAATATGCAAGTGCCTACATCGAAAATAATCCTATTGCTGCCATATTTCTTGATATGGGCTTGGGTTAGGAAAAACTGTGCTGACCCTCACCTCCATAAGCAATTTACTCTTTGACAGTTTTAAGGTTCATAAAGTTTTGGTGGTTGCACCTCTTCGTGTGGCAAGAGACACCTGGCCCCAAGAACTGGAGAAATGGTCACACCTAGATCATCTCATCTGGTCTGTGGCTGTTGGCACTGAATCAGAAAGAAAAGCTGCACTTTTGAAAAAAGCGGATATCTACATCATCAACAGAGAAAATGTCCAGTGGCTTGTGGAAGACAGCGGTATCCCTTTTAACTATGACATGGTGATCATCGACGAGCTTTCATCCTTTAAGAATCACAAGGCTAAGAGATTTAAAGCCCTGATGAAAGTTCGTCCACGCATTAAGCGAATGGTGGGTTTAACTGGTACTCCTACAGGAAACGGACTCATGGATCTATGGGCTGAGTTTAGGCTTTTGGATATGGGTAAACGCCTGGGAAGATTTATTGGTAAGTATCGAGATGACTACTTTATCCCAGATAAGCGTAATGGCCAGATCATCTTTAGTTACAAACCTCTACCCTTTGCAGAGGATGCCATCTACCGACAGATTTCAGACATTACCATATCCATGAAGTCCACTGACCATTTGAAGATGCCAGAACTCATTAGTTCAGAGTATCCAGTAAAGCTTTCAGAACCAGAGCGTAAACGCTATGAAGAATTAAGGCGTGATCTGGTCCTTCAGCTTCCTGGTGGAGATATCACCGCAGCCAATGCTGCTTCTCTTTCAGGTAAACTGTCTCAAATGGCCAATGGAGCTGTCTATTCCGATACCCAAGAGATTATGCGGATCCATGACAGAAAGCTTGATGCATTAGAAGATCTCATTGAAGCCGCTAATGGTAAGCCCATCCTGGTTGCCTACTGGTTTAGGCATGACCTCGAGCGTATCACAGAAAGGCTGCAGCACAATAAAATAAAGTTCTCTCGCCTTGATTCTTCTGAAAGTATTCGGAGCTGGAACAACGGTGAATTACCAGTAGCTTTAATACACCCCGCTTCTGCAGGACATGGTCTGAACCTTCAACAAGGCGGCTCCACTCTCATTTGGTTTGGTCTGACCTGGAGCTTGGAACTTTACCAGCAAACCAATGCCCGTCTATGGAGACAAGGGCAAACAGAAAATACCGTTATTGTTCAACACATCATTACCAAAGACACCATCGATGGACGTATTCTTAAAGCACTAAGAGAAAAGAACAGCACCCAAGCTGCACTCATCAATGCTGTAAAGGCAGATCTGAAAATCTAAGACAACCTATGACAATCCTCGCCAATCCGAGTGAAATCTAAAATATTCGGAGGGCTGATATGAATAAACAAAACGCAAGAGAGTACTTCTCAAAAGCTTATCGCATTGACCATCGAATCCGTAGTAAGTTTGAACAATTGGAATCTTTAAATGCACTGGCCACAAGAGCCACATCGACTTTGAGTGCAATGCCAAGAAATCCGAACCGTTCAACATCCACAATGGCTGATGTGATTGCAAGAATCATCGACCTGCAGGAAGAAATCAATCAGGACATCATTAGTCTTGTAGATTCGAAACGTGAAATCATGACCATCATCAAGTCCATAGAAAACTCTGAGTACCAGACGCTTCTTGAGAAGCGCTACCTTTGTTTTCTAACCTGGGAAAAGATCGCAGTGGATATGTGTTACACCATCCACCATCTCTACAAAATGCATAACGCTGCTTTGGAAGTTTGCAGTAAGATTTTAAACCAGGATACCTAAAACCATAGAATGATACTCTACCAATGTGATTATATGTAAAATGGAGGTTACTAAAAATGAGCTACCGTGAAGCTAAAGAAGACAACATCAGAATCTCAAAAGCTGGAAGGATGACCTACTACTTCCCCCACTGCCGCTTCTGTGGTGATGAAGTAAGATCCTTAAACTATCTCCGGGACAGACACTATGTCTGCAAGGAATGTAAGCCCCACAAAGAAATCCTATTAAAAACCGGTATCTTTGATTAGTTGGATACTAAATAACATAGAATGATACCTACGATGTGTGCTTATATATAAAGTGAGCCACAATGTAAACAAGCCTTCTTGGGAACACCCCATGAGGGCTTTTCTTATGCCCAAAAGGAGGTGAACCCATGCCATATAAGCCTAAGCGTCCTTGTGCTTACCCAGGTTGCGGTCGGCTTGCAGACAGCGGAGAGTACTGCGCTGAGCACAAGAAGGTGGTAACCAAACGCTACAACAAGTACCAGAGAGACCCTGCATCCAATAAACGCTACGGCAGATCCTGGAAACGTATCAGGGATCGCTACATCAAAGCCCATCCTCTTTGTGAGGAGTGTGATAAGAACGGACGAATTAAAGCTGCTGAAGAAGTCCACCACATCCTCCCTCTCTCCAAAGGCGGCGGCAATGAAACAAGTAACCTGATGGCCCTTTGTAAGTCATGTCACTCAAAGATCACTGCTGAGAGTGGTGACCGCTGGGGGAGGTAAAATCCCTAGGACTTTTTAATTCGGACAGCGGCCTGGGGTGTCGTGTTAAAAAACGCAGATTCAAACGGGGGTATAGCCCCCACTTTGTAAAGGAGGTGTGATCATTGGCAAAAGACGGTACGAACAGAGGTGGCGCTCGTGTTGGTGCAGGGGCAAAAAAGAAACCTCTGGCTGACAAAATAGCCGAAGGGAACCTTGGTGGCAGGAAACTGACGGTCATGGAGTTTTCCGATACGGCAGATCTTGAGGGACAAGAAATGCCTGAACCAAATAAGATGCTTGAGGCCATTCAAAAAGATGGTAAAGCTCTGGTGGCTGGTGAAATCTACAAAGCCACATGGCAGTGGCTGGATAAGCGTGGCTGCGCTGCTCTGGTTTCTCCACAGCTCCTTGAAAGGTATTCCATGAGTGTTGCCAGGTGGATTCAATGTGAAGAAGCTATTACTGAATATGGTTTTCTTGCTAAGCACCCCACCACAGGAAATGCCATTCAAAGTCCTTATGTATCCATGGGACAAAACTACATGAACCAAACCAATCGTCTATGGTTTGAAATATTCCAGATCGTAAAAGAAAACTGTACTGGCGATTACAAAGGAGCAAATCCGCAGGATGATGTGATGGAAAGACTTCTTTCTGCTCGAAGAGGCAAATAAAAATTGATTGGAGATAATGATATGAGTAAAAACTACAGAACCGCAGAAAGTGTCTGCAAAGGACATCCTGATAAGCTTTCTGATTTAATCGCTGATAGCATATTGGATGCTTGCCTTCGTAGAGACAAAGCTTCACGTGTGGCCTGTGAGGTCATGGCTACTAAAGGTAAAATCATCGTAGCGGGCGAGATCACCTGCAGCGAAAAAATTAACATCCGCCTCATTGTAAAAAATGTACTTCGCGAGGTAGGATATAATCCATGGAAATTTACAGTATTTGTGTTTGTACATCACCAAAGTGTAGATATAGCTGCTGGTGTAGACACAGCACTCGAAGCAAGAAATGGAATAGTTGATCCATACGGTTCCATCGGTGCTGGTGATCAAGGCACTGTATATGGATATGCTACCAACGAAACCCGTGAACTTCTTCCGCTACCTTTACTTCTCTCTCATAGAATCGTAAAGCGTATTGATGAATGTCGCAAAGGAAAAATCATCAAGGGCATCCTGCCAGATGGCAAAGCACAAGTTACCGTTGAGTATGATGGGGATAAACCTATCCGCGTTAAGACTGTGGTAGTTTCTGTTCAGCACCACGATGATAAAACCCAAAAGCAGCTAGAATCAGATATCTTAAACAACGTGCTCTGGCAGTGCTTTGAGGACTTCCCACTGGATGATGACACTGAAATACTCATCAACCCATCAGGCAGGTTTGTTGAAGGTGGCCCAGCTGCTGATACCGGACTGACTGGAAGAAAGATCATGGTAGATACCTATGGTGGTCTGGCTTCTCATGGTGGCGGCGCACTCTGCGGAAAGGATCCAACTAAGGTTGATAGAAGCGGTGCCTATATGGCCAGGTACATTGCTAAGAATATTGTTTGGAGCGGGCTTGCTGATAAATGCGAGGTCGCTATTTCTTATGCCATCGGAAAAGCAAATCCAGTTTCAGTAAATGTGACATCCTTTGGCACAGGGAAAATCAATGACGAGGATTTAAGTGAACTGGTAAAAGAGATATTTAACTTACGTCCAGCTGCCATCATTGAAAAGCTGCGTCTTCGAAATGCAATCTACTCCGATACAGCAACATACGGACATTTCAACTCCTCACTCTTCCCTTGGGAGAACGTGGATTTCAATTTAAATTTAAGAAAGGTGGCGGAAAGATATGAAGATTGAAAAACTGAAAACTAAGCTCTTACTTCCCGCTGACTATAATCCGCGTAAGGATTTAAAACCTGGAGATGCTGAATACGATAAACTCAAACGCTCCATTGAGCAGTTTGGTTATGTAGAACCAGTCATCTGGAACAAGACAACAGGAAGGGTTGTAGGTGGCCACCAGAGATTAAAAGTTCTCCTGGATTTAGGAATGACCGAAGTTGAGTGTGTCGTCATCGAGATGGATGAAGATAAAGAAAAAGCACTCAACATTGCCCTAAATAAAATCAGCGGCGACTGGGATAAGGATAAACTGGCCCTACTCATTGCTGATCTACAAGGTGCTGATTTTGATGTCTCCCTTACTGGTTTTGATCCCTCTGAACTGGATGACCTGTTTAAGGATTCCTTGAAGGAAGGCATCCAGGATGATGAGTTTGATGTGGATGCAGAGCTGGAAAAACCCGCAATGACAAAACTCGGTGACGTCTGGAAGCTTGGTCCCCATAGACTGGTCTGTGGTGATTCTACAAAGGCAGAAACCTTCACGCTACTCATGGATGGAAAGCTGGCAAACCTAGTGGTGACAGATCCCCCTTACAATGTAAACTATGAAGGCTCTGCCGGTAAAATCAAAAACGACAATATGGGGGATTCTGCATTCTATGAATTCTTGCTGGCGGCATTCACCAATACGGAAGCTGTCATGACCCAGGACTCCTCCATCTATGTCTTCCATGCAGATACGGAAGGGCTTAACTTCAGAAAGGCATTCTCTGAAGCTGGCTTCTACCTCTCCGGCACCTGTATCTGGAAAAAGCAATCCCTGGTCCTTGGTAGGTCTCCTTACCAGTGGCAGCATGAACCAGTACTCTTTGGGTGGAAGAAAAAAGGTAAGCACAACTGGTACGCTGATCGGAAGCAAACGACTATCTGGGAATTTGAAAAACCGAAGAAGAATGGCTCTCATCCAACAATGAAGCCGGTGGCTCTTGTGGCCCACCCGATTCTTAACTCAAGTCTCAGTAACTGCGTTGTCCTAGATCCATTTGGCGGCTCTGGTAGTACGCTTATTGCCTGCGATCAGACCCAGCGGATCTGTCACACCATTGAGCTTGATGAGAAGTTTTGTGATGTTATAGTTGAACGGTTCATTTCTAACGTTGAATCAGCAGATGACGTTTATCTCCTGCGTGGCGGCAAAGAATATCGCTACAGTGACCTCCCTGAAAATAAATAACACAACTATTGAAAGATAGACTTGCTATTAACATCACTTAGAGTGATATATGTAGTAAGCAAAAAACAAGGAGGTCAATACCATGAAAATCAATTACAACGTAACCGGTAACGAACGTAAAAAGCTGGTGAAGCTCATCAGCGAAATCACAGAGGTTCCCTCAAAATACCTGGGTGTTCCATCCTGCGCTTACCAGGTCGGACCTTACCACATTGGAAAAGACGGAGAGCTAACCTTTGACACCAAAGTGGGTCAGGATGATATCAAGTCGCTGATGAAAAAGCTACAAGAGGCAGGGTTTGAAGCTGAGATGGATGAACCAGCTCAGGCTGAAACGGAACCTGAAGAAACTGGACTCATCATCCAGATTCCAAAAGACTCCCTCTCCGATGAAGACCTGGAAAAGCTAGCCAAACTTCTAGATGCAAAAGGCAACCTCATTAAGAAAGCTTTGAATGTAGATGCCCTTCCCATTGAAGCCGACGAAGAACGAATTAGCTTCCCTTGGTTTTCAAAACTGCCAAATCCAGAGGAGATAAAAGCCTACTCCCAGTTCATTACAAAGCTTTGTGAGATGGCGAAAACCCAAAAGAGAATCACTGTAAAAGAAAAAGAAGTCGATAATGAAAAATACGCATTCCGCTGCCTCCTTCTCCGCCTCGGATTTATTGGAGAAGAATTCAAAACCCATAGAAAGATTCTCCTTCAAAACCTATCCGGCAGCAGTGCTTTCAAAGGAGGTGCTCCAAGTGAAACCGATCAGTAAAGAAAGACTGGCCCACCTACGCAAGCAGTACCCCACTGGCGCCAGAGTCCAGCTCCTTTGGATGGATGATGTGCAAGCACCTCCGACGGGTACAAAAGGCACCGTGTGGGGCGTGGATGACACAGGTTCCATCATGGTTCAGTGGGACAACGGCAGCAGCTTGAATGTGGTTTCCGGCATTGATTCCTGCAAGGTCATCGATGAAAAATCCAGGGAGGATGCATAGCAATGAAGGCATTATTTGGTCGAAAGTTCTACAACCTTAAGGAACTAAAAGAAGCAACTGAAGAGGCAAAGGAAGATGGCGTCATTGGTTCTGATTACACCGTGATTCGAGAAGTTGAACTCAGTGATTCAGAGTTTAAGAAGTTCACCAGTGATTTTCTAGAGAATCAGCCCTGGATCAAGAAGTCAGATGGTGGGACCAACGAAAAAGGTGAGCTTCGATGCATTAGGGTCATTAACAAAGACACCGGTGAAAAGATACTCACCAATCCTGAAGGCTATGACTATCCACGCTACTGTGGGATTGAAGATTAGCCTCTAGGCCAGAAACCTGCTCTATTACTACAGAAATGACTTGCTATTATTCTCGTTTAGAGTGATATATGTAATACCAAAACAAAACCACACTAAATGGAGGATGAGAACATGAAAGAAATCAAAGCATTTGAAGAAGCCAAAGCAACCGGCGCAAACTTTAAGGAGTCTGGAATCAACAGCACCATGTACTGGGCCTACGAAAGAAGCAAGGAAGCAGGAAACGACACCATCGACTTTTCTGAGGTCATTTGGGATTACGACATTGAACCCATTGTTAAAGCCTGCAGAGCCTACGGAATTGACCACATCACCATTTCAAGCACCTTCTCAGGGCTGATCGCAACCCTTGTCGAATTTGAAAAACACGGTTGCAGGATGGACGGACTTACCAAGGTTAAGACAAGCTACACCGACTGGCAGACCGGCGAAAAGCAAATTCTACCAGCAATCTTGGTTAGGATTTAAGGGGGGATTAGACCATGTGGAGAAAAGGTAAAATCGAAGTCGAAAATAAAACCATTCATTACTGGATTAAAAGCTTTGACTTAGGATCCCCTTACGGCATTGATGAGGGTAGAATATCAAAACTGATGCTAAAGCGTGATGCCCAGATCATTGCAAACTTTGATAGAGGCTGGGACATTGAACCCATCGACGCCAATGCGCAAGCTGCACTTGAAATACTCATGAAGGAATACAATTAACAACAAGATAACACGCACATTGGAACAGGGCTATATAGCTCTTTTCCTCGTTACAGAAGACCTTATGGTCTATTTTTTATGTCTTTTTAAAGGAGGTGTCCGCATATCCGAAAACTAAAGAAGTATAAACCAACCTCTTATATGGCGAAAGATTCCCATTACAGTAAGGAGATGGCGGACTATGCAGTAGGTTTTATTGAATGCCTCTCCCACACCAAAGGAACCTGGGCAGGAAAGCCCTTTGAACTGATAGATTGGCAAGAGCAAATCATCAGGGATTTATTTGGAACCATAAAACCAAATGGTTATCGCCAATTTAATACTGCTTATGTAGAGATACCAAAGAAGATGGGAAAAAGTGAGCTTGCGGCGGCTGTTGCCCTGCTCTTAACCTGTGGAGATAACGAAGAACGTGCTGAGGTTTATGGCTGCGCTGCAGATCGTAACCAAGCCTCTATCGTTTTTAATGTGGCAGCGGACATGGTTCGTATGTGCCCTGCCTTATCCAAGCGGGTAAAGATTCTGGACTCACAGAAAAGACTGATCTATCAACCCACTGGAAGCATCTATCAGGTGCTTTCTGCCGATGTTGGAAACAAACACGGCTTTAATACCCATGGCGTTGTATTTGATGAACTTCATACCCAACCAAATAGAAAGCTCTATGATGTTATGACCAAAGGTAGTGGTGATGCCCGGATGCAGCCCTTGTACTTTCTAATCACCACTGCTGGAGATAATCAAAACAGTATCTGCTGGGAGGTTCATCAAAAAGCACTGGATATCATGGCAGGAAGAAAGAACGATCCTACCTTCTACCCCGTCATTTATGGCGCAGATCTTGAAGATGACTGGTCCGATCCAAAGGTCTGGAAGAAAGCAAACCCGTCCCTTGGCATCACTGTCAGCATGGATAAAGTAAAAATGGCTTATGAGTCAGCAAGACAAAACCCTGCTGAAGAAAACAGCTTCAGGCAACTACGACTAAATCAGTGGGTTAAGCAGGCTATTCGCTGGATGCCAATGGATAAATGGGATGCCTGTGCTTTTCCAGTTAATCCTGAAGAACTTAAAGGTCGCGTCTGCTATGGTGGACTGGACCTTTCCTCTTCCACTGACATTACAGCCTTCGTTCTGGTCTTCCCTCCACAGGATGAAGATGACAAGTATGTGGTTCTTCCATACTTCTGGATACCAGAAGACAGCATAGATCTTAGAGTTAGGCGAGATCACGTGAATTATGATGTTTGGGAAAAACAAGGCTTCCTTTTAACTACCGAAGGTAATGTGGTGCACTACGGATTCATTGAGACATTCATTGAGGAGCTTGGGATGAAATATAACATCCGCGAAATTGCCTTTGACCGCTGGGGAGCAGTTCAGATGACACAGAACCTAGAAAATCTAGGTTTCACCGTTGTCCCTTTTGGACAGGGCTTCAAAGATATGTCTCCTCCGACTAAGGAGTTGATGAAGCTGACATTGGAAGAAAAGATAGCTCATGGGGGTCATCCTGTTCTCCGCTGGATGATGGACAATATTTTTATTAGAACTGACCCTGCTGGAAACATTAAAGCAGATAAAGAAAAATCCACAGAGAAAATTGACGGTGCTATAGCCACCATCATGGCCCTAGACCGAGCAATCCGCTGTGGAGGAGAATCTGGTAATTCTGTTTATGATGAGCGTGGTCTGCTTGTTTTTTAGTTATACTTCAGCAATACGTTTAATTACTTGCATAGAAGCGCTGCCTGTCTTATCGTATGTTGCTCCCGTGGACAGGTGCTTTCCTTTATAATCAATTGGAATTGGTCTGTTTTGTCCTTTTTTCTTTTCATATCCAAATTGATTTAGAATGTGAGCAACCATTGTGCCTATGGCTTGACGATTCAAGTCTGCTACTTTTTCATTTATTGTTCGATCAAGTGTAACAGCTTGGTTATTAATACTGTCGATATAGGTTTCTATATCTCTTGCTGGGATAGAAACAGGTGATATAGAATGTTCGGCTGCTTCTACCATTTTGATTATCATGTTTTCCTCGCAAAGTATAGACTCATAAATGAACTTAAACTCGGGAGTATCACAAATGTTTTTGAAACGCGGCGTTTCAGATAAATAGTCATTGAAAGTTTTCAACATAATAACCCTCCATTAAATTATATTTCTAAGGTTAAATATCTAACCTTAGAAATATAGTAACATAAGCTTTTGATTTTGTCTATAACTTTACAAAAATACTACACATTTTTAGGAGGTTGAAGTCCATGGGAATATTGCAAGGGATATTCAAAGCGCGTGATAAGCCTAAAGACACTCTAGGTGGCAGCCGCTACAGCTTCTTTTTTGGAAGCACCAGTGCTGGAAAACCGGTCAATGAGCAGACTGCCATGCAAATGACCGCAGTGTACAGCTGCGTGAGAATCTTATCCGAGACGCTAGCTGGTCTACCCCTTCATGTCTACAAATACAATGATGCTGGCGGTAAGGAGAAAAACCTAAAACACCCACTTTACAAGTTGCTCCACGATGAACCAAATCCTGAGATGACTTCCTTTGCGTTTAGAGAAACGCTGATGAGTCATCTTTTATTATGGGGAAATGCCTATGCTCAGATTATTAGAAATGCACGAGGTGAAGTGATATCTCTCTATCCACTCATGCCAAACAAAATGACAGTCGATCGCGATTCAAGTGGTCGGCTTTTCTATATGTATCAGCGTGGCAATGAGGATGTCCCTTCTCTTGGTAGAGAACATCAGGTGTATCTATCACCATCAGACGTCCTTCATATCCCAGGACTTGGCTTTGACGGGCTGGTAGGCTATTCACCCATAGCCATGGCGAAAAATGCTGTGGGACTTGCTATAGCCACGGAAGAATATGGAGCTAAGTTTTTTGCTAATGGGGCTTCACCGGGAGGCGTCCTTGAACACCCCGGTACTATCAAGGATCCTCAGAAGATTAAAGAATCCTGGAATGCAGCTTATCAAGGAAGTGGTAATGCCCACCGGGTGGCTGTCCTTGAGGAAGGTATGAAGTATCAGCCTATTGGTATTTCTCCTGAACAGGCTCAGTTCCTAGAAACCAGAAAGTTCCAGATCAATGAGATCGCTCGTATCTTTAGAGTGCCCCCTCATATGCTTGCTGATCTAGAGAAGTCATCCTTTAGTAACATCGAACAGCAATCACTGGAGTTTGTAAAATACACCCTCGACCCTTGGGTGGTCCGCTGGGAACAGTCCATGTGTAGAGCGCTGCTAATGGAAAGTGAGAAGCCTAATATCTTTATCAAGTTTAATGTGGATGGCCTTCTGCGTGGTGACTATGTAAGTCGTATGAGTGGCTATGCTACTGCCCGGCAGAATGGCTGGATGAGCGCCAATGATATCAGAGAGCTAGAAAATCTGGATAGAATTCCAGAATCCTTTGGTGGCGACCTCTACCTCATCAACGGCGCAATGACAAAATTACAGGACGCAGGCGCGTTCGCAAATATCAAAGAAACGGAGGAACCTAAATGAAGAAGTTTTGGAACTGGGCGCGTGATGAAAACACTGGCGTCCGAACACTATATCTAGACGGCGTTATTGCCGAAGACTCATGGTTTGACGATGATGTCACCCCTAAGGCATTTAAAGCAGAGCTTACTGCCGGTGAGGGTGACATAGTTATTTGGCTCAATTCTCCAGGAGGTGATTGCATTGCTGCTAGTCAGATTTACGCCATGCTGATGGATTACAAGGGTACTGTTACCGTAAAGATTGACGGTATTGCAGCCTCAGCCGCCTCAGTCATCGCCATGGCGGGGACAACGGTGCTTATGGCACCAACTGCCCTCATGATGGTCCATAACCCCCTTACAGTGGCCATTGGGGACAGCGAGGAAATGAAAAAAGCCATCGCTATGCTTTCTGAAGTTAAGGAGAGCATCATCAATGCCTATGAAATCAAGACAGGCCAGTCAAGAACAAAGCTCTCCCATCTTATGGATGCAGAAACCTGGCTCAATGCAAAGAAGGCCATCGAGCTTGGTTTTGCGGATGGCATCTTGGAGGACGAAAAGAAAAGAAATCAGACCGAAGACTTTACCTATGCCTTTAGCCGCAGAGCTGTTACCAACTCTCTACTGGATAAGGTAAAACCCAAACTAGAAAAAGAGAATACTGGCACCCCAATTGAGTCGCTAGAAAAGCGGCTTTCTTTGATTCAACACTAAATTTTAGGAGGAAAACACTATGAATAAAATTCTTGAACTGCGTGAAAAAAGAGCAAAATCCTGGGAAGCTGCTAAAGCATTCCTCGATACCAAAAGAGGTACAGATGGTATCGTATCTGCTGAAGACACTGCAACCTATGAAAAAATGGAAGCGGATGTGGTTGCCCTTGGTAAGGAAATTGATCGACTGGAAAAGCAAGAAGCACTGGACCGTGAGCTTTCAAAGCCTTTAAACACACCACTTACCGGGAAACCTATCTTCCAGGGGATGGAATCCAAAGGCGGCAGAGCCTCTGCTGAATACCAGAAAGCCTTCTGGAATGCCATGAGAACCCGTTCTGGTGAAGGACTCGATCCTGTTATTAAGAATGCACTGCAGATTGGTACTGACACTGAAGGTGGCTATCTTGTACCGGATGAATTCGAGCGTACCCTTATTGAAGCTTTGGATGAAGAGAATATTTTCAGAAAGCTGGCCAACGTCATCTCCACTTCTTCTGGTGATCGTAAGATTCCAGTAGTGGCTTCCAAAGGAACTGCTTCTTGGATTGATGAAGAAGGTGCTATTCCTGAAAGTGATGATAGCTTTGGACAGGTGTCTATCGGTGCTTACAAGCTAGGTACCATGATCAAGGTATCGGAAGAGCTTCTAAATGACAGCGTGTTTAATCTTGAAAACTACATCGCTAGAGAGTTTGCAAGACGTATCGGAAACAAGGAAGAAGATGCCTTTTTTACTGGAGATGGTTCTGGAAAGCCTACAGGTATCCTTGCAGCCACTGGTGGAGCCCAAATCGGTGTAACCGCTGCAAGTGCCACTGCGATTACCGTTGATGAGATTTTGGACCTCTTCTACTCTCTTAAATCGCCTTATAGAAATAAGTCCGTGTTCGTTATGAACGATGCCACCATTAAGGCAATTAGGAAGCTGAAAGATGGTCAGGGTCAGTATATCTGGCAGCCTTCACTTCAGGCTGGCACGCCAGATACCATTCTGAACAGACCTGTTTACACTTCATCCTACGTTCCTACCATTGCCGCATCTGCAAAGTCCATCATCTTCGGTGATTTTGGCTACTACTGGGTAGCGGATCGTCAAGGAAGAGTCTTCAAGAGACTGAATGAGCTCTATGCAGCCACTGGCCAGGTTGGCTTTGTTGCCACTCAGCGTGTGGATGGAAAACTGATTCTGCCTGAAGCCATTAAAGTGCTTCAGCAGAAAGCGTAATGGAGGTGTCCTATGGGTTATAACACAAAGAACTATACCGAACAGGGTGGTGAAAAAACCGTCATTGGTGGAACTCTAGAAATCAAGGAGGGAGCATCTGTTACAGGGCTCTCTCCTCATCAGATCAGTATTGCTACCGAAACAGCTCTTGGAGGAATCAAAGCTGCCACAAAAGCTGAAACGGACACAGTCCCTGCCAAAATTGATGAAGATGGAATCTTGTATGTTCCCACATATCCAGTCGTACCTGAGACACCAGTTGCCGATTACCAAGCTCCTAGTACCGCTGAAGATATCCCAGGCCTACTGGCAGACTTTAATGCCCTTCTCACCAAACTTAAGACTGCAGGGCTTATGATTTCAGACTAATGAAAGGATGGTGGCGGTATGACACTGCTGGAAAAAGTAAAAGCAAATCTTATTCTTGATCATTCGGCTGATGATGAACTCCTTGAGATGTACATCACCGCCGCTACCCGGTATGCAGAAAGTTATCAGCATCTTCCTGAGAACCACTACATGGAAGCAGGTATGCCAGCCACCACACAGCAAGCCATCATTATGCTGTCGTCCCACTTTTATGAATCCAGGGACGGCAGCACAAGTGGTTTCTTTTCTGATAATGTACAGGCTGGACAGCAGGTGTGGAATACAGTCAATCTCCTGCTGCGGCTTGATCGGGATTGGAAGGTGTAGTCATGAGCTTTGGGAAAATGAATACCTTTATTGACATCATTGAGAGCGTCACTATAAAAGATCCCGAAGGCTTTAAAACTGAAGTTGATAACATTATAGCTTCTGTTAGAGCTTACCGTGAAGGTCGCCATGGCAATGAGAAGTGGGCAAATAGAGCTTCCTTTTCTGAAGCCACAGACCTTTTTCGCTTTCGCCACATCCCTGGCATAACCATAACAACATCTATGGTGGTCATCCATAGAAATAAGAGATTTGAAATCACATCTGTTGAGGATGTGAAAGGCCGCGGGATGTATATTGAGGTGCTGGCTAAGGAGGTGGTTCCAAGTGGCTAAAGCAACAATGCGTATACCAGATGATTTCTTGATGAAGCTCTCAAAGCTTGGTGATAAGACCGATGAGATTGTCTCGAAAGTTTTAGAAGCTGGCGGTGAAGTTGTTCTGGATAAAGTCAAATCCAACCTTAAAGGTGTTATTGGTAATAATACCAAAGAAAAAAGCCGCTCTACCGGTGAGCTGGTTTCTTCCCTGGGCCTCTCTCCCACTAAGCTAGATCGAAATGGAAACTTCAATGTCAAGGTTGGCTTCAATGAACCTCGTGGTGATGGAGATGCCAATGCTAAGATTGCAAATATCCTTGAATACGGTAAATCAGGTCAGCCACCTAAGCCCTTCTTGAAGCCAGCAAAATCCGCATCTCGGAAGGCATGCATAGAAACTATGAAATCAGAACTGGATAAGGAGATTGAAAAGCTATGAGCTTACTTGCAGATTTAAACCTCATACTGGCTCCCTTTGATATCCCTGTGGAAACAGGAGTGTTCTCTGATGTGCCTCCCGATGAATATCTGGTCATTACGCCTATGTCAGACAGACTGGATCTCTTCGCGGATAACGAGGCCTATATGATTGTTTCAGAGGCTAGACTGTCCCTTTTTACAAAGAAGAATTATAACAAACGTAAAAAGGAACTGACTAAAGCCCTGCAATCTGGCGGGATAACCATCACGGATAGACAGTATGTGGGTTACGAGCATGATACTAAATTTCATCATTACGCCATCGATGTAATGAAAGAATATGAAACGGAGGAAGAATAAATGGCAACGATAGGATTGGATAGTTTATATTATGCCAAGATCACAGAAGATCAAAACGGCATTGAAACCTATGGTACCCCTAAAGTACTGGCTAAAGCCATGACTGCAGAACTGAGTATTGAGCTTATTGAAGCAATTCTCTATGCAGATGACGGGGCCAGCGAGGTGGTGAAAGAATTTAAAAGTGGTGCCCTGACACTCGGTATTGATGATATCGGATCATTGGTAGCACAGGATTTGACAGGATGCAAAATTGACAGCAACAATGTGGTGGTTTCAAGAAGTGAAGATGGTGGTAGCCCTGTGGCAGTTGGGTTTCGTGCCAAGAAGGCCAATGGAAAATATCGCTACTTTTGGCTCTACAGGGTTATCTTCTCTGTTCCCGCCACAAGTCTTGCGACTAAGGGCGACTCCATCACATTTAGCAGTCCCACCATAGAAGGAACTGTTTTTAGAAGAAACAAGCTGGATGGTGAGAATAAGCATCCCTGGAAAGCGGAAGTCACTGAAGGTGATAACGGTGTAGCAGCACCAACGATTACGAGTTGGTTTACGTCTGTCTATGAACCAGATTTTACAGCCGTAACCCCAACCATAACCATCACAACTGAGCCGGCAAGCTTAACTGAAGTAACCGCAGGAAGCATTTCTGGAAGCCTCTCTGTTGTGGCAAATTCAAACACCTCAAATCCTGTAACCTATCAGTGGTATGAAAACACCGTTGACAGCTCTACTGGCGGGACAATCATCAACGGTGAAACTTCTGCGAGCTTTGATATTCCAACGGACCTTTTGGCAGATACCTATTACTACTACTGCGTCTTAAGCTCTAGTGGCGCAGAAAACGTGACGACTACAGTGGCCACTGTTGTTGTTTCTTAATGGGAGGGTTGATCATGGCAGATAAAAAATTAAAGATCGACGAAGCCGCTGAAGAAAGAAGTACCACCATTGATATTGGTGGCACAGAGTTTAAGATGATTCTTACCACTAAAGCTACAAAGGAAATTGCCAAGCGCTATGGTGGTCTTGAGAATTTGGGCGATAAGCTCATGAAAACTGATAACTTTGAAATGGCGCTCGAAGAGGTGGTGTGGCTCATCACCCTTCTGGCAAACCAATCCATCCTAATCCATAATATTAGGAACAAGGATGATAGAAAAGAACTGCTCACAGAAGATGAAGTGGAACTTCTTACCACTCCATTTCATCTAGCTAATTACAAAAATGCCATCATGGCCAGTATGATGAAAGGTACAAAAAGGAATGTGGAGAGTGACGACTCAAAAAACGAGGTGGTCGG